>CAYVCR010000220.1:0-1531 GCA_964450205.1 uncultured Oscillospiraceae bacterium | reverse complement strand
TGGACATAGCCTCTTCCTGGTCGTGGGTAACGAACACGGTGGTGATGCCGGTCTCTTTCTGAATACGGCGGATCTCCTCACGGGTCTGCAGTCTCAGACGGGCATCCAGATTGGACAGGGGTTCGTCCAGCAGCAGGACACGGGGCATCTTGACCAGAGCACGGGCGATAGCAACACGCTGCTGCTGACCACCGGACAACTCGCTGGGCTTGCGGTCCATCAGATCATCGATCTGCACCAGCTTGGCTGCCTCGTAGGCGCGCTCCAGCATGGCATCCTTAGACATCTTGTCCTTGCCCTTCAGATTCTGCAGGGGGAACATGATGTTCTGCTTGACGGTCATATGGGGATACAGGGCATAGTTCTGGAACACCAGACCGATACCTCTGTTCTCAGTGGACAGCTCCGTCACGTCGTCATCACCAAAGAAGATCTTGCCGGCGGTGGGCTTCTGCAGGCCACTGATCATGTACAGCGTGGTGGACTTGCCGCAGCCGGAGGGGCCCAGCAGGCCGATCAGCTTGCCATCGGGGATCTCAAAGGTGAAGTCGTTGACAGCGACGACTTCCTTGCCGGCTTTCTTGTCCCGGCTGGGGAAGATTTTGGTGAGGTTTTGCAGTGTTACTTTCATACGAATCCCTTCCAATATTTTTTGATTTTTAATTTTATTATGAAAAGGTTTTGCCCTCAGTAATCCTGACGGGCAGCACGCTCAGCGTGTATTTGTTTGGTGTATTCCACCAGCTCCTCAGTGCTGTTGAATACCTTTTGGCATGCCAGATCCACCACGGTAGTACCGGAGAGCAGATCGTGGAGGGCGGCATTGTTTTTGGTCACACCCATACAGATCATCTGACCGATGATCAGAACGAACAGCACGATAGGACCGATGATACCGATGGTGCCCCAAAGCATCATCAGCACGATATAGACCGGGATCATGGTCTCCAGTGTGAACTGGCCCAAAATCGTTCGGACAAACAGCTGCATGGTGTTCATCTTCACGCCATCCTGGCGGATCACCCCAAGGCTGAAGGCCTTCTTGCCAACGGTCTGTCCGTTTTTCAGCAGCAAGGGCACCAGCAGCTGGAGGATCAGCATGGAAACAAGAATGCCTGCGGTGGTCATCAGCAAGATCAGATTGACGGTCATATTGTAGGCCTGCATGGCCTCCTCGTCAGCGATCAGTGCTGCGTAGGCATCGTCCCAATTCTGCCTTTCAGCTTCGGTCATAGCCTGGTATGCATCCTGGGTGATCTCAAAGGTAACGCCATATTCAGCCTCATATTGTGCATAGGCTGCGTTCACCTGGTCACTGTACCGGCTGTAGTTAAGGACAATCGACAGCAGATACATCACACCGGAAACCAGCACAGCCAGCAGGATCAGATCCAGGATCCATGCTGCCACCCGCTTCCATATACTTGCTTTTTGAATATCTGCTTGCATTGCGTTCGTCCTTTCGTAGAGAGAAAATGCAGATATCCCCGCGCAAAATGCACAGGGCCACATTTTCCTTTATGCCATCATA
>CAYVCR010000219.1:0-1543 GCA_964450205.1 uncultured Oscillospiraceae bacterium | reverse complement strand
GAAATATAGAGATACTCTAACATTCCTTGAATATCTTCATCCTGCGGACTACGAATCAACGCATTCCTTCCATCCTTGAGTTTATATTCGATGTCTTTAATAATCATAATTTTTCTCCCCAAATTCAAGTTTTTCTACTTAATCATACTCTATCACAATTTGTAGGATCAAGCAAGGATGGGCGCAGAGGAATACTTTCGGCAAAATGTTAAAAAATAATTCAAAACTTACCCCCTTGACATTTTTAGCACTCTAGTGTATAGTGTGCTTAGCACTCAGGCAAAAAGAGTGCTAAAACATAAGGAGGTACATGTTCATGGAACTGACCGAACGGAAAAAGAAGGTCCTGCGCTCCATCGTAGACCTGTATATTCGGACAGCCGAGCCTGTCGGCTCCAAGGCCATCGCAGAGCTGCCGGACATGAATTATTCCTCCGCCACCATCCGCAATGAAATGGCAGACTTGACTGCCATGGGTTATCTGGAGCAGCCCCACACCAGCGCGGGCCGCGTGCCTTCCGCCGCCGGCTACCGCCTGTACGTGGATGAGCTGATGCTGGACTACCGGCTCAGCATGGACGAGACTGCCTCTATCAACACCGCCATCGAAGAAAAGATGCAGAAGGTGGATAAGCTGTTGGAAAAGGTCGCCAAGCTGGTCAGCCAGGCCACAGACCTGCCTGCCATTTCCATGGCCTCCCGGCAGGCCGGTGCCACGGTCAAGCGTTTCGAGCTGATCCTGGCAGGTCAGGGCAGTGTGATCCTGGTGGTCATGCTCTCCAACGACGAGGTGGTCAACAAGCTGATCAAGCTGCCCCTGAACGCGGAAGAAAGTGATCTGAAGATCCTGTCTGCGGTGCTCAACGCCACCATGACCAATCTCCCCGCCGAGGAATTCACCCCGGAGCTTTTGGAGCGGATCATGGCATCCAGCGGCATGGCAGCCAGTCTGGTGCCCATTATCATGGAGTTCACAGCCGACACCCTGAACCGCCAGGCCACCACCAACATGGCCGTGGCCGGTCAGATGCGACTGCTGGGACAGCCGGAATACCGGGATGTGAACAAAGCCCAGCGGCTCATGTCTTCTCTGGAGGAAGACGCCCTGGCAAACCTGCCCGCCGTCATGCAGAATCAGCACGGCACCAAAGTCCTGGTCGGCCCCGAGCATGTGGCCCAGGAGCTGAAGGACACCTCTGTGGTCATGACCAAGTTTGACATCGGCGACAACATGCAGGCCATGATCGGTGTGGTGGGACCCACAAGAATGGATTACGCAAAGGTCACGGCAAGACTTTCCTACTTTGCCGAGAGCCTTTCCAAGATGTTTGCCAAGCCGGAACAGGTACAGCTGCCTGCCCCGGAAGGCAGTGAGGAGGACTAAACGTGGCAAAAAAGGACAAGAAAGAACAGGAAACGGTCGCAGAAGAAACGGTAGAGACCGTGGAAACTGCGGAAGAGACCCCCGAGGTTAATCCCTGGGAAGAAAAGTACAACGCCGAGCACGACAGCTACCTGCGTCTGGCGGCGGACTACGATAACT
>CAYVCR010000218.1:0-1564 GCA_964450205.1 uncultured Oscillospiraceae bacterium | reverse complement strand
GGATCCACGGGGCCCCAGAAGGTCTTGCGCAGGATCTCCTTCTTGTCAGCGCCGGTGACCACCATAACGATCTTCCTGGCTGCCATGATGGTGCCGATGCCCATGGTGAAGGCGGCTCTGGGCACATCATCAATGGAGTCGAAGAAACGCTTGTTGGCATCGATGGTCATCTCAGTGAGCTTTTCCTCATGGGTCATGATGGGAAAATGGTCAGCAGGCTCGTTAAAGCCGATGTGGCCGTCGTGACCGATGCCCAGCAGCTGCAGGTCAACACCGCCCCAGTCCTCGATCTGCTTTTCATAGGCTTCACACATCGCCTGTGCGTCCTCAGCCAGACCGTCGGGAACGATAGTGTTCTTGGGCTTGATGGAAATGTGATCAAACAGGTTATCCTGCATGAACTTCCGGTAGCTCTGGGGATGATCGGGCGCCAGGCCCTTGTACTCGTCCAGATTAGCGGAACGGACGTGGCTGAAATCGATCAGTCCGGCCTTCTCACGAGCGATCAGCTCTGCATACAGGGGCAGCGGGGTGGAGCCGGTAGCCAGGCCGATCACGGCGGCAGGCTTGGCGGCAATAACAGACTCGAACACATCAGCGGCAGCCTTGCCAACCTGGGCAGGATCTGCGGCCTTGATAACTCTTACATGAATCAAAAGGAATCCCTCCTAAAAATAGTTTCAAGTAAATTTTACCTGATTTAGCGGATTTGTCAACGGGTCAGCTGTCCAATCGGCAGTTTTGGCAAAAACAAACCCTTATTCTGCAAATTTGATGCGCTGCTCCAGGTTGGGGATATACACAGCAGGGCCATTCCCGCGGCGCACAACGGCTTCTACCTGGTTCCACAGGCCATGGGGGTCATCTTCCCTGTCAGGCAAATGAACCAATACGAAAGCCTTGGGAGCCAGTCGGCGGGTGATGTCCCAGCCGCCGCAGGTGGCGTAGGCAAAGGGTGCGATCAGCACATCCGGCCTCGGCAATTCGTCTCTTCCCTTCCACTGCAGAGGTGACGCGTCACCCAGAAACCACACACAGCGGGAGCCTTCGATGATATAGCTGACGTGCAGCACATCATCTGCCTTGCCAAGGTGTCGGCTGAGCACAGGTGTTATCTTCACTGCGCCGACCGTTTGCTCCGTACTGCTGGTAAAGGGAATATCCGCAGGTCCCAAAACGGGACCTGCGGCATTTTGCAGATAATCGGAAACAAACGATACATCGCAATGATCCGGGTGCACGTGGGTGAACGCCACCAGGTCCGGCGGGTCCTGCAACAGGGCCGCACGCTCACCGGGCAGTGTGCCCAGGTACGGCGGAAGTTGCTGGCAGACACCGTCCAGCAGGATCCTTACGCCGTCAAGGTTAAGCAGGACACCTGCATTGGCAGTCCGTTTGATTTCCATATTCGATTATACGCCTGCCTTGGAGCGGCGGATGGTCTCGGCCTCGTCGCAGCCGTTCTTGAGTTCGTAGCCCTGCAGGGGAACCAGTTTCTCGTGGATCGCGTCCAGGATCCAGCTTGCCTGGGGGAAGAAGAACTCGTCGAACTCGAAGGGAGGTG
>CAYVCR010000217.1:0-1596 GCA_964450205.1 uncultured Oscillospiraceae bacterium | reverse complement strand
CCCGACCTACTGATTCGTAGTCAGTCACTCTATCCAACTGAGCTATCGGCGCATACACACGTCACTCAACGTGCCTGCATATAATAGCACACCGATTTATAAAATGCAAGTCTTTTTTTTTAGAAATCTGCAAATATTTTCAAATCCTCAAAGACATGATACTACATATAGAAAACCCGTCGTATTCTTCTCCATTTTTTATATTCCCTCTTGTTTTTTGAAAGCTGCAGGGTTATAATAGCGGAAGAAACAAATAGGAGGTCATACTATGGCTGTTAAAATTGAAAAAGATACCATCATCGGCAGTGTGCTGGACGTAGCACCTCAGGCCGCTCCCCTGTTCTTCGCTATTGGCATGCACTGCCTGGGCTGCCCCTCTTCCAGAGGTGAGACTGTGGAAGAAGCCTGCGCTGTTCACGGTGTGGACTGCGATGCGTTCCTGGCACAGCTGAACCATTTCCTGGAGGCCTACGAGGCCAGCGAAGCTGAGAAGAAGTAATTGCCGCAGGGACGGATCGCAGATCCGTCCTTTGTCTTTTCTATGGAGGAAGACTATGCACATTCCCCTCTCTCCCCGCCTGCGGGTCTGCTGCGGCTTCGTTGCGTCCGGTGACCGGGTGGCAGACATCGGCTGCGACCACGGCTACCTGAGCATCCACCTGCTGCAAAGCGGTGTGGCAAGCTCGGTGATCGCCGCGGATATCAACGAGCTGCCCTTACAAAGTGCTATGGGCAACGCAGAAAAATACGGTGTGCGGGACAGGATGACCTTTTATCTTTCCGACGGTGTGCAGAATATCCCCCGGGATTTTGACACACTGGTATGCGCCGGTATGGGTGCCGATACCATGGTATCCATTCTGGAAGCTGCACCCTGGCTGCGAAGCCGCCAGTACCGGCTGATCCTGCAATGCCAGTCCAAAACGCCTATGCTGCGGCAGTATTTATCTGAACATGACTGGCGGATCACCGAGGAAACGGTGGTGCGGGACGGACGGTTTTTGTACACGGTCATGGAAGTGGTGTGGCAGCCGGGCTATCCCCGTCTAACCGTTGGACAGCGGTACTTCCCCCCTGCTCTGTTGGAAAACGCCGGTGCTGACACCGTTGCCTATTACCACTGGGTCGTGGAGGGACTGCGCATCTCCACCGCCCATAAGGACGACCCGGAAAAGCAGCAGGCGCTGGCGGAATTGGAACGCTTATCATTTTGACGGCGGGAGCAAGCCCCCGCCCTACAGGAGGAACAAGCATGGTAACTGTCAATGATATTCTGAAATTTTTGGAGACCCTTGCACCCCGCTCCATGAAGATGGACTGGGATAACGTGGGTCTGCTCTGCGGCAGCCGGGGCACAGAAGTGACCAAGGTGCTGGTGGCACTGGACCCCTTTGAGAACGTATGTGCCGAGGCATCCGAGTGGGGTGCTCAGCTGATCGTGACCCATCATCCGCTGATCTTCTCCGCCCCCAAGGCCATCACCGACGACAACAACGTGGGCAGAGCCATCATGGAGCTGATCCGCCACGGCATCAGTGCCATCAATGCCCACACCAATCTGGACTGCGCCCCCGGCGGTGTCAACGATGTGCTGGC
>CAYVCR010000216.1:0-1609 GCA_964450205.1 uncultured Oscillospiraceae bacterium | reverse complement strand
AAAAGGCCCTAAGGGGGCCTGTGCATACCACCGGCACGGCCGGTGGTTATGATTCGGAAAATAAAAACTCGGATACGATGCTGATGAACGCTTCTTCGTCAATGGGGGTGTTGCTTTGCAGATAGCGGAACAGGGTGCTCAGCACGCCGCCGGTGAAGAAGGAGGCCTGTCCTTCCAGCTGCACATCTGACAAGTCGTGTTTAACGTTGCGCAGCACGTGCAGGATATCACTGGTCAGCAGCTCCAGCAGGATCGTCAGCGTGGTGGGGGCCACATTGGCTTCCATGGCTTTCTGCACAAACCGGTCATGCTTTTTCACAAACCGCAGCAGCTCCCGGACCATGTGCAGCGCATAGGCATTCACATCCGTTGCCTCCACCCCTGGTGCCAGCTGCTCCCGAAAAGTGCCGAAGATCTCTTTCATATAAAAGGAGAAGTACTCATATTTGTCCGCAAAATGCTTGTAGAAGGTGGCCCGGCGGATCATGGCATGCTCGCACAGCTGGCCAACGGTAATATTCTCAAAGCCCTTTTCTTCCATCAGACCCGTAAAGGCACGATGGAGCAAAAAATAGGTTTTTTGGATCCGCAGATCCACGGTCTTCTCCATGAGATACCTCCTGCAATTCGGAAACATTTGGAGTCTTTTGTCAAATAACTTGCGTATGTCCTGAAATGTCTGTTGCTATTTGTCTGCACTTAGCATATCATACGTGTGGACAAATGTCAATTATCATATAAATGAACAATTATTGAGAAAAGTAGATTAAGGATTCTACTGCCAGGAGAGGGGAATGACCCTCAGTGGGTGGCTCTACCGGTGCGAATATGCTAGGCTTTGGTAAGCACGTTCCCAAAAGATCCCAAAATGGTACAGAAAGGAAACCGTTCAGAAAAAAAGTTATGAAAATCGTAATCGTATGTGACGTATTGGGTGAGGAGAACAACGGCACTACCATTGCCGCCATGAACCTGATCCGTTTTTTGAAAGAAAGAGGCCACGAGGTTCGTGTTCTGTGTGCCGACCAGGATAAAAAAGGAGAGCAGAACGTATATGTCGTCCCAACCTTGAATTTCGGCCGCCTGCTGAATGCCTATGTTGCCAAGGTCGGTGTCACCCTGGCAAAGCCGGAGGAGGCTATCATCCGGCAGGCGCTCGAAGGTGCGCAGCTCGTCCATGTAATGCTGCCCTTTGGCCTGGGGATCCAGGCGGTCAAGATCGCAAAGCAGTTAGGCCTGCCGGTCACCGCAGGCTTTCACATGCAGGCGCAGAACTTTACCTCTTACATCAAAATGTGCAAGATAGAGCCGGTCAATTACTGGGTCTATCAGTTCATTTACCGCAAGGTGTACCGGTATGTGGATGCTATTCACTATCCTACCCGGTTTATTCAAGCACTGTTTGAGAAGTCCGTCCGGAAGAAGACCAACGGCTACGTGATCTCCAACGGCGTCCACAGCTACGTCCAGCACCGCCAGACTCCCAAACCTGCGGAGTTTACCGACAAGATCGTGGTTCTGACCACAGGGCGCTATTCCCGTGAAAAGTCTCAGGATACTTTGCTCAAGGCGATCCGCTACAGCAAATACCGGGACAAGATCCAGTTGA
>CAYVCR010000215.1:0-1614 GCA_964450205.1 uncultured Oscillospiraceae bacterium | reverse complement strand
CCTCGGCACAAATCATTGAAGGAGAGCTTATTATACAGGATAATCAACTCAATCAAGGAGAATAATGTATGAAACGTATAATAGCTTCTATCTTATTGGTCACAATGTTAATCTCAGGTGTCCCTTTTGCCGTCTCTGCTTCTGAACATATAAGCAGTACTGAGACCATTTATTTAGCAGACGGTAGTTATATTGTCATAGAACTGAATGTTACTGAACAACGCTCTGCCTCTTCAAAAACTGCTAGCAAATCCTATACATGCACTGCGAATAACGGCGAAGAAAAATGGAAAGCTACTTTGACCGGTACATTTACATATAACGGCACATCTGCATCTTGTACCGCTGCCAGTTGTACGGTGTCTATCACCGATACTGCTTGGTATATTATTTCAAAAAGTGCCGGCAAAAGCGGTAGCTCTGCTATCGGCGACGTCGTTATGGGCAGAAAATTTCTCGGCATCAAAATTGATGAAGAAACACTAAACATGAAAATCACCTGTGACGCCAATGGAAATCTTAGTTGACCATTCACAAAATTACAAAACGCCAAGAACCTCAAAGCAGGTCCTTGGCGTTTTCTGTTGATGCAATGTTAAGGCACAGAAAAAGGCCGCAGAGAACTCTCTGCGGCCGATATTTCCGTGACTGATGATTAAGCGTAGACCAAAGTCATGGCCAGAGTCAGCAGGATCCATGCCAGTGCGATCCACTTGGTGACTGCTGCCAGCTTCTGATCCAAACCGCCCATCTTGCTCTTATTCATGTAGGAATTGCTGTTGCCAGAGATGGCACCCAGGCCTGCTTCCTTACCGGACTGCAGCAAAACAACTGCGGTCAGCAGAATGCTGGCGATCACTTCCAGAACAGTCAGAATAATTTTTACAGCTTCCATTTGTAAACCTCCCTCCGCTTACCGCCGCAGCTTCAGCGGATCTAATAAGACAATCCCATAAAATGGGTAAATTACAAGCCAAAATATAATAACACAAGCAATTACAAAAAGCAAGTGTTTTTCCACATTTTTTTACTTTGTTACCCAGTTACCGGAGGCCAGGCAGTTCAAATAGGCATTGATGAAGGGATCCAGCGCGCCGTCCATGACCGCATTGACGTTGGAAGTCTCGCAGCCAGTGCGGGTATCCTTTACCAAAGTATAGGGCATGAACACGTAGTTACGGATCTGGCTGCCCCATTCGATCTTCTTCTGCACGCCCTTGATATCAGAGATCTTATCCAGGTGCTCGCGCTCCTTGATCTCCACCAGCTTGCTGCGCAGCATACGCAGACAGTTTTCCTTGTTCTGGAACTGGCTGCGCTCGGTCTGACAAGCCACCACGATGCCGGTCGCCTTGTGGATCAGTCGCACAGCGGAAGAGGTCTTGTTGATGTGCTGACCACCTGCACCGGATGAACGGTACACCTGCATCTCATAGTCCTCTGCCTTGATCTCCACATCCTGGCTGTCGTCCTGGATATCGGGGATCACTTCAATGGCGGCAAAGGAGGTCTGGCGGCGGGCATTGGCATCAAAGGGAGAAACACGAACCAGACGGTGAACGCCGTTCTCACCCTTCAGGAAGCCGTATGCATTCTCACCCTCGATCATAATGG
>CAYVCR010000214.1:0-1620 GCA_964450205.1 uncultured Oscillospiraceae bacterium | reverse complement strand
TATATGACATTGCCACACGTACAGAAGCTCTACTACACCGACCGGGATCTGTACCGCTATACCATTGGCCGGGAGGGTCAGTCTGTGCAGATGGCTGTATCCATGCGCCGGTATGCCCAGCAGATCGCCATCACGGAAAAATGCTTTACCTCCTGCCATTTAAGCGACATCCAGGAATCAAAGCTGCGCCGTTACATGAAGCACGAGCTGTTTCTGCTGTTCGGCATCTCCATTGCTTTCGCACGGCTGAACAAAAGCAATGAAGCAGATGCGGACGTGGAAGCCATGTGGGAGCACTGCCGCGCGTACGACAAAAAGCAGACCAACCATTTCCGTTACCGTTCCCCGCTTTGGCTCATGTGCATTCCCGGCAAATTCGGCAGAAATGCCTTGGTCTTCATCTATCGTTTGGCAAACAAAGTTGTACGCTATAATTGACATAGCGCATATTTCAAAAAAGAAGAGGGAATCCTTATGAAAAAACACATGTTCAAGTCTGCTGCACTTCTTTTGTGTGTTTCTCTGCTGGCCCTTTCCCTGTGCGGCTGCAGTCTTTTGGAGCGGTTTGGTATCACCTTGCCGGATCTGCCCATCCTGCAAGCAGACAAGCAGACAGAAACCACAGAATATACGCTCTCCGGTCCTACGGACTTTTATCAGGAGCCAGACCGGGACTCTCCCCTGATCGCCACCTTCTACGAAGGACACACCGTTGTCTATAGTTCCGTATTGACCATCAACGGGGTACAATGGGCCAGTGCCAACGAAGGTTGGTTCATACTCAATGGCAGTTCCGGCGAGATCCTGGAATCCTTCCCCACAGAGCAGGACGGGATCATCACCGAGGACGTGGTCGTTTATAGTGAGCCCTTCTTTTCTGCTGAGGCGTATGCTCAGCTGGAGGCCGGTGCCCTTGTGCATCTTTCAGAGATCGCAGCCACCGCAGACGGGTCCTGGGGCCTGACAAGCATGGGCTGGATCCCGCTCAACGATTATTTCTCTATGGAAGATCTGCAGCAGCAGGCCAGCTATTGTGTGACACGGGATGACAACGTCCAGTTTTACGACATGCCCAACCCTCTGTATGCTGCCCATACCACTGTCGACTCCGGTGTCCGTCTCCAGCTTTTGATCGTGATCCAGGCATATGACGCCTATTGGGGTTACACCGAATCCGGTTGGGTGCAGATGGGTGCCGTTTACGAGGAGGGTACTACCGGTTTGCGGCCCTGCAAGGCCATTGTGATCGATCCCACCCCCTTGAATGTGCGTCTGGCACCCGGCACAGACAATGAGATCTTGACCACCTTGACCTATGGCGATCCGGTCACCATTTTGGAGCAGGTGGACCGGGACGGCGCGGATTGGGGCTATACCGGAACCGGTTGGATATACATGGGACTCGTAGAGATCCAGTAACTGCGACAAACAGGCTCAGACAGCTTTCTGAGCCTGTTTTTTATATTGACTTTCGGGGCATTTTAGAGTATATCTATAATTGTCAAAATCCACACATTTTTGACAATTATTCTGACTAAAGAAACGGGGGAGGATAATGTCCAAGGAACTCATCAGACTCCAGGATCTTGTTATGGAGTTCGACGGGGAACGGATACTTGA
>CAYVCR010000213.1:0-1652 GCA_964450205.1 uncultured Oscillospiraceae bacterium | reverse complement strand
TGCGAATATGTCGTTCATGGTGTGCAGTACGCCCCGGCCGCTGGTGACGACCACCACCGTGTCGCCCTGGTGGAAGACAGAGTCGCCGCCGGGTACCTCCGATTTGGTGCCGTGGGTGATGCTGGCGATCAGCACGTTGGGCTTGAGCCGGATCTGCTTCAGGGGGATGCCACAGTAACGGGTGGTATCGTCCGCCAAAAATTCCACAGCCTCGGCCTGGCCGTCGGCGATGGTATGGATGGAGACGGCTGCGCCCTGCTGGTTGCCCATGGCACGGACGTAACGGACGATGTCATTGGAGCAGTGCTCCTTGGGGTAGATCACACTGCCAATGGACAGAGAATCGGCGATAGAGCTGTTCTCGCTGCGGCTGAGCTTGGTGATGATCTGGGGGACTTTCTTACTGTCGGCGTAGAGGGAGATGATCATGTTGGTCTCATCCACACCGGTCAGCGCTACCAAAGCATCGCAGGAGTCGATGCCCTGCTCCTCCAGGGTGTTCTGATTACTGCAGTCACCACGGATAATGGCCGTATCCGGCAGCAGGGAGGCAAGCTCCAGGCAGCGTTCCTGCTTTTTTTCTATGATGGAGACCAGGATCTTGTCCTTTTCCAGCAGCTTTGCCAGGTAATAGCTGACACGGCCGCCGCCGCACAGCAGCACCCGGCGCACCTTGCGGGTGATGATACCCAAGTTATTTAAGAGCACTGTCAGATCGGCGGTGGGGGCGGTGACGAAGATCCGGTCACCCTCTTTGAGCTGGAAGTTGCCGCTGGGGGCAACGGCTGAACCGGCCCGGAGTACTGCGCAGACCAGCACCCGGCAGCGTACCACGCTGGACATATCCATCAGCTTGACGTTGCACAGCTTGCTGCCCTTGTCAATACGCAGCTCCACGATCTCAGTACGGCCCTTGGCAAAGGTGTCCCGGCGCAGGAAGCCCGGGTATTTCAGCAATCTCTCGATCTCCTGGGCGGCCCGTTTTTCCGGATTCACTGTCAGCGACAGGGGGAAAATGTGGGGCATGGCCAGCACCTGCTCGGAGTATTCCGGATTTCGGATCCGGGCGATGGTATGCAGATTTTCGTTGATACCGTGTGCGGTCATGCAGCAAAGAAGATTGACCTCGTCTGCACCGGTCACCGCGATCAGCAGGTCTGCATCCTTTACACCTGCGCTCAGCAGCACCTCACGGGAGGCGCAGTTGCCGGGGACGGCGATCAAGTCGTGGCGCTCCACGGTGGCAGACAGAGTGCGGCTGTTGTGGTCGATGAGGGTCACGTCATGGCCCTCGCCCGTCAGCTGCCGCAGCAGCGTCTGGCCAACCTTGCCGCCGCCTGCAATGATGATATTCATAGCGACCTCCTGTAAAAAGGAAATATTTTATCTATTATAGCAGGCTTGAAAACATTTTGCAAGGAGGGGAGGAAGGCCGGTATACGAATTGACAATTGACAATGGACAATTGACAATTATGGTGTGGCCTGCGGCCACATATTTCAAAATATTTGCGAAGCAAATACCATAATTTTGCATTTAGCATTCAGCATTTAGCATTAAAAAAGCACCTGCCGGAGCAGGTGCTTTTGTCATATGGAATTAGGCCTTGCCGGCGCAGCCCAGGACGTTCACCAGCTTGTGGCGGACGATCT
>CAYVCR010000212.1:0-1672 GCA_964450205.1 uncultured Oscillospiraceae bacterium | reverse complement strand
GCGCATAACGGCACCTCCTTAAAAATTGCCTCCCTGTATCACCCCGGCTAGGAAAAATTTAGGAAGCGGCTAACTACAATCGCCGCTCCGGGGCTGAAAAGAGCGCACAAAAAAAGCCCTAATCACAGGTAGATACATTCTACCACAGGGGGGTACCTAAGTCAACAACTTTTTTTGCTATTTTTCAGTTTATTTTTTGGGACATTTGTTGTATAATCAATACAAATTCCGAAGTATGGAGGATAACAGTACATACTATGAAGATCATGGGCATTGATTACGGCGACGCCCGGACTGGGATCGCTATTTCTGACCTTCTGTGCAGCATTGTTGGCAGCACCGCAGTGATCCACAGCCGAAGCCGGGAAAAGACGCTGACAGAGATCAAACGCCTGGTGGAGGAAAATCAGGTGGGGGAGATCGTAATGGGGCTTCCCAAGAATATGAACGGCACCGAAGGCCCCCGTGCGGAGCTGTGCAGAGAATTTGCAGCCCTTGTGGAAGAAACGACCGGCCTGCAGGTGACACTGTGGGATGAGCGACGTACCACAGTTGAAGCGCACAATATTCTCTCTGCGCATAACTATCACGGTAAGAAACGTAAGGACACAGTAGACGCAGTCGCTGCCTCACTGATTTTGGAAGGTTATCTGGAGTTTCGTAAACGTTAAAACACAGGGCAGAGATTATTTCTGCCCTGTGTTTTGCTTTGGCTTATAGAGTAGTTCGCGGATTCCTGTGATCAACAATAAAATGCCAAATATTTTTTTGAGTAGTTCTGTATCAATGCGAGCGCCTATCCAGCCGCAAATAGCTGCACCAACGCAACCGGCAATGATGGCAGGAACAACCTTTTTGAAATGCAGAGAACCTTGCTTCCACCGAAACAGCGATGCTGTAATGGCGGATGGTAGGAAGAATAGCAGATTTAGTACTTTTGCCTGTGGATATTCTATCTGCAGCACTAAGGTCAGCCACAGAATCAGCAGGCTGCCGCCACCCACCCCGATCCCAGCCAAAAAACCAAGTGCAGTACTGACGATCAGCAGGACAGGAAAAGACTCTAACACAGGTATCGCACACCTCCCCATAGGATCAGAATACCTAAAATCCGATGCAGCCACTTAACGGGAATCCTTTTTCCTAATATCCCGGCGACAACACCGCCGACGGTGCTGCCCAGCAGATAAGGCAGGGCAGTGTTCCACGTTGGAGCGCCGGTCTGCCAGGCAAAGACCAGAGATACAAGACATATGGGAAGAATAATGGATACAGAAGCAGGGAACACTTCCTCATCCTGTAGATCAGTCAGCTTTGTAAGCAGCGGCACGAGCACCATACCGCCGCCGGCGCCCAAAAGACCGTTAATAATGCCTGCACAGGCTCCTGCGATGCTGATACCAAGCTGTTTCTTTATTTTCAAAGTAAGAACACCCCCCATGGAGAGTTTTACCGTGGGGGGTGGTTTTATGCGCTATAATAGCAGAACGCCTCCGAAGCTGCGGCTTCGGAGGCGTTTGTTATTTAGCTTTCAGGGGAAATAACCAAGCTCTTGTCGATATGCTTGATATCAGAGAAACTAGCATCAACGGGCTCCAGAATGCTGTTGTACCACGTCTCCAGATCCTCGGCGCGCATATCGTCGGTGATCATCATGTCGCGGTAGTTCAGC
>CAYVCR010000211.1:0-1685 GCA_964450205.1 uncultured Oscillospiraceae bacterium | reverse complement strand
CGCAGTCGTGAAAAACGGCTGCTTTTTCATAGCCGAGGGCTTTGTGAAAGGCGCAGCTGCCTTTGTTGGCGCTGGTGACGATACCGTAGCCTGTAAAATAGCCCTGACGCCGCAGAATTTCCTCCACAGCGGTGTACAGGGCCTTTCCGATTCCTTTCCCCAGAACGTCCTGCCGCAGGTAGATGGCAAGATCTGCGTCCCACTGGTAAGCTGCCCGGACAAAGGCGCGCTCACCGTAGGCATAGCCCAGAATCTCGCCGTTTTCTTCCCAAACCAGCCACGGAAACTCTGATGCAATGGTCTCAAACCGCTGCAAAAAAGCTTCATAGGTGGGTACTTCGTACTCAAAGGTGTAGGCCGTGGTCAGAATGTAGGGCCGGTAAATATCCAGAATGGCGGACACGTCTGCCGGTACTGCAGGGCGGATCATGACGGCGCCTCGCAGTCTGTCAGATGGCCCTCCAGAAATTCCCGCAGCAGCTTCTGATACCGGGGCATATCCACCAGATAGCTGAGGCCGTGGCCGGCACCCGGGAATTCATGGAGAGAACACTCACCGGTGCAGGCCGCGTAGGATGCTCTGCTCATGGTATAGGGCACAAAATTGTCATCCAGACCGTGGAACAGAATTACGGGATACCGGGTATGTTTCAGCGCTTCCGTGGTGGACCATTCATACAGGCTGAAACCGGCAAAGAGACTGGAGAAAATATTCAGGAAGGCTACCACAAGCTTTCCCGGCAGGTGATAGACGGTTTTGACCACATGCTCCAGAATGGCAGCAGGGGAGGTAAAGCCGCAGTCTGCCAGAATGCCCCGCACATTGGCAGGAAACTCCAGATCGGCAGCCATACACACCGTGGTCGCACCCATGGAAAGACCGCTGAGATAGATGGGATGCTCTTCACCCAGCTGCATGCCGGTATAGGTGACCCACGACAGGGCATCCAGCCGTTCCTTGACGCCGAAGGTGATGAAACGGCCCTGAGAGCCCATATTGCCGCGCTGGTCTACCAGCAGCAGATTGAAGCCCAGACTCTGATAAAAGGGGATGGAGACGGAGAAGTCCACCTCATAACGGGAACGGTAGCCGTGGAACTGGATAATGGTACCGCGGGGATTCTCACAGGGGAAAAAGCTGCCGTGGAGCAGATTGCCGTCGTAGCTGACCACGTGCCAGTCCTGCGGCGGATGCTCCTTAAACCACGGCAGACATTTGGGAATGTGCTCATACCGGGCCCACTGGCTTTTTGCCAATGCTTCGGGATCGTAGACATCCGGCATGGTTCTGCGGCCAAAGGTAAACTTCAGCAGGTACAGGCCGACCAGAAACACAGCGAATAAAACAGCGAGAAGGATCCACAAAACGGTCATGCCTGTGCCTTCTTTCTGCCGAGCTTTGCAAACCAGGGGAAGGTCATGGGCCAGATACCTGCTGCAAACAGGGTCATCAGGCCGTAGCGGACAACGCCGGACCAGATACCGCTGCCGAGGACCGGCTTCAGGCCTTCTTTGATGGCCAGCAGCAGTCCCAGACCCAGTAGGCATTTGAGCAGCTGTCCCAACAGGGGAGCGGCAGTGCGGAAACGGACGTATTTCATGTCGATCCAGTAGCCGATGGCCATACCTGCCAGCGCGCCGGTCAGCTTGGCGGCATTTTCCGCACCGTGCTCCAGCATTTCCAG
>CAYVCR010000210.1:0-1714 GCA_964450205.1 uncultured Oscillospiraceae bacterium | reverse complement strand
AAGTGGAGATCCAGGTCAAGTACGCCGGGTATCTGGCCCGGCAGGAAAAGCAGGTGGAGGAATTCAAGAAAGAAGAATCCCGGCTGCTGCCTGCGGATATCGACTACAATGCCATCGGTGGCCTGCGGCTGGAGGCAAGGCAAAAATTGTCTGAGATCCGCCCGGTGTCTATCGGACAGGCTGGACGCATCTCCGGTGTCAGCCCTGCGGATATCGCGGTGCTGCTGATCTGGCTGGAGCAGAAGCAATAAACAAAAAACCACCTCTTACCATACAATGGTCAGAGGTGATTTTTTTGATTGTCAATACTACTGTGCCCATTACATCCGCAAGCTGCGATCAGATGATCCGGGAAATCGTACGTACCTACCCCTTCTGCCGCACAGAGCTTTTGGCCAGCACCGCTTTTCAAAGGCCTTTGCGCACGCTGGTCATCGGCACCGGTCCCCGGAAAGTGATCTATACCGCAGCCCACCATGCCAATGAGTGGATCACATCCCTGGTGCTGCTGAAATACGCCGAAGAACTGGCCCAGGCGATCCAGGCTGATGGGGAGATCTTCGGCAGGAAAGCAAAGGACATCGCCGAGGCTGCCACGATCTACATGCTGCCCATGGTAGACCCGGACGGTGTAGACCTGGTCGTAGGGGCGATCGACAGCGAGAATATTCAGTACACCCTGGCCCGCAGGATCTCCCAGGACTATCCCCGCATTCCTTTCCCGGACGGCTGGAAGGCAAATCTTTTGGGAACGGACCTGAATCTGAACTACCCCGCCGGGTGGCTTATGGCCCGGGAGATCAAGTTTACCCAGGGCTTCACGTCTCCCGCACCCCGGGATTACGTGGGAAGAGCACCCTTGAATCAGCTGGAGACCCAGGCCCTGGCAGGCTATACAGAGTATATTGACCCGGCCCTTGTGCTGGCCTATCACGCCCAAGGCGAAGAGATCTACTGGCAGTTTATGAATTATGAGATCCCCGGTGCCCGGGAATTGGGAGAAGCAATGGCGGCAGCCAGCGGATATACCCTGACGGATGCGCCCTATGCGTCCAGCTTTGCAGGCTACAAGGATTGGTTTATCCAGCAGTTCCGCCGCCCTGGCTACACCATCGAGGTGGGCAGAGGGGAGAATCCGCTGCCCCTGAGCCAGTTTGATCAGATCTACCGGGATAACGTGGGAATTCTGACCATCGCAGCCATGGGGAGTTGACACAAGCGGACAAAATATAGTAAAATAGGGCACAAAGGAGTGATCAAAATGAATCGATATTTAGACATCAATCCCGAGGTCGCAGCGGCGCTTGCGGAAGGCAAACCTGTTGTTGCCCTGGAATCCACCATCATTTCTCACGGCATGCCCTATCCCCAGAATGTGGAAACGGCACTGAATGTGGAGCGGATCATCCGTGAAAACGGTGCAGTACCTGCTACCATTGCTGTGATCGGCGGCCGTCTGAAGGCCGGTCTGAGTGCCGAAGAGATCGAATATTTTGGCAAGAAGGGCCAGGCCATCGCCAAGGCTTCCCGTCGTGACTTGGCTGTGCTGTGCGCCCGGGGTGAAGACGGTGCTACCACCGTGACCACCACCATGATCATTGCCCATATGGCCGGTATCAAGATCTTTGCCACCGGCGGCATCGGCGGTGTGCACAGAGGCGCGGAGACCACCATGGACATCTCTGCCGACCTGGAGGAGCTGGGCCAGACGCCT
>CAYVCR010000209.1:0-1782 GCA_964450205.1 uncultured Oscillospiraceae bacterium | reverse complement strand
ACAGAGCCGATCTCGTTGTTGGCGTACATGCAGGTCACCAGACAGGTATCCTCCCGGATCGCATCCTTGACCTGCTGGGCAGTTACGTTGTGGCCGTCCTTTACATCCAGCAGTGTGACTTCAAAGCCTTCCTTCTCCAGCTTTTGCAGCGTGTGCAGCACCGCATGATGCTCAAAGGCGGTGGATATGATGTGTTTTTTGTTTTTGCGCGCACCGTAGCGGGCAGCGGAGATGATGGCCTGGTTGTCGGCCTCGCTGCCACCGGAGGTGAACAGGATCTCCCGGGGCTCGCAGCCTAAGCAGGCGGCTACCCGGGCACGGGCATCCTCCAGTACTTCCTTAGCCTGCTGGCCGATGGAGTGGAGACTGGAAGGGTTGCCGTAAATATTTTCAAAATAGGGCACCATGGCATCAATGGCATGGCGGCTCATTTTTGTAGTAGCAGCATTGTCAGCATAAACTTGCATGAAAATTCCTCCTTTGCAATTTACCTACAAAGTTCATAGGTAATATACCACTATTTACCTAGTCTGTCAATAGGTAAATACATATAATAAATAAAACGTTACATTCCGATTTATCGAGCCACCGGCTCAATGAAGTGAAATTTGACGATTTCAAAAATTGCCACCTTATCCAAGCCTGCCCTGAATTTTCGACTTTTGCATCGGTTACTATGGTCGCACCGAGGAATATTAAAACCGTGAGCGTACTCACAGATGGAGGGCAGAAAATGAAAAAAATTATCAATCGCATAGCACCTGTACTGCTATGTATCTGGGTGCTTGCCCAGAGTGTCAGCGCTGCACAGCTGCTGGTGCCGGGCGGGCAGGTGATCGGCCTGTCGCTGACGGATCATACGGTCACGGTGGCGGCCTTTGATCAGCAGCTGGGACAGGCAGCAAAGGCTGCAGGCCTGCGGGTAGGGGACAGGATCACCCGTATCGATACACAGACCATCCAGTCAGCGGAGGATGTCCGGGCTGCTTTGAACCGTTCGGATGGGGCGGTGGACATCAGCATTCTCAGGGACGGGAAGGCCAAAAAACTGCATCTGGAGCCGTCGATTACCGAAGAAGGCCCCCGGTTGGGCGTTTATCTGAAGCAGGGTGTCACAGGAATCGGTACGGTCACCTGGTATGATGCAGAAACAGGAAATTTTGGCGCTTTGGGTCATGGCGTGAGCGATCAGAACGGGGATTTGGTAGCTATGGAGACGGGCAGCGCATTCCATGCCACCGTTGTGTCAGTCCGCAAAGGACAATGCGGTGATCCGGGGCAGCTCATGGGCGCGCTGACTGACCGGCAGCCTATCGGTATATTGGTGAAAAATACCGTTCAGGGCGTATTCGGCAGGCTGGAAACAGGTGTGACAGGTCAGGCGCTGCCCGTGGGAAGTGCGGATGAGGTCCACACCGGCAGCGCAGTGATCCGTTCCACGGTAGGCGATTCGCAGATACAAGAATATTCTGTGGAGATTTTGAAGATCTATCCAAATTCCACCGCCACAGGCCGTAACCTGCTTTTGAAGGTCACAGATCAACGCTTGCTAGAAACCACCGGCGGCATCGTCCAGGGTATGTCCGGCAGCCCCATCATCCAGGACGGAAAACTGGTGGGTGCAGTAACCCATGTCCTTGTGAACGACCCCACTACCGGCTACGGCATCTTCATCCAAAATATGCTGGATGCAGCGGCATAACGGGCGATCGCAGATCGCCCCTACGAATCCTACCGAACAACCTCGTAGGGGCGAACTGTGTTCGCCCGCCGTTCCTCTGT
>CAYVCR010000208.1:0-1795 GCA_964450205.1 uncultured Oscillospiraceae bacterium | reverse complement strand
TCTCTTCCAGGCGCAGATCATTCTTGCCATGGATTCTTACTGCTTTGGTATTCATGATAAGTTCCTCCTAAGATATTATCAGACGCACTTGTCAAGACGCCACACTTCTGTGTGTGTTGCACATTGACCGGGTAAGATCGTCGTCATTTTTCCAAGCGACTCCAATTCCATAAACTGTATGCACATGTACAGTTCAAAATTGCAGCCGTTATCAGGATACAATTCAAAGGCTTCCGCTCCAAAGGTCAATTCAAATCGCTGACCCTTGTTTACAAATACTGCTTTGCCGGGATTACAATACAGGCCGATTTTTAGATAGTCTTTCATCGGTAAATGCCGGGCAAGCAGGCGATCCTTTTCAAACTGAAGCCGTGGATCGCTCAAATTGGTATCAGACCATAGGGAAATCACGCGCTGAGGGTTAAAACTGCCGCAGTTTTGACAACCGAAGGATATTTCAGCTACACCACCTGCATCCAAAGTGTTCACACCCCACGCGGCACCGTGTATAGCAGCGTCGGAGGCGTTCTCGATCTGCTGCAATACGCAGATACTGCCATCGTCATTAAAGGCGATCTGCAAACGCTTACGCACCTGCAGTAACGGATCCAACGCCTGCCCAAACAGGATCTTGTCGTCCTTTACAGTATATTGTACCGTGTCATTATCCGGATAATAAGAGTCGTTGCTTTCCGGTGCCAGCCATAAACGGTGACCGCCGTACAAGCACCAGCCACTTTTCTCCACAAAACCGTCCGAGCGATCCACTGGCTGCTCATAGAACAAATTCTCACAGCCAAAGCAAGATAAATGGACGACACGTATACCGAAATCAAGCGCTACCCCGATTTCGGTTTGGCCGTTGGAAATCCAAAGGACTCGGCCCCATTTTTCTGTGTTTCTCTCGACATACTGCATAGGCATCTCTCCTCACAGCAACAAAGGGGCGGCGTTAGCCGCCCCCTTGCCAATCGTTTCGGGTACTAAAATATATCGCGGGACAGCAATCAGGCGACACCCATCAGCAGCTCCATGACGTACATTTCCAGCTTCTCGAAGTTCTGCTCCTTAACGCAAGCAGCCTGGTACTCGTAGTCGAAGCGCTTGACCTTCTCCAGCAGCAGCTCGAAGATGCGCTTGGAGTTGATCAGGTGGCGGAAGCAGTCCTCATCGGGCTGAGTACGCAGAGCCTTAACGTCCAGGCCAACACACTCGAAGTTGCCGCGATCACCAAAGTTGTTTTCGTACAGAACCTTGACCTGATTGAATGCATTACGCAGATTCTCAACGCCAAAGGTCTTGTCCTGATCGTAACGGATGCCGTTCTGGTCGTTCAGGTGAACGCCCCACAGCTTGTTCATCGCCAGAGCGAAGCCCATATCATTGGCGGGATCCAGACCAGCCAGGACAGAGTGAGCAGTCTCAATGCACAGACCAACACGGCTGGGATCAACAGTGCATGCACCGATTGCCAGAGCGTGGCCAGCAGTACCAGCGATGGAACGGTCAACGGGCTCATTGGGCTTGGGCTCGACCAGGATCAGAGCGTCCTCACGGTACTTCAGGATGCCGTTGAAAGCGTCGATCAGATTGTTGGTCATATCAACAGGGCTCTTGCTCTCAGCACACAGGGTGCCTTCACGAGCCAGCCACAGCTGAATCTTATTGGTGCCCAGAGCTTCAGCGATGTCGCAGGAGCGCTGTGCGCGCCACATAGCAAAGTCACGGTCTTCCTTCAGAGAAGCGGTGAAGCCGCCGTCGTTGGTGCGCTTGTCGAACCACAGACGAGGAGCAA
>CAYVCR010000207.1:0-1796 GCA_964450205.1 uncultured Oscillospiraceae bacterium | reverse complement strand
CTGGGAGATCATGCCCTATGCCAACTCAGACCCAACTACGAAGCGGCACCCTTGAAGTAGCCTACCTGCAGGATCACAGACAGGGTCTCCACGATGTACACAAAACCCACCAGGATCAAAATCAGCGGCATCTCCAGCGCAAAGGCCATGGCGCAGACCACACCGCCCAAAAACAGAGAGCCGGTATCGCCCATGAACACCTTGGCAGGATGCCAGTTATAGAACAGGTATGCGATCAAGCCGCCAACCAGCGCAGCAGGCAACAGAGCCAGGTCATAGCGCTCCTTTACGATCGCAGCTGCCACGAAAAACACCATCACAGGGATCGTCACAGAGCCGCACAGGCCGTCAATGCCATCGGTCAGGTTCACTGCGTTGACGCAGCCCACCATGATGAACATGGCAAAAAAGATGTACAGCAGCGGATGGATCGCGAAGCTCTTTGCAAAGAACGGGATATCCAAGGCAATTCGCTCACCGTCACCCAATGCACCCGTTTTGAACAGGATGTACAGGTAAACGGCAGATACTGCCATCTGTAAAAGTGCCTTCTGCAAAGAGGTCAGACCCAGGTTGCGCTTAAATTTGATCTTGAAAAAGTCATCCAAAAAACCGATGAGGCCAAAGCACAGCGCCAGTGCCAGCGTATAAAACACAGTATAGTCCTGCATGAATGGGATATTGCCCAGCAGGCAAAGGATCGCAGAGGCGATAAACATCAAGCCGCCCATCATCGGCGTGCCGGCCTTGTTATTATGCCAGGTAGGGCCCAGCTCCCGAATGGACTGGCCTGCCTTCAGCGCCCGCAGCAGGGGCAGCAGAAAGTAGCCGATAACAGCCGTCAGTGCCAGGGACACCGCCGCTGTGATATAAATATTGATCTTCATATGTTCCTCCGATTATTTTTCTTCCTGCAGGAACGCTTCCAGCACTTGCTCCATACGCATGCCGCGGCTGCCCTTGAACAGGATCACATCGCCGGGCTTTGCCAGCTGCTTCAAAACCTGCACCAGTCGGTCCTTGTCGGTAAAGGCTCTGGCCCTGTTGGTAGGCATGCCGCCGGTCAGCGCGCCGTTCAGCACACGGACACTGTTAGGGCCGTAGGCAAGGATCACTTCGGCATTCTCCGCAGCGATACGTCCCACCTTATAATGCTCAGCCGGGGTACACACGCCCAGCTCCAGCATATCGCCCAGCACTGCCACCCGGCGTCCAGGCTTGTTGCCAAGCACGGTCAGAGCCGCAGCCATGGACTCGGGGCCTGCGTTGTAGCAGTCCTTAATGATGGTGTAGCCGTTTGCCTCAAAAACCTCCTGGCGGCCAGCCATGTTCTGGAACTGGGCCAGGCTCTTGCTGATATTATCGGTGCTGACACCCAGGTGCAGACCGACTGCTACGGCAGCCAGCGCATCGTGGATATAGTGCTGGCCCTCCAGCGCCAGCTCTACCGGGAAAGCCTTATCCCCTGCCCGGACCCAAAAGCGCAGCATACCCGGTGCCTCGGCAATATCCTTGGCAAGCACATTGCTCTCGCCGTTGCGGACACCAAAATAGCCTACCTCCACACCGGAAACCAGGCGGTAATTCCACAGCAGGGAATCATCGCCGTTCAGGAAGATCTTGCCGCCTTCGGGCATGCCCTCCAGAATCTCCAGCTTGGCCTGCAGGATCCCCTCCATGGAGCCAAGGTGCGCGATGTGCATAGTGCCGATATTGATGATCACGGATACGTCCGGCTTGGCGATGGAGGCAAGGTAAGCGATCTCCCGGAAATGGTTCATGCCCATTTCCAGCAC
>CAYVCR010000206.1:0-1815 GCA_964450205.1 uncultured Oscillospiraceae bacterium | reverse complement strand
GGCTACAACTTCCGTGGCAGTGACTGGTATATCATTTTGGAAACCAGTGATCCCGTTTTGTTCCCGAGTATGTGCCCCTGGATACCAAGGCAGAGCTGATCGACGAGCTGCGCAAGGCGGCAAAGAAGGCCAGCCGTGTCTACCTGGCAACTGACCCGGACCGGGAGGGCGAGGCCATCTCCTGGCATTTAAAGGAACTGCTGGAGCTGCCGGACGAAAAGACCTACCGTGTCACCTTCAACGAGATCACCCAGAAGGTGGTGCAGGAGTCCATCGATAACCCCAGAGCCATCGATTATGACCTGGTGGACGCGCAGCAGGCCCGCCGCCTGCTGGACCGGATCGTAGGCTACCAGCTGTCTCCTCTGCTGTGGAAGAAGGTCCGCCGCGGCCTGTCTGCAGGCCGTGTCCAAAGCGTGGCCACCCGCCTGGTGGTGGACCGTGAAAATGAGATCCGGGCCTTTGAGCCGAAGGAGTACTGGTCTTTGGACGTGACCCTGGCGCTGCTGGATAAGCCCGGCACCTTCAAGGCCCATTATTTTGGTACGGATAAGAAGCAGGAGCTGGAGAATGAGGACCAGGTGAATGCTGTGATCCGGGATATCACCGGCAAGGAATTTACCGTGGCCGGTGTGAAGCGGGCCGACAAGAAGCGTACTGCTGCACCGCCCTTCACCACCTCTACCTTGCAGCAGGAGGCCTCCCGAAAGCTGAACATGACCCCCAAGCGCACCATGGCCATCGCCCAGCAGCTGTATGAAGGCGTGGACGTGGCAGGCGAGGGCACTTTGGGTCTGATCACCTATATGCGTACCGACTCCCTGCGCCTGTCTGACGAGGCAATGGCCGCTGCGGCCGGCTTCATCAAGAGCCGCTACGGTGCCGATTATTACTACGGCAAGCCCCATGTTTTCAAGACCAAATCCTCTGCCCAGGATGCCCACGAGGCCATCCGCCCCACCCATGTGGAGCTGGACCCGGAGCGCATCCAGAGCAGTCTGACCCGTGAGCAGTACCGGCTGTATAAGCTGATCTGGAGCCGCTTCCTGGCCAGCCAGATGGCAAACGCCGTGTATGACACGGTTTCTATCGATACCGAATGTGCCGGTCACACCTTCCGTTCGAGCCATCAGAGCGTCAAATTCTCCGGCTTCCTGGCTGTGTACGAGGAGGGCCGTGACGAGGAGACCGAGGTTTCCGGTCAGCCGCTGCCCGACCTGCAGGAGGGAGATAAAGCCGCCTGCACCAACATGGAAAAGGAGCAGCACTTCACCCAGCCGCCTGCCCGTTATACGGAAGCAACGCTGGTCAAGGCTATGGAGGAGAAGGGCGTTGGCCGCCCCTCCACCTATGCTACCATCGTCTCCACCATTCAGGACAGAGAGTATGTGAACAAGGTGGATAAGCGCCTGATGCCCACTGCCTTGGGCGAGGTGGTCACCGGACTGATGCTGGAGCGTTTCCAGGACATCATCGATGTGGAATTTACCGCCAATATGGAAAACCGCCTGGACGATGTAGAGGCGGGTAAATGTCAGTGGAAAACGGTGCTCAGCGACTTCTATAAGGACTTCCACCAGGAAATGCTGGATGCCGAGGTTGCCCTGGAGGGCGTGCGGATCAAGGTGCCCGACGAGGTCACGGATGAGATCTGTGAGGTCTGCGGTAAAAATATGGTGGTCAAGATCGGCCGCTTCGGCAAGTTCCTGGCCTGCCCCGGCTTCCCGGAGTGTACCAATACCCGGCCCATCGTGGAGAAGATGCCCGGCCGCTGCCCCAAGTGCGGCAGTACCATCTTAAAGCGCAAGTCCAAGC
>CAYVCR010000205.1:0-1818 GCA_964450205.1 uncultured Oscillospiraceae bacterium | reverse complement strand
GATCAAGGCCATGAAGAAGGTGGCAGGCTCTTTGAAGCTGCTGTATTCTCAGTACAGAGAGCTGCAGAGCTTTGCTCAGTTCGGCTCTGACCTAGACGCGGATACCAAGGCCCGTCTTGCCCAGGGCGAGCGGATCGTTGCAGTGCTGAAGCAGCGCAACAACGCCCCTGTGGAGGTTGCGCACCAGGTGTGCATCATCTACGCGGTGGTCAACGGCTACCTGAAGGACATCGATGTGGCCCGGATCCCCGAATTTGAAAAGCGGCTTCAGGAGTTTATGGAAAATGGCAAGTACCATGATGTGCTGGCTGCCATCCGTACCACCGGTAAGCTGGAAAGCGACACGGAGGAGCAACTGAAGACTGCCCTGAACGAACTGCTGGCTGAATTTCAACCTATCTAAGTAAGGAGGGAACCCCATGGCTGGTGTTTCCACCAAGGAAATCAAAAACCGCATACGGAGCATGGAATCCACCAAGCAGATCACCAAGGCCATGGAAATGGTCGCGGCCTCCAAGCTCCGCAAGGCGCAGACGCAGGTCTTGAACTCCCGTCCGTATTTCGAGACCCTGTATGCGACTATCCACGATATTACAAACGCGAACCGGGACTTTTCCTCGCCCTATCTGGAACAGCGCCCTGTGAAAAAGGCGGCCTATGTGGTGATCGCCGGTGACCGGGGTCTGGCAGGCGGCTACAACAGCAATGTGCTGAAGCTGGCCCAAAGTCAGATGGAGGGCACGGAGGCCGTGGTGCTGCCCATTGGCAAGAAGAGCGTGGATTTCTTTAAAAGCCGCAAGCTGCCCCTGCTGACGGAAAGCTATGCCGAGGCGGAGCGTCTGTCGGTTGGCGATTGCTTCACCATTGCCAAGACCCTGTGTAAGCAGTATCTGGCCGGGGAGATCGATGAGATCTGCATCGGCTACACCAATTTTGTGTCCGTCCTGTCCCAGACACCCTCCGTACTGAAGCTGCTGCCGCTGACAGCAGAGCCGGGGGCCAGGGCAGGCAGCACGGATATGCTCTACGAGCCGGACAGCGAAGCGGTGTTCGAGACCATTATCCCTGAATATATCGGCGGTGTGATCTACGGCTGCTTGTGTGAGAGCCGGGCCTCCGAGCAGGCTGCCCGCCGGACCGCTATGGACTCGGCGACTCAGAATGCCGACGAGATGATCGCCGACCTGAGCCTGAAGTTCAACCGGGCCCGCCAGGCGGCCATCACCCAGGAAATTACAGAGATCGTCGCAGGCTCTTAAATGCCGTAGGGGTCGATGCCCACATCGACCCGGCAGTATGATCTTACAACATGTCCAAGACCGCGGCGAATACGAACTGCGGCTTTGGGCCGATGTGGGCATCGGCCCCTACACTTGGTTTCCAAAGCCAAAAAGGAGTTGAATCCTATGGATAAACATGTGGGAACAGTGATCCAGGTCATGGGTCCTGTTCTGGATATTCGATTCGAGGACGAGCAGCTGCCCCAGCTGCTGAGCGCTATTGAAGTGCCCAACGGGGACAGCACCATCGTTGCTGAGGTCGCCCAGCACATTGGTGACAATGTGGTGCGCTGCATCGCTATGAGCTCTACCGACGGTTTGCAGCGCGGTACCCAGGCCACCGATACCGGTGCGCCCATCAGCGTGCCTGTGGGCGACGGCTGCCTGGGCCGTGTGTTCAACCTGCTGGGTCAGCCCATCGATGAGGCAGGCCCGGTAAGCGCACAGGAATCCTGGCCTATCCACCGTCCGGCCCCTGCTTACGATGAGCAGGAGTCTGCCACCGAGATCCTGGAGACCGGCATCAAGGTCATCGACC
>CAYVCR010000204.1:0-1818 GCA_964450205.1 uncultured Oscillospiraceae bacterium | reverse complement strand
CAAGGATCGGTGGCTTCGTCCAAAATGGCGCGCATTTTGGTGTTGATGATGTCACGGGAGGTCAGGGTCTGATCCAACTCCAGGTCACCGATGATGTTACGCAGGGTGGTAGCGGTCAGGGTCTCCATAGCGGCCATGGGCTGCTCCACGCCGTAGGTGTACAGCTTGGGGTCGGTGATCTGGAAATACACCACCGTGTCGATCTGCATAGTAACATTATCCTTGGTGATCACCGGCTGGGGCGGGTAGTCCAAAACCTGTTCTTTTAAGCTGACCCGGCGAGCCACCCGGTCAATTAAAGGGATCTTGAAGTGCAGACCCACGCCCCAAACAGACTGGAACGCACCCAGTCGCTCAATGACGTATGCCCGGGACTGTTGCACTACTTTAATATTTGAAACAACAATGATAAACAGGATCACCGCAACAGCGGCGATCATAAACCAACCAAAAGGACCCATAAATCTACCTCCTAAATTATTGTACGGGGACTTCCAAAGGGGTTACGAACACCTTGACACCTTCAACCCGGTCCACCCGGATGCGGGTGCCTACCTCCACGCTTTCGCCGGAGGTGCTTCTTGCAGACCATTCCATGTGGTCAAGCTTGACACGGCCCACAGAGCTGATATTGTCGATCCGCTCCGTAACCAAGCCTTCCGTGCCCACGACTGCGTCTACATTCGTCTTGGTGAGCCGGGGTGTGAAGTACTTTCTCGCCAGCGGACGCAGCGCTAACAGCAGTGCCGCTGAAATCACCGCAAACAGCACGATCTGCAGCCACAGCTCTGCGCCAAACAAGCTGGCGATCAGCGCCGTCAACGAGCCAGCAGCAAACCAGATGGAAACCATAGACACCGTGCCGGCCTCCAGCAGGATAAACAGTACCATAAGCGCCAGCCACACGATTGCAAACCAATTCATACGTTTTTCCTCCCTTCGTCCTGACCGGTTTGTACTGATATCATAGCAGAAAACGGCCCGTTATGCAATTCGCAATATGTGCAAAAAATATGGTTTTTGCATTAAAAAGTTCCCTTTTCTCCACCTAATTGTTTAAAAACCAAATTTTACCGCACATTTTAGCTTTTTGTGCCGTGTTTTCCCGCGAAAAGCACATGTTTTTCGCAGAAAAAATACTGTCCTGCAGAGGATTTCTCTGTTTTCCCCGATAGAAGTCTTTGTAAATTTTTATTGGATTTTTCCTTCTTCACAAAACTTTTTAACAGGATTTTATCCGGTTTTTGTGGAATATTTTCGCCGTTCTTCTCATTTTATAAGATCATTTCTGTATCCTCATTTTTGCAGGCCTGCGTACACATTTTCTCAAAAAGCTGTTGCCAAGGCAGAAAAGCTATTGTATAATTAAAATGTAAAAATATGGGCTATGCGCCCAATAAATTTGGAGGAATGTCATCATGTTTAACGCAATGATTGAAGTGCTGAAGGCGAATCCCCGTAAGATCGTCTTCACCGAGGGCCACGATGCCCGTATCCTGGAGGCAACTGCCCGCCTGGCTGAGGGCGGCTTCCTGACCCCCATTCTGATCGGTAATGTGGACGAGGTCAAGGCCAACGCTGCCAAGGGCGGCTTCAACATCGAGGGTGTGGAAATCATCGATCCTCTGACCTACGAGGGCATGGATGCTATGGTCGAGAAGATGGTGGAGCTGCGCAAGGGCAAGATGTCCGCTGAGGACTGCAAGGCCGCTCTGTCCAAGGGCAACTACTTCGGCACCATGCTGGTGAAGATGGGCTACGCTGACTCCCTGCTGGGCGGCGCTACCTACTCCACCGCTGATACCGTCCGTCCCGCTC
>CAYVCR010000203.1:0-1828 GCA_964450205.1 uncultured Oscillospiraceae bacterium | reverse complement strand
GCTGCTTTTCGATCTCCATCCAGTCGGAGGTGGCAGCGCGGGAATTCTTTTTGCCTTTGACAACGCCTGCCTGGGCGATGGCGCCGCCGTAGAGCAGGAATTTTTCGGTTAAAGTCGTTTTACCGGCGTCCGGGTGGGAGATGATGGCAAAGGTCCTGCGCCGGCTGATTTCTTGTTCTAAGGTTGACATAATATCGACTCCGTGTGTGGATTTGGTTTCAAACTGATTTATTTTACCACATATTCCGGGAATTTACAAGAGTGCAAACGCATCTTCAAATTTCAGTTTATCGAGCCTTTGGCTCGATAAACTGAAATAATGCAAAATGCAGAATGCTGAATGCGGAATTATTTTAAAATACGTGGCCAAAGGCCACACATTCATTATGCATTATGAATTCTGCATTATTTATTGAGCTATCGGCTCGATAAATTGGAAGTTGTTCTTTAGAGAATAGTGAAAGGGCGGACACCTGGTCCGCCCTTACGGTCAATGTTTAATGTCTGCGCCAGGTGCTGCGGGACAGGAGCACCAGCATGGGGAAGATCTCCAGACGGCCAGCCAGCATGTCAATGATCAGCACCAGCTTGGAAAGGATGCTGTAGCCGCTGAAATTGCACATGGGACCCACCGATGCCAGGCCCGGGCCGATGTTATTGAAGCAGCACAGCACCGCCGACAGGTTGGTCTCGATGTTGTATTTATCCAGGCTCAGCAGGCCGAAGCTCAGAATGATAATGATCACATAGGCGGCAAGGTAGGCGTTGGTATTGTCCAGCACCTGCTCATCCACCACACGGCCGTTGTTGCGCACCACCAGTACCTTCTGCGGGTTCAGGATCTTGCGGATATTCCGCCGCAGACTCTTGAAGATCAGCAGCACACGGGCTACCTTAATGCCGCCGCCGGTGGAGCCGGCGCTGGCACCGATGACCATAAGGGTCAGCAGGATACCCTTGGAGAACACAGGCCACTGGTCGAAGTCCGTGGTGGAAAAGCCGGTGGTGGTCATAATGGAGCTGACCTGGAAGGACGCATGGCGGATGGCCTCACCCACAGTATCGTACATCCGGAAAATGTTCAGGGTGATCAGCACCACGGCGGTAATGGCAATACCAAAGTACAGCCGCAGCTCCTCATCCCGGAACACGCCCCGGATCTGCCGCAGAAGCAGCAGATAGTAGCAGCTGAAGTTCACACCGAAAAGGAACATGAAGATGGTGGTCACGTACTGGATGTAGGGGGAATAACTGGCCATGGAATCGTTCTTGATACCGAAGCCGCCGGTACCGGCAGTGCCGAAGGCGGTACACAGGGCCTCCAGGAAGGGCATACCGCCGCACAGCAGGAAAATGATGTTGATGATCGTCATGACGATGTAGATGAGGTACAGGATCATGGCGGTCTGCTTCATTTTCGGCACCAGCTTGCCCACATCAGGGCCGGGGCTTTCTGCCCGCAGCAGGTGCATGGTGAAGCCCTTGCCGCCGCTGGGGGCGATGGCCAGCAGGAATACCAGCACGCCCATGCCACCCAGCCAGTGGGTAAAGCTGCGCCAATACAAAAGGCCCTTGGCAAGACCTTCTACGTTCGAAAGGATCGAAGCACCGGTGGTGGTGAAGCCGGAAACAGTCTCAAACACTGCGTCAATGTAGTTGGGGATCTCACCGCTGATGCAGAAGGGCAACGCGCCCAGCAGGGACAGAAGGATCCAGCTGAAGCTGACACAGACGAAACCCTCCCGTGCGCTGAACAGGCGGCCCGCCTTACGGCACAGCAAAAAAAGCGTGCCGCCCAGCACCAGCATGACAGCCAGGGTGATGCCAA
>CAYVCR010000202.1:0-1834 GCA_964450205.1 uncultured Oscillospiraceae bacterium | reverse complement strand
GACCAACTTCGGCATTGAGCCCTTCCTGGAGGCATTTTTGAAACTGACGCCCCCTCCCCTGTCCAGAACAGCGGATTGTGGGCTTGTGGACGCCTTTAGCCCGGACTTTTCCGCTTTTGTGTTCAAGATCCAAGCCAACATGAACAAGGCGCACAGAGACCGTCTGGCTTTCATGCGTATTTGCTCCGGCAAGTTCCAGAGGGATACGGAATACTTTCACATGCAGGGCGGCAAGAAAATGCGCCTGTCCCAGCCCCAGCAACTGATGGCCGCAGAGCGGGAAATCGTGGAGGAGGCTTATGCCGGCGACGTGATCGGTGTCTTTGACCCGGGTATTTTTGCCATCGGCGATACCATCACCGTACCGGGCAAGAAGTTCCTGTACTCCGGTATCCCCACCTTTGCGCCCGAGCACTTCAGCCGAGTGTCCGCCAAGGACTCCATGAAGCGCAAGCAGTTCGTCAAAGGCACCGAGCAGATCGCCCAGGAGGGTGCGATCCAGATCTTCAAAGTCCCCCATTCCGGTATGGAGGAGGTCATCGTAGGTGTCGTCGGTACTCTGCAGTTCGACGTATTCGCCTACCGGATGAAGAACGAATACGGTGTGGACCTGCGGATGGACAGCCTGCCCTACGAGGAGATCCGTCTCATTGACAGCTACCCCGGCGACCTGCAGGATCTGAACCTGGGCTCGGATGCAGAGCTGCTGGAAGACTACCGTGGCCGCAGCCTGCTGGTGTTCAGCAGCTTCTGGGCCATCGACTTTACAGTCCGCCGCAACCCGGGTCTCGTGCTGAAAGAGATCGTAGTCGCCGAGGGCTAAGCCTGCGGCAATGCAGAATGCAGAATTCATAATGCAAAATTAAGAACCACAACATTCTGCATTCAGCATTTTGCATCCTGATAAAAAATCCCACCTCTTTCGAGGTGGGATTTTTTATCAGAACTTTGTGGGCTCGATGTGCCAGATCTCCTCAGCGTACTGACGAATGGTACGGTCAGAGGAGAACTTACCGCCGGAGGCGATGTTCATCAGGCACTTACGGCCAAAGCTCAGCCGGTCGGCGTAATCCCGGTTGGCCTGCAGCTTGGCATCCATATAGGAATTGTAGTCCATCAGCAGGAAGTAGTGGTCAGCCTTGTGCCAGGAGGTGCCGTCCAGCAGGGCGTGGTACAGCTCACGCTGGGCATCGTCGCAGGGCACAGTGCCATCCACCAGGGTATCGATAGCCCGGTGGAGTCTCGGCTCGTGGTCGTAGATCCAGCGGGGATTGTAGGAATCCCGGCTTTCGTTGATCACATCCACGGTTGCACCGAAGATATAGTTGTTCTCCATGCCTGCTTCCTTGACGATCTCCACGTTGGCACCGTCCAGAGTACCCAGGGTCACAGCGCCGTTCAGCATCAGCTTCATGTTGCCGGTACCGGAGGCCTCCGTGCCTGCAGGAGAGATCTGCTCGGAAATATCCGCCGCCGGAATGATATGCTCGGCGTAGGAGCAGTTGTAGTTCTGGACAAAGACCACCTTCAGCTTATCCTGCATATCGGGGTCGTTGTTGATCATCTTGGCGATCCGGTTGATATAGCGGATCACAGCCTTGGCCCGGGCGTAGCCGGGGGCGGACTTAGCGCCGAACAGATACACAGTAGGCTGGAAGTCCTTGAGGCTGCCGTCCTTCAGACGGAAGTAGATATCCACAATGCTCAGAGCATTCAGCAGCTGGCGCTTATACTCATGCAGGCGCTTGACCTGCACGTCGAACAGGAAGTCGGGATTCAGCTTCACGCCCTCACGCTCAGCAATGACCTTGCACAGCTGTTCCTTCTTGGTGCG
>CAYVCR010000201.1:0-1852 GCA_964450205.1 uncultured Oscillospiraceae bacterium | reverse complement strand
GGAACAGCCATGGATGACACCTCCTTGGTCAATCTGCTTTATCAGCATTTCTTTTGATTACTTATTGAGAAGCTGCTGTAAAGCAGCAAAACGGGGATCGATCTCCTTCTGGCAGGTGCAGCCTTCGTGGTTCAGGTTTCTGCCGCAGCCGCCGCAGATGCCCTTACAATCCGGCTTGCACAGCAGCTGGGAATCCATATTCAGCACAAAGACTGTGCGAATGATCTCTTCCAGATCAGCGCTGTCGCCCTTCAGGTCGAATACCCATTCATCTTCGTTCTCTTCGTTGGCAAGCTCGGAGACCAAGACCACATCGATGGGAAATTCCACATCCTGATCAAAGTCTGCAGCGCAGCGGTCACACACACCGTGGATGGTAGTGTGGATCTGCCCCTTCATGACCAGCACACCGGCGGTATTACGCACCGTTCCGCTGGCATGGACCGGCTCACTGACCGGGTAGCTGGTGCCATACAAAAGATCGCTCAGATCGATACTGTCAGAAAAGTCAACGGATGCACCGGGACAGTCGATGATCTTGGACAGTCCAAGCAGCATAGTATCCCCCTCCTAACAGTCATGCTTTGATATTATATAGGCAATTATCTCATTTGTCAAACATTATTTTACGAATTTTTCACATTTTCCAAACTGGACCGATACGTTATTATAATACCATTACAATCTGTGGAAAACCGGAGCTCCGTATCCGGCAGCATGCCAAATTCCATGCCCCAGAGGATCATCACGGTCTCGCTGTGCAGGTCATCATAGGCGGAGCGGCAGGTATCTATATCAAATTGCTGGGTCTGCACGATAGCCAGTGGCTCGTAATCAAGATGGTCTGTAAAGCAGATCTCGCGCAAGCCGGCTTTTTCGGCTGCCGCAACCATCTGGGCAGTCTCTGCACGGCCATCATAGGAGACCTTGCTATGCATATGATAATCAAGCATAGTCCGTCTCCTCCCAGAATTGGCGGAAAGCCGTGGGCAGCGCCGCTTCTTGCTCGATCTGCTCCCCCGTCAGCCATACCAGGCTCTCATTGATATCCGCCACTTCCACATACACTCCACGCATATCCCATTCTATGTGGGTAAATATGTGTTTTTTCTCCACTTGACGCTTGATATCCTTTGGATTTAACCCTATTCGCTCCACTAAACTGATCGCGTCCGCCGTGCTGAGCTTGCCCGGTGCGTGGGGAAATTCCCACAAACCTGCCAGCAGGCCGGTATCCGGGCGCTTGCGCAGGGCGTAGCGGCCATCGCAGCCTAGAATGAATACGGTCATTTCTTCTGTACGGCGACCCCGCTTGGGATTTTTAACCGGGAGGGATTCAGCTGTTCCCTTTTCTCTCGCTTTGCAAAAATCCCGACAGGGACAGTTTTTGCAATCCGGTTTCCGGTTGGGGCCGCAAACCGTGGCACCCAGCTCCATCAGCGCCTGGGTGAAGGCCCCGGCCTGGGGTGGGTAAATTTCGGCCAGGTCGGCCTGGACCTGCTTTTTATAGGCTGGCAGGTCGATGGGTGTAGGGTCGTCCGTCAGCCGGGACACCACCCGCAGCACATTGCCATCCACGGCAGGGGTCGGCTGTGAAAACGCAATGGAGCAGACCGCACCGGCAGTATAGTCGCCAATCCCCGGCAAGGCCAGCACCTGTTTATGCTCGGTGGGAAATGTGCCTCCATGCTGCTCCATGATGATCCGGGCAGCCTTTTTCAAGTTCCGGACACGGCTGTAATAGCCAAGGCCCTCCCACAGCTTGTGCAGCAGCTCATCGTCGGCGTTCGCCAGTGCTTCGATGGTGGGCAACGCTTCCAGAAAGCGGGCATAATAGCCCTTCACCGCCTCC
>CAYVCR010000200.1:0-1918 GCA_964450205.1 uncultured Oscillospiraceae bacterium | reverse complement strand
AGATGGACGCATCCAACCGGTTCGTCCTGGAACGGCTCGATAGTATCCGAAACAGGATCAGGGCCGCGGAAGACCCTGTGTATGCGGCGCTGCAGTTTGCGGTGCTGGGTAATTACCTGGATTTTGCCGCCCTGCAGGGGCAGGTCAGCTTTGATAAGCTGGACGATATGCTGGATAAGGCTTTGGACATGCCTTTGGATAAAGACTGTTTTGCCGCTTTCCGGCAGGATCTTTCCCAGGCGGAGCACTTGGTATATCTGACCGACAACGCCGGTGAGATCGTCTTTGACCGGCTCTTTGCCGAGGAAATGAAGGCCGCCTGGCCTCAACTGGAGATCTCCTTCTGTGTCCGGGGCGCACCAGTCCACAACGATGCCACCCGGGAAGATGCCATCGCTGCCGGGATCCCCTTCCGGGTCATCGACAGCGGCAGCAATATCGGCGGCACGGAGCTTTCCCGGTTGGGCGACGAAGCCAAAGCCACCCTGGAAAACGCCGACATCATCATCGCCAAAGGCATGGGCAACACCGAGACCCTTGCCGGCTGTAACTTAAACGTCTACTATGCATTCCTGATCAAATGTCCCCGCTTTGTCCAGTATTTTGGAAAACCTATGATGACTCCCATGTTCGTACAGGAACGTAATTCAAAAAATCAAAGAGGATACTTATGAAAAAAATTATGATCATCGAGATCGCAGTGCTTGTGGTACTGCTGATCGTATCGATCGTTGTCTGTGCAAAGATCACTGGCAGCGACCCAGCCCCAGAGATGCCGGACAGCCCCCAAGTGGAACAGACCACCACAGCACCCTCAGAGGAGGAGACCACAGAACCGGAGGAAACCACTGAGCCCGAGCCCACTTGGATGACCGTCCCCGAAGGCCGGCAGCTGTTGGCCCAGCAATACTTCGTGTATGATGTGAATGCAGACACCTTCGTGACTTCCTCCGCAACGCCGGATGAGCGGGTATACCCCGCCAGCGTGACTAAGCTGTTCACCGCCTATATTGCTCTGCAATATCTGGAGCCGGACCGACAGATCACCGCAGGCGACGCCTTGGATCAGGTTGCCTGGGGTTCGTCCGTGGCAAAACTGGGTAAGGGCGACACTCTCACCGCAGAACAGCTTGTGGAAGCTATGCTGCTACCCAGCGGTAACGACGCAGCCTATGTTTTGGCTGCTGAAGTAGGACGCATCATCGATAACAACATGGACGAAAACGCGGTGGCTGCCGTGATGACCTTCATGGAGGAGATGAACGAACAGGCCCGGGAATTGGGCATGACCGGCTCCCACTTTGTCAATCCCGACGGCATCCACAGCGACGATCACTACATGTCCTGCGCGGATCTGTGTCTGTTGGGTAAGCTAGCCCTGCAGAATGAGACCATCATGAAATACGCCAATGTGGCACGGGATGTAGTGACCCTGCCCTCCCAGTTGGAGACAAGCTCCGTAACTGGTGGTGAAAGCAACCTGGAGCCCGGCCAGGTGGAATGGAAGAATACCAACAAGCTGATCCACCCGGACTCCGAGTACTACTGTCCCTATGCTGTAGGTCTGAAAACCGGCCAGACACCCACTGCCGGCAGCTGCCTGCTGTCTGCTTTTGAGATGGACGGCAAGCAGTGGATCATCGGTGTATTCGGCTGTCCCGAAGAGGACGACCGTTTTGATGACACCATCCAGCTGTTCAATGAAACTATCCGGTGACATTCCAGTGACATTCCAGTAAAACACCCAACCCCCACAATACACCGCACCCCGAGACGAAATCTCGGGGTGCGGTTATATGTTCTTTCCAATCTATCCATATTTTTTGATATCCTAACCACCGGTTCTACCGGTGGTTTTTCCATAAAACACGCCCCGGCGGTTTCCCGCCGGGGCGTTTGCTATGGGATTAAGGGGTAA
>CAYVCR010000199.1:0-1920 GCA_964450205.1 uncultured Oscillospiraceae bacterium | reverse complement strand
ACCGATTCTTCCAGGACAGTCTGATAAGAGATCAGGCTTTTTTGTGCCTTGTCAATAAGAATGGCACTTTGTTCTGTAGGAACAGCGGCGACGGTATCGCAAACGCCTAATTTTACAGGAATGGCTGCCGCCTCCGGGATCTCCGGGATCACCACCGCGTAATTGGCAAAGCCGTAGTCCAGCATGCTCTTGCAGGCAGAAAACCGCTCTGCGGAGGTTTCACACCCCATGACCACCGCGATCAGCTCCATACCGTCCCGCTCAGCCGAAGCGGACAGGCAGTAGCCTGCCCCGGAGGTAAAGCCGGTCTTCAGGCCGGTTGCTCCCTGATAAAACCGCACCAGCTTGTTGGTGTTGGACAGGCCGAAGGCCCCGTCCCGGACCGTATCCATCCAGATGGTGGTGTACTTTTTGATATCTGGGTGGTTCTTCAGGAGCTCCCGGGACATAAGGGCAATATCATAGGCAGAAGTCCTGTGATCTTTGGCTTCCTCGCTGTCGTCCAGGCCGGTACAGTTGACAAAATTTGTATCATTCATACCCAGCTCCTTGGCACGGGCGTTCATCATCTCCACAAAGGCGCTCTCGCTGCCTGCAATATGCTCGGCCATGGCGCAGGCGCAGTCGTTGGCGGAGCTGACGGCAATAGACTTGACCATATCTGAGATAGACATGGTCTCTCCCACCTTCAGATACACCTGGCTGCCGCCCTTGGCAGCCGCTGCCTCCGAAGCCGTCACCGTGTCATCCCAGCCGATCTTGCCCGAATCGATGGCCTCCATGATCAGCAGCATGGTCATGACCTTGGTGACAGAAGCCGGTGCCAGCGCCTCATGGGAATTGCTCTCATAGATCACCGTTCCCGTGGCCACATCCATTAAAAGGGCGCTCTTACCCGCCACGTCCAGATCTGCCGCCTGTGCAACCACCGGCAGCATCCCCAGCAGCAGTGCCAAAACAGCCATCACCAAAACCGTCCGCTTCATACCGATCCCTCCCGCGTTTTCTAAGGCATCCTATGAAGCCAGTCCATAAAATATGCCGCCCCTGCGGAAAGCAGGGGCGGTGTGCTTATTCGTCGTATTCGTTGGGGATCGGGGTGACCACCGGCGTGCCGTCCCGGTTCAAAAGAGGCGTGATGCCGCCGGAATAGCCACTGGCAGAGTACAGGTAATTAACGCCTGTTTGTCTGTCTACCCAAATCTGCATAACGTTATCCACAAAACCGCTTTGTGAATAGGTTTTAACGAAACGCTTTTCGCTAGCCATATTAATTCTCCTTTACGCCCTCCACAAGACCGTTGGCCATACCTACCAGGCCCTGCATCTCGGAGGGGATGATGATCTTGGTGGCCTTACCGTCGGCCACCTTTTCCATCGCCTGGATGGACTTCAGCTTGATGACCTGGTCGTTGGGTGCCTTTTCATTCAGCATGCCCATGGAGTCAGCCAGAGCCTGCTGGACCGTGCGGATCGCCTGGGCCTCGCCGTCTGCCTTCAAAATGGCAGCTTCCTTCTCCGCCTCAGCCCGCAGGATCGCAGCCTGCTTTTCTGCATCGGCACGCAGGATTGCAGATTCCCGCTCACCTTCTGCGATCAGAATGGCGGACTTCTTCTGACCCTCGGCCTGCAGGATCGCCTGACGGCGGTCACGCTCGGCCTTCATCTGCTTTTCCATGGAGCTTTGGATATCCGTAGGAGGCAGAATGTTTTTCAGCTCCACACGGTTGACCTTGATACCCCAGGGGTCAGTAGCCTCGTCCAGAATCGCACGCATCTTGGTGTTGATCACATCGCGGGAAGTCAGGGTCTGGTCCAGCTCCAGATCACCGATGATATTACGCAGAGTGGTTGCGGTGAGGGTCTCCATAGCCATCATGGGCTGCTCCACGCCGTAGGCGTACAGCTTGGGATCGGTGA
>CAYVCR010000198.1:0-1920 GCA_964450205.1 uncultured Oscillospiraceae bacterium | reverse complement strand
GTGTCCTTCTCAGAGTTAGCACCGCACATGCAGTGGATGTGCTCTTCGCCCTCAGCGATGACTACGCTGGGCAGCAGGGAGAACACCAAAACCAATGCCAGCAGCATTGCTAGGAGTCGTTTCTTCATATAGATTCCTCCTGTTGTTCGTGTGTTGACTTATGTTAGGGCGACCGCCGGTCACCCTAACAATAGCTTACCGGAAGTTTTTTAGTTCGCAGGATGGTTTGCGGGGTCGTCCCAGTAGGTGTTGAACAGGTAGCGCTGAGCACCCTCATCGTTGGTGTGCAGGGTGTCCTTGTGCCACCAGACCCAGTAGATACGGGACATGAAGCCAAAGTAGGCGCCGTCAGCAGTGTACTGTGCCAGCTCCTGCCATACGTCCATGTACTCCTGAGAGTCAGGATCCAGGGTGTCCAGCTTTGCACGCAGCTCGTCTTTGTAGTCATCCTTGTAGTTGCTCTCCATTACGGAGTCGGGCAGCTGAGAGGGACGGGGTGTGGTAGTGCCCCAGGTGAAGGTGATATCCCAGTTGTTGGAGGGGTCACCCACGAAGGCAGATGCCGTGATCTGCTCCATGGTCTCCAGCTTGTAGTTGATGCCTGCCTCGCCCAGGTAGTGGGTGATCAGGGTAGGTACATCGCTACGGGCGGTGTTGTAAACCACCACAACAGGCTCGCCGCTGTAGCCTTCCTCGTATGCCTTCTCCAGATACTGCTGGGCCAGCTCTACGTTGGCTGCACCAAAGTAGTCTGCATTGATGAATGCGTCGGTTGCGTACTTGGTGTCCATAACGAACTCGGCGTCAGGGCCTTCCATCACATGGGCACCGTCGGTGACGGTCTCCAGGAAGTCCTCATAGTCGATAGCTGCCAGCACTGCCTTGCGCAGGCTGGGGTACTTGGCCATGGGGCTGGAGGTGCTGCGGGTGTTCAAAGTGATGACACAGGTCTGGTTGGAAGGCAGGGACTCGCTGATAAAGCCGTTGGCTGCTGCCAGATCCTGGTACTCCTCCGGCAGAACTTCCGCCAGGTCGTAGTCACCGGTCATCAGTGCCATACCGGTGGTAGCGTCCTCGGTGTTGTACCAGAAGGTCATGGAATCCAGGTAGCCGTACTTGGTAGCAGCGGGGCCGGTGTAGTCGCTCTCCACGGGCACGTAGTCGTCACGCTTTTCGATGGTCACGTACACGGAGTCCTCAATGTCGGTGAACACGTAGGGGCCGGTGCCGATGGCATCTTCAATGTCGGCGATGATGTAGGTGGAGGCGTACTTCTCGCAGATCTCCTTGGGCATGATGGCAGCCCAGGTCTGGAAGGAGGCCAGGTAATACATGCACTTATCGGAGTAGGACGTGAAGACGATATGCAGGATATCCTTCTCGCCGTCGTTCTCCACGGTCATACTGGAAATATTGGGCTTGATGTACTTGTTGCAGCTGCCGTGCAGAGTGATCGCACGGTTGATAGAGGCTTCCACGTCGTAGATGTCGACAGGGTCGCCATTGGAGAAGGTGAAACCGTCACGGACCCACAGTTTCAGGTCCAGCAGGTCTTCGCTGAGCTCGAAATCGCAGACACCGGGAGCGATATTGTTGTCCGCGTCACGGGTCAGTGCGTTTTCGTAGACGCAGGCAGTGTACAGGTACTTAAATGCGCCGGTCTGCTTGATGGGATCCAGACCGTTGGGAGCGGTAGTGATACGCACATTCAAGTGGCCGCCGTACTTAGGGCCGTCAGCGCTGACTTCGCCGCCGGTCTGCTCGTCGCCGGACTGCTCGCCCTGGCTCTCATCAGGGTCCTGCACGGGGTCGTTGCTGCCGGTCTGATCGCCGCCGCAGCCGGCCAGCAGGCCGACCACCATCATCAGCGCCAGCAGAAGGGTCAGAATTCTTGTGAAGTTTTTCATTATGTATCCTCCT
>CAYVCR010000197.1:0-1979 GCA_964450205.1 uncultured Oscillospiraceae bacterium | reverse complement strand
GTGCCGGTCTTATCGGAGCAGATGACCTGGGTGCAGCCCAGGGTCTCCACAGCGGTCAGCCGGCGGATAACAGCGTTGCGCTTGGACATTTTGGTCACGCCGATAGAAAGCACCACCGTGACCACCGTTGCCAGGCCCTCGGGGATAGCAGCAACCGCCAAAGACACAGCTACCATAAAGGTACTCAGAATACCGGTGATGGAGAAATCGCCCTTCATCAGCAGGTTGAAGGCAAAAATGAACACACAGATGCCCAGCACGATATACGACAGGATCTTACCCAGCTGATCCAGGCGCTTCTGCAGGGGCGTCTGCTCATCAGCCGTTTCCGCCAGTGCGCCTGCGATCTTGCCCATCTCGGTGTCCATACCGGTGCGGGTAATGACAGCCTTGCCGCGGCCATAGACCACAGTAGAGCCCATATAGCACATGTTCTTCCTGTCACCCAGAGGCACGTCCTCCTGGCCGGCAGTCAGATTCAGTGCGTCGATCAGCTTGTTGACAGGCACACTTTCGCCGGTCAGGGCAGCCTCTTCGATCTTTAAGGATGCATTTTCAATAATGCGGCCATCCGCGGGAACAGCATCGCCGGCCTCCAGGATCACCACGTCGCCGGGCACCAGCTCGTCAGAGTGGAGCACCACCAGCTTGCCGTCGCGGAGCACCTTACAGGTGGCAGCGGTCATGGTCTGCAGCGCCTCGATGGCAGCCTCGGCCTTACTCTCCTGGAACACGCCCAAAATGGCATTGAGCAGCACCACCACCACGATGATAGCGACCTCTACCAGGCCCTCGGTCAGATGTCCCATGTCCCTGGGCTGGGGCAGCTGCAGAAAATCGATCACTGTGGTCGCAGCCGACACCGCAGCGGCGATCATCAGAATGATCAGCATGGGATCCTTCAGCTGTGTTAAAAACCGCTGGATCCAGGTAGGCTTGGGAGCCTCCTTCAGCTTGTTGGGGCCGTAGGTTTCCAAGCGCTTTGCTGCCTCGGCAGAGCTCAGGCCCTTGTCGGTGGTATCCAGCTGCTGCAGCACTTCTTGGGTGGATAAGCTATATTCTTTGTCCATGAATGTTCTCCTTTCAATGGTACAATTATTAACAAAAGGAAAAGACTTTATAAAACAAAAAAGACCCATGCACAGGGATACCCTGCGCATGAGTCTCATTCTCTCAAAGTCTCCGGGCCGAAAGGCCGTCCTGACGGGTAGACTTAACGCCAAATGGCGCGAATTACTCCCTCTATGCATGGTAAATTTTAGCGGATTCTTTCCCGGTTGTCAAGGGAAATCCGGTGAATTTTTGCCTGCTTGACAGATTTTTTTGCTCCTTTTTATCTGCAAGCGGATATTTGTAGGAGCACATACACCAGCACCAGCAGCTGCCAGGCAGGTACACAGCCTTGCCGGGGCCTGCCCTGTGCCTTTCTGCAGACCTGCCTGTCATGCTTTTTCTCCGGCTCTGCCGGAACTGTCCGGATCCCTTCTATGGGACAAGCCGGTCTTTCTGCCGCTTTGCCTGCCGAGGCCTGCACCCGCTGCCAGACCCTTGCCGCCACCGCCGGATCAAATTCTTTCATATCCATCTTCCTTTCCATTGTTTTGCTACCGTATGCTATGCACATCCCCCACCGGCGGTGAGTGGTAAATTGGTATTTGATTATGTAACTATCCATTGACATTTGGCGGATTCTGTGAGAAAATAAGTCGATAAATTTTGAAGAATAAGGGGATCTTTCTATGTTCCAATCCAGAACTCATACCTGCGGCGAGCTGCGGCTTGCCGATGCCGGCAAAAACGTTACCATTGTCGGTTGGCTGGAAAACGACCGTGAGGTGGGCGCCAACTTTGCTTTCCTGGTCATCCGCGACTTCTACGGCACCACCCAGGTGGTGGTGGAGACCGAAGAGATGATGAAGGCCATCAAGGGCCTGAACAAGGAGACCACCGTCTCTGTCACCGGCACAGTCCGGGAGCGT
>CAYVCR010000196.1:0-1991 GCA_964450205.1 uncultured Oscillospiraceae bacterium | reverse complement strand
CACCCACATTCAAATTGTCGGAATCGCCCAGCACCACAGGCACCAGACCCTCCGCCTCCACCTTCAGCACAGCAATGTCGTTGCTCTCGTCGTAGCCGATCAGCTGGGCCTCGTAGTTTTCCCCGTTGTAGAGGGATACGGTGATGCTGCTGGAATCCTCGATCACATGGTAGTTAGTCAGAATATAGCCGTCATCCGTAATGATGAAGCCGGAGCCGGAGGCGGCAGAGGTGGACTGGTAGCCCCAGAAGTTGGTGGTGATAGAGGTGGTGATGCCCACGGTGGAATTCACGTTGGCGGCATACACCTCAGCCGGGGTCATCAGCGCGCCGGTGTCGACCTCCACCGTCTCGATCACGGAGGTTTCCCGCTGACCCTGCAGCAGGTGGGAAACCTTTTCCTGGGACGACCCCTGCACCGTCTGCTCCGGCTCTGCCTCCGTCAGATGCTGCACCAGCAGAACGCCGCCGGCACCCAGGATGCTGCCCAGCAGGGAGAAGCACAGGGCCAGCACCACTACCCACGCCATGCGCTTTTTCTTCTTCGGCTTAGCCGCAGGCGTATCCCCGGTCTGCGGGGAGCGCTCCCCGCTTTGGTAGCTGTAGCGGTAGGGCTGGCTTTCGCAGGGGGTGTACACGTACGTGTTCCCGGTCTCCTCCGGGGTCTGGGCCGCGTCCTCAGCAGGCGCTTCCCACATAGGATTTTCATAATTTTCCATAGTTTTCTCTCCTTATCATGATCGCAGCGGCCCTTGTCCCGGGCCGCTGTGGGGGACTTTACAAACACCGTACCACACAAAGCTTAAGCATAACTGAATAAGAACGGGATTTTTTGTAAACGATCTGTAAACACTGAAACACCCAGCCCCACAATTTACAAAAACTTCACCGGGGTTTCAGCCTTATTTTAGGTTTGACCGGTATAATAGACCTCACTAAAGCTTTAAGGAGGAGATCCCTGTGAAGAAACGCATTTGCAGCATATGGATGCTCGCGGCTCTGCTGCTGGCTTTGGCAGCCTGCACCGCCCCGGAAAATACCGAAGAAACGGCAGGCACTGCCGCTGCCCAGCCGGGCACCACCTACACCGGCACCGTCAGTGCCATCAGCACCCAGTCGCTCACTGTGACCACCGATGAGGGTACGTACACCTTCGCGCTGACAGACAGCACTTCCTACATCCGTGAATTTACCATGGCCGGACTGATGGGCGGCAACATGGCCGAGCTGCCCGCCGATATGGGGCAGCTCCCCGGCAGTATGTCTGATGCCATCGATACCTTCCCCGCGGAGGGCACGCAGGACGTCACCGCCCCGGCAGACACAGACAGCACCGTACCCCCGGAAAGGCCGGAGGGAGAAGCCGCCGGCGACCAGAGCGTAACGCCCCCCGAGCTGCCCCAGGGTGACCCGAACGCAACCGCCCCCGAGCTGCCCCAGGGCGACCCAAACACAGCCGCCCCCGAGCTGCCCCAGGACGCAGGTGACCAGAGCGGTCTGGCCAGCATGGATCCCACAGCCACCCAGACCGTGGAAGCGACCATTGCGGAGCTGTTCATCGGCGCCTCTGTGACCGTGGTCACAGATGAAAACGGCGCTGCTGCGACCGTCACCGTCTCCGGCGACCAGGCCTTCAGCATGCTGCAGCCCGGCAGCATCGACCCCTTTACCGGCGAAGACACCACCGAAGCCACCGCGGAGTGAGAAAACAGCCAAAATTCCCGCAAAAAACTCGGAAAAACCGGGGAAGATCCCCTTGACTTTTGGTAATCCATCTGCTAAAATGGACGAGCCGCATTGAAGGGGCTTAAGTTGGTGCGCCAAAACGCACCCGCCTTAAGAGCGAGACTACACAATTAAAGTAGGTGAAAAAGGAAATGAAAGCAGTTATCGTAACCGGCGGTAAGCAGTACACCGTGGCCGAAGGCGATGTCCTGTACATCGAGAAGCTGGAGGTCGAGGCAGAAGCTGCCGTGAAGTTTGAGCAGGTTC
>CAYVCR010000195.1:0-2034 GCA_964450205.1 uncultured Oscillospiraceae bacterium | reverse complement strand
ACTTTTCGCGCATGCCGCGGCAGTCCAGCTCGCCCTGGCCGTACAGGGAGGAGATGACGATCGCATCAGCGTTGGATTCGATAGCTGCAGCGATGTACTCTTCCTGAGAAACCATAACGCCCAGATTGACCACCTCAAAGCCTGCCTCGGTAAAGGCATGGTAGAGGATCTTGTTGCCGACGGCATGGACGTCAGCGCCAATGACGCCGATCACCAGTACCTTCTTTTCGCGGTTCTCCATAGAAAACACCTCTATAAAATAATTTTTTCCTATTTTGCCATTGTTCTACTTCTATATACTATAATGTTATAGTACATTTGTCAAGAAAGAATTGGTAAAATTACATACCAATCTTATGATTTTTTCTTCAAATCGTACACCTGACCACCGGAGGAGCAAATTTCAGTTTATGGAGCTGTCTACTACGCTCCCAAGGAGCGTCATCCTGAGTGGAGCGAAGCGGAATCGAAGGATCTTCGCACCGAATATTAGCAAAGTAGTACTGATCATGCGTAGATTCTTCGACTCGCTTACACTCGCTCAGAATGACGCTTTTAGGGTGGTGCAGTGATGATTTCAACGGCTCGATAAACTGAAATAATGCAAAATGCAAAATGCTGAATGCTGAATGATTTTAAAATACGTGGCCAAAGGCCACACATGCATTCTGCATTATTTGCTGAGCTATCAGCTCGCTGAATCGGAATTCACTCTACACACAGCACTGAAAAAGGGTGCGCTGCATTCATTTTGCAGCGCACCCTATTGTATCAGATGGTCTTTTCTTCTAAAATCCGTTTGGTCTTCTCCTGCAGGTAGATGAACGAGCCTTCATCCATCTCATAGCTGCATTCGATCAGCTTTCCGTGGAAACGGTCCAACGTTGCCGCCGTCTGTGCGGAGCAGTATTTTTCGTAATCCTGGGGCACCAGAACGGTATCCTTTCCCTGCAGGAAGGCTTCCACATCCAGCTCTGCAGCAAATTCCACAGGCGCTGCAAGGGTAATGCCCTCGGCATAGGTTTGGCAAGTACTATACAGCAGCTGACCAAAGCGCATGCTGTAGCACAGGATGCCAACGGATCTGCCTCTGCGCAGCTTGATGATGTCGGCAAGGCAGTGCTTGGTCAGCCGCAGGGCCACTCTTGCTATGCGTTTGCGCTCCGGCAGGATGCGCTCCAGGAAGTCCGCATGGGCAGCGGTAGTGACCACCAGGTCCAGGTCCTCTGCCAGCTTGTAGGGGTACTCCTCGATACTCTCGGCCAGATACGCATAAATATCTGTATTTGGAATGGTACGCAGCTGGTCAGTCATGTGACTCAAATTCTCCGGATTGCACTCCACCACTGCGATCTTCACCTTGGATTCCTGCTCGGCCCGATCGCGGAGTTTCAGATTCAGAAAGATATTGATCTCCGCAGTGGAGAAGCCCTGCTCCTGCAAGTCATTGAGCAGCTTGTCGATGGCGGCCATGGCCTGTTCTTTGCGGCTGCCGGAATTTTCCGGTCGGTAGCTGACGAAGGTACCGCGGCCCTGGACTTTTTCTACCAGGCCGATCCGCTCCAATTCATCATAGGCACGCTTGATCGTACCCCGGGCCACACCCAGGCGGGCAGACAGCTCCTGCACTGTGGGCAGCTGCGCATTGGCAGCCAAATTGCCCTTTTTCACGGCTGCACGGATCGCGTCCACCAGCTGCTGATAAATGGGAATATCCAGTTCTGTGTTGATTTGATAAATGTTATCCATAGGAGCTCTCTCCCTTATTTTTGAGTCAGGTAGTTGGCGCGGCCGGTCTCGTAGAGGTTGCTGCCCTCGGAGTCGATGATCACGATGGCGGGGAAATCCTCCACCTCCAGGCGGCGGATGGCCTCCGCGCCCAGGTCCTCATAGGCCACGATCTCGGCCTTCTTGATACACTTGCTGAGTAGTGCGCCGCAGCCGCCGATGGCGCCGAAGTACACAGCGCCGTGCTCCTGCATGGCTGCCACCACCTCCGGGCCCCGCTTGCCCTTGCCGATCATGCCGGTCAGG
>CAYVCR010000194.1:0-2040 GCA_964450205.1 uncultured Oscillospiraceae bacterium | reverse complement strand
GCATGATGGCCGCCGCCATTATCTCCGACACGGTCATGTTCAAGTCCCCCACCTGTACCGAACGGGATGTGCGGACAGCCGAGCGGATGGCCCGGATCGCCAATGTTTCTCTGGAGGAGCTGGGTAAAGAGATATTCGCCGCCTCCTTGGAAAATCGTTCTGCCGCAGACCTGTTGAATGCCGACTACAAGGAATTCCACATCGCCGGTCACGATCTGGCGGTGGCACAGGTCACCTGTGTGGACAGCCCCAAGATGCTCGAGCGCAAGGACCAGTTCCTGGAGCTGATGAATCAGCAGGCCCAAAAGGAAGGCTACTCCATGGTCATCCTTATGCTCACCGACGTGCTGCTGGAAGGCACCCAGATCATCTACGTGGGCGACGACGAGACTATCCAGCAGGCCTTCAACGTGACCCCCAAGGACAACACCGTCTTCCTGCCCCATATCATGAGCCGCAAGAAGCAGGTCATTCCCATGCTGTCTGCCCTGTGGGGTTAAGGCGAAGCCTTACTTCTTCACTATTCACTTTTCACTATTCACTTTTCACTATTTTGAACTCCGGAGGACATTATGGGTTTTGAAGGACTGCTTGGCAATGAACGGCTGCGGGAAAACCTCAGCCGCAGTGTTGGCCGTGGTCGAATTGCCCATTTTTATGTGATCAGCGGCCCGGTCGGCTCCGGCAAGCATACCCTTGCCCGGCTGCTGGCTGCTGCGACCCTCTGCAAAGGCGAGAATAAGCCTTGTTTAAGCTGCCCGGCCTGCCGCAAGGTCATGGCCGGCTCTCACCCGGATTTTATCACCGTGGACGAGCCTGACAAAAAGATCGTGCCGGTGGATCTGATCCGTCAGGCGAGGGCGGATATTTACGTACGTCCCAACGAGGCCGACCGTAAGATCTATCTGTTCCCCCGGGGTCACAATATGGAGATCCCCAGTCAGAACGCCCTTTTGAAGGTGCTGGAGGAGCCGCCGGAGTACGGCGTGTTCCTGCTGCTGACGGAAAATGCTGAAAAGCTGCTGCCCACCGTCCGTTCCCGGTGCATGGAGCTTTCCCTGCTGCCCCTGCCGGAAACGGTGCTGATCAAGCAGCTGCAGCAGCGATTCCCCCAAGCTGCAGCCGAAGACATCGCAGCTGCCGCTGCCCGTTCCGGCGGGTATCTGGGCCAGGCCATACAGCTGATGGAGGAAGACGATCTGGTCACGCCCCAGACCGAGGATTTTGTCCGGGCCTTTGCTGACAAAGATGCCCTGGGGCTTACATTGCTCCTGGCCTCCATGGAGCGCTGGAAGCGGGATCAGCTGATCCCTGTGCTGCAGCAGTGGGAAGTACTGCTGCAAAGTGCGCTGGTATGCCGCAGCGGTGTTGGCACCCCCTCTGCCATGGCCCGGCAGCTGAGTACCCAGCGCAGCTCAACGGAGCTGTTAAGCGGCATCCGCCATATACAGAAAGCCATCGCATACGCCCAGAGCAACGTGTCCGAGGCCGCGATCTGCGGTTACCTCACATGGTCTCTGCGGTAAATGCGTTAAATAAAGGAGAAAACCAATGGAAAAACAAATCAAGACTGCGCCCGACACCGTTGAGGTTGTGGATATCCAGTTCCGTCCCGGGCAGAAGGTCTATTACTTTGACCCCAACGGCATCACCTGCCGTCCGGGCGACCATGTGATCATCGACACCGCCCGGGGCGACGAATACGGCACCTGCACAGGCGGTAACCACCGGATCCCTCAGAAGGATGTGGTGTCTCCCCTGCGCCCGGTGCTGCGTCTGGCCACCACCCAGGACGAAAAGATCGCCGCTGAAAATCAGGAGAAGGAAAAGAAGGCCTTTGAGATCTGCATGCAGAAGATCGCCGAGCACAAGCTGGACATGCAGCTGGTGAGCGCCGAATGCGCCTTTGACGGCAGCAAGATCCTGTTTTTCTTCACCGCCGATGAGCGCGTGGATTTCCGTGAGCTGGTAAAAAATCTGGCAGGCGTGTTCCACACCCGTATCGAGCTGCGCCAGATCGGTGTGCGCGACAAGGCCAAG
>CAYVCR010000193.1:0-2050 GCA_964450205.1 uncultured Oscillospiraceae bacterium | reverse complement strand
GAGACCGGCATCACCACCGTGTTCGTTACCCACGACCAGGAAGAGGCTATGTCCATTTCCGACATGATCGTTGTCATGAAGCTGGGCGTTGTCCAGCAGATCGGCCAGCCTCAGGAGGTTTATGACAACCCCAGCAATCTGTTCGTTGCCAAGTTCCTGGGCACTCCTCCCATCAACGTGTTTGAGGGCAAGGTGCAGGACGGTATCATCTATATCGGCGAGAATGCTGTGCTGAACGTCTCCGGTGTGGAAGACCAGGATGTGGTCATCGGCATCCGCCCCGAGGGCTTCGAGCTGGCTGAGGACGGCGCACTGGAGTGCAGCCTGAACAATATGGAAGTCATGGGCCGCGATGTGAGCATCGTCTCCACCCACCCCGCTTCTCTGAACCCTGTGATCCGTTCCATCATCAACGCGGACAACAAGGTGGACATCGCTGCCGCCACCGTCCGCTACAACATCAAGCCTCATAAGATCTTCATCTTCAATAAGGAGACCGAGGAGCGCGTTTGTTTTGAGGTGAAGTAATATGGTAGACAACAAACGACAATGGAAAGCCTGGCTGTATTTGGCACCGGCGATCATTTTGCTGCTGGTGTTTACTGTCTGGCCCATCATCAATACGCTGGCGATGGCATTCCAGAACGGCTACAGTGCCAACCAGGCAAAAGCCGGCGCAACCTTTGCCTTCGGTATTGCCAACTTCAAAAAAGTTATCGGCTATAAAAAGTTTATCAACTGTCTGACCAACACCATGCTGCTTTGTGTGGCAACGGTGCCCATCTCCACCATCCTGGCTCTGCTGATCGCCGTAGCGCTGAACTCCATCAAGCCCCTGCGTAAGTTCCTGCAGACCATCTTCTTCCTGCCCTACGTGACCAACTCCATCGCCATCGGCATGGTGTTCGCGGCCATGTTCAATATCATCGGCCTGCGTCCCGGCGGACTGGAGGCTGACAGCTGGGGCATCGTCAACAACGTGATCATGTTCTTTGGCGGTGATCCCATCAACTGGATCAGCGCAGGCTCCGAGTACTGGGCCAACATGGTGGTCATGATCGTGTATATCGTATGGAATGCCCTGCCCTTTAAGATCCTGGTCCTGCTGGGCGGCCTGCAGAGCGTCAACAAGCAGTACTACGAGGCTGCCCGTGTGGACGGTACTCCCCGCAGAAGAGTGTTTACAAAGATCACCGTGCCTCTGCTGTCCCCCATGATCGCCTACGTGGTCATCACCGGCTTTATCGGCGGCTTCAAGGAATACTCCAGCATCGTAGGTATCTTCGGCGATACCATGGGCCCTGTCCATGATGCTGGTCGCCTGAATACCATGGTCGGCTTCATCTACGATGCGCTGGCTACCAATTCTCAGGGCACTGCCAGTGCAGCTGCGCTGATCCTGTTCGTGATCATTCTTATTGTGACCATGATCAATATGCAGGTCAGCAAGAAGCGCGTGCATTATTAAGGAGGTAGCTCATGGAAAAAGATAATATGACTACCATGCATGCCAAGGACCTGCGGCAGACCTCCGCTACCCAGCGTATTGTAAGTCTGCTGGTCAAGGGTGGTACCTATTTGTTCCTGTTTATCATGGCGCTGATCGTCCTGTTCCCCTTCTACTGGATGATCATCTCCTCCCTGAAGACCGAAGCAGAATACCGTGCAACCATCCCTACCTTCTGGCCCCATGTGATCCAGTGGAGCAACTATGCAGAAGCCTTCACCGCTGCCAACCTGGGCCGGCTGTTCCTGAACACCGCTTACGTGGGTGTCGTTTCCACCATCCTGTCCCTGATCATCACGGTGCTGTCTGCATTTGCTTTCGCCCGTCTTGAGTTCAAGGGTAAGGATCTGATGTTTGGTGCGCTGCTTGCCACGATGATGATCCCTGGCGAGCTGTTCACCATCACCAACTATATCACCGTCAATAATCTGGGCTGGATGAATACCTTCTATGCCCTGATCGTTCCGTTCCTGGTCAGTGTATTCTACATCTACCTGCTCCGCCAGAACTTCATGCAGATCCCCAACGAGCTGTATCTGGCTG
>CAYVCR010000192.1:0-2077 GCA_964450205.1 uncultured Oscillospiraceae bacterium | reverse complement strand
ATTGATTAACATTTAAACAGGAGACTATCGCTCACGACAGTCTCCTGTTTCTTGTTACAATATGTACTTTATCGCAGGCTATCCACTTGCTTTTCTCTACGCCATTTTACGCCATTTTCGCGTGGGAAGGCATAGAGATGCATGGACTTGTGTGTTTCAAAGATATTGGAAAACCTAGTGTTTATCAAGCTATATCGGCATTCGTGGAGATACATTGAAATATGGAATCGGTAGCTTCAGCGCCGATACCTAACTTCATTTTCTATTGTCTTCCTTTTGGTAAATTACTTCTTACGGGCGTAGATCTTGGCCAGGCCGCCCTCACTTGTCTCCCGGAAACGGTGGTTCAGATTGATACCTGTCTCGTGCATAGCTCTGCAGACCATGTCGTAGCTGATGCTTCGGGAGCCGGTCAGGAAGTAGCTGAGATTGCAGGCATTCATGGCCCGCATGGCAGCTACCGCGTTGCGCTCGATGCAGGGGATCTGCACCAGACCGCAGATGGGGTCGCAGGTCAGACCAAGGTGGTGCTCCATAGCGACCTCAGCCGCGTACTCTACCTGATCCAGATTCTGTTCATACAGCTCAGCCAATGCAGCAGCAGCCATGGAGCAGGCAGTGCCGATCTCTGCCTGGCAGCCGCATTCTGCGCCGGAGATGGAGGCGTTGCGCTTGGTAAGGCTGCCAATAATACCGGCGGTTGCCAAGCCGCGAAGGATCTGTTCGTCAGTAAAACCACGGGTATCCTGAGCATATTTCAATACGGCAGGCAGTACACCACAGGCACCACAGGTTGGGGCAGTGACGATGGTGCCATTGTCCGCGTTCTGCTCAGCGACCGCATAGGCATAAGCGGCAATATGCTTGAATTCCAGCATTCCGTGAGCAAGGTCCTCGCGGAAATGCTCGTGCAGATATTTTGCCTTGCGCTGGACTTTCAGTCCGCCGGGCAGTGTTCCTTCTGCGGCCAGGCCGTCCACAATGGACTGCTTCATGACCTGCCAGACCTCCATGAGGAACTCCCAGATGCCTTCACCCTCGTTCAACTCCACATAGTCGCTAAGCTTTTCGATATAGCGCCATTTGCAGAAATCAGCGATCTCTGCAAATGAATTCTCCGGGTACACATCCGGAGAATCGGAGGCACTTTGGCCGGGGTAACGGATGTCACCGCCGCCGATGGACTCTACCCGCAGGTAACCAATCTGCTGACCGTCTCTATAAGCATAAAAATCCAGTGTGTTTGGGTGTGTGCCGGTCAGCTCCTCCTTAGAGAAGACGACCTCGGTGGGCAGGGGAGCGAGCACCTCCCGCACCACGCGGTCAGTACCGTGACCCACTCCGGTCTTGCTCAGAGAGCCGAACAGTACCACCCGAAAGGTATCTGCGTCGGGATGCTCGTTCTTAAACAGATGGGCGGCGCGCTCCGGGCCCATGGTGTGAGACGAGGAGGGGCCTTTGCCGATCTTATATATTTCGCGGATGGATTTCATAGAAATACCAACCTTTCCTTTGTTATGCCGTCAGTATATCAAATCTTTTGGGGAAATACAATGCTTTTATTTAATTATTCTTTGGTCAGAGCGGCTAAAGAAAGCTCGCCAGCCAGCTTAAAAAGGGTATCGGAGAGCACCTTTTCCAGAGGAATTCCTGCGCTGTCTGCAATGTTTTTATAAAAAAGAGCCACAGCAGGCTCCAAAAGTAATGTTACTTGTGTCATAGCTGCCTCCCATAAGGAAAAACTGTATCTTATCCTATGCAAACCCTTGACAGGCGTGCTACAATATATAAAGCGAAAATAACCTTGTGAGAGGATGAAAAAGATATGGCTAAGGATAAAAAAGTCGAGCAGATCACCGACATGGAGGTAGACTTTGCTCAGTGGTTTACCGATGTTTGCAAGAAGGCACAGCTGATCGATTACTCTTCCGTGAAGGGTGTGTTTATCTATCGCCCTTACGGTTACGCGATCTGGGAGAATATCCAGAACATCATGGATAAGGAATTCAAGAAGCAGGGCGTTGAAAATGTGTATATGCCCCTGCTGATCCCTGAGAGCCTGCTGCAGAAGGAAAAG
>CAYVCR010000191.1:0-2108 GCA_964450205.1 uncultured Oscillospiraceae bacterium | reverse complement strand
CCTGGATCAGATCCAAAATGTGCAGGCCGCGGCCGGAGTATTTCTTGGCGATGGAGACCACCAGTCGCAGGTTGGCCTCTGTCAGCTTATTTTTAGCCTCTTGATCCCCTTCGGCGACCCGCTTGGCCAGCTCCACCTCTTCTTCAGCAGACAGCAGCTTGATCTGACCGATCTCTTTCAGGTACATGCGCACCGGATCATCCAGATTATATTCGGCTGCCAGATCCACAGGATCCACCAGCTCTTCCTCTTCCATGCCGCTCAGATCGATGTCGTCCTCCAGGCCATCGCCCAGCACTGCATCCATATCGTCGCCCAGATCCAGATCCAGGTCTCCGCTGACCACCTGAATGTTCATAGCTTCAAACTGGTCATAGATCTCCTCGATCTTCTCAGGGGTCAGATCCATCTTTTCCAGATGGGAATTCAGTTCAGCAGCCTGGATCATGCCATCCTTCCGACCCTGGGCGATCAGATTCTGCAGGACTGTCTGCATATCCTCCGGTGTCTTTGCCGGTTTTTTTGCTGTACTCATTTACACATTCCCTCTTTCTCTCATTCTTCGCCGATTCGTGACGTGCTGTTAGACTATATCCCTGTTTCCCGATTTTGACAAGGGTTTCGGCGAAAAATTTTTTGAAAAAGTATCTTTGGGCGTTTTTTTGTCGCTACCGTAGACAGTATTCCCGCAAATTTGCGAAAACATACAGTTTACAATTTCCCAAAAATTCGCTATACTATAAAATGAAATAGAATGTCAATCCCACAGAGGTGTACCTTTATGACAGACCTTTCCAAAATTCGCAATTTTTCTATCATCGCCCATATCGACCACGGCAAATCCACCCTGGCAGACCGGCTGCTGGAGGAGTGCAACGCCATCGACCAGCGCATCCGGGCCGAGCAGATGCTGGACTCCATGGAGCTGGAGAAGGAGAGGGGCATTACCATCAAAGCCACTGCCGCCACGCTGACTTATACTGCTGACGACGGCGATACCTATGCGCTGAATTTGATCGACACCCCGGGCCACGTAGACTTCAACTACGAGGTCAGCCGTTCTTTGGCCGCCTGCGAGGGTGCTGTTTTGGTGGTGGATGCCTCCCAGGGCGTGGAGGCCCAGACCTTGGCCAATACTTACCTGGCCATCGACGCAGGCCTGGAGGTACTGCCAGTCATCAACAAGATCGACCTGCCCTCCGCCCGACCTGCTGAGGTCAAGGCCGAGGTAGAAGATATTATCGGCATTCCCGCAGAGGACTCCCCGGAGATCTCCGCCAAGAACGGCATCAACATCCATTCTGTACTGGAGATGATCGTCCGGGATGTGCCCGCCCCCTCCGGCGACCGCAGTGCTCCCCTGCAGGCACTGATCTTCGACAGTCAGTACGACTCCTACCGGGGCGTTATCGTCTACACCCGCATCAAGCAGGGCACTGTCCGCCCCGGCCAGGATATCAAGATGATGGCCACCGGCGCTGTTTACAAGGTGGTGGAAGTGGGCACCATGAGTCCCAACGGTCTGATTCCTGCCGACGCTTTGGGTGCGGGCGAGGTCGGCTACATCACCGCTTCCATCAAGACGGTGGCTGACACCCAGGTGGGTGACACCATCACTACTTTGGACGCCCCCGCGCTCGAGCCTCTGCCCGGCTACCGGCAGGTGCAGCCTATGGTCTTCTCCGGCGTGTATCCGGCAGACGGTGCCAAGTATCAGGACCTGCGTGAGGCCCTGGAAAAGCTGAAGCTGAATGACGCTTCCATGCACTATGAGCTGGAAAGCTCCATTGCTTTGGGCTTTGGCTTCCGCTGCGGCTTCCTGGGTCTTCTGCACATGGAGATCATCCAGGAGCGCCTGGAACGGGAATACAATTTGGATCTGATCACCACCGCACCCAACGTTGTCTACCGGATCACCAAAAACGACGGTACTGTGCAGATGGTCTATACGCCCCTGGATTACCCCGATCCCATGGACATCCAGCTGGCAGAGGAGCCCTACGCCAAGGTCAACCTGATCGCGCCCCAGGAGTACGTGGGCAACATCATGGAGCTGGCGCAGCAGCGCCGGGGCGAATTCAAGGACATGGTCTATCTGGATGCCAACC
>CAYVCR010000190.1:0-2143 GCA_964450205.1 uncultured Oscillospiraceae bacterium | reverse complement strand
ATGTTGTGGAGCCGGTCAGCGATCTTGATGAGCACCACACGGATGTCCCGGGACATGGCCATGAACATCTTGCGCAGGTTTTCCATCTGCTCCTGCTCGGTGGAAGAGAAGTTGGCGCGAGTCAGCTTGGTAACACCCTCCACAAGCTCGGCGGTGGTCTTGCCGAACTGCTTGGCAATGTCGTCAAAGGAAGCGTCGGTATCCTCGATGCAGTCGTGGAGCAGGGCGCCCAGGATCGCATCGGTATCCAGCCCCATCTCCGCTACGATCTGTGCCACAGCCAGGGGGTGGATGATATAGGGAGAGCCGTCCTTGCGTTTCTGATACTCATGCTTGGCGGCTGCATATTCCACAGCCCGGTCGATCAGATCCATATCCGCGTTGGGCAGATGCTTCATGATCGCCTGGCTCATTGAATTGTAATGTTGTTCGAAGGTTTCCATAGCTTTCAGCCTTTCGCAGCGGTCAATCGCTGCATGGTCCGGCTTGTGGTCAGGTCTGCCTTGTCATTGCGGGGCAGGAGCCGGATAGTCAGGTTCTTATGCTGCCGGCGCAGCTCGATCAGGGCTACATCGGCAAAAATATCCAGGCAGGTCAGCAGTTGGCCCAGATTCAGGGGACTGCCAGACCAACGGACGATCTTTCTGCACAGGCACATGGGTGTTTCCTCCACCACGGGCCTGGGGTCATTCTCCAAATATTTCCAGACCATGCCCAGCATGGCTCTGTCGGGCAGAAGGGCCGCTGCCTCCGCAGGGCAAATACAGTTGCTGCACAGCTTCTGATAATTTTGGGTCTGCCAGGAGCATTCTGCGGTACAGCTTGGACGGATATCTATCACATTCATCTGCACGCTGCGCTCGCCCTTAAAATCATTGATCTGGGGCAGGAAGGCCACGTCCACCGTCTCCCCCTGGGTGATGGAGACAGACTCGGCGGTGGCGGAGAAGTAGATGGCGTTGAAGCCGTAGCGGCCGTGGCGCAGGCGCAGGCGCATATGGCGGCCGCCGCCCACAGGAGTGATCCGCTCGAGCTGCAGCTGCTCCATGACCAGCAAAGGCTTGGGACAGCCGTTGCCGCAGGGCTCCAGGGCCTCGAGAGAATCGATGTTGTGCACTGTCAGCAGCTCCGGGGTAATGGCACAGTCAGCTTCCAGGGAGGTGCGGGGCTGGTCGCCGGAATAATAGTGCTCGGCAAGCAGGCCGATCTGCTCCCGGAACTCCGGGATCCGGCTGCGGTGGATGGTAAAGCCTGCTGCCAGCTCATGGCCGCCGTAGCTCTCCAAAAGCTCGGACAGGCAGGTGAGCGACGTAAACAGGTTGAAGCCGCCGTAGCTGCGGGAGCTTGCCTTGCCATGGTCCCCGTCCAGGCAGATCAGGAAGGTGGGGCAGCAGTATTCCTCAGCAATACGGCTGGCCACGATGCCAACCACGCCCTGATGCCAGCTTTCCTCGGCCAGCACGATGGCCTCGGGGATCTTTCCCTCGGGCAGCATCTCCACCGCCTGGCGGTAGATCTCCTGCTCCACGCTCTGGCGCTGCTTGTTCAGGTCGCACAGGGCCTTGGCCAGCATTTCGCCCCGGGCAGGATCCTGGGTCAAAAACAACTCCACAGCCAGCTCGATCTGACCCATGCGGCCTGCCGCATTGATCCGGGGAGCCAGCATGTAGCCTACAGAAGAGGCATTGAGATTTTCCGGCTCACAGCCGCTTTGCTGCATTAGGGCAGCCAGACCGGGCCGCCTGGTATGGCGCAGGGACTGAAGGCCCCGGGCCACGAATACACGGTTTTCCCCCTGCAGGGGCATCACGTCTGCCACGGTACCCAGGCAGACCATATCCGCATACTGCTCCAGCACTTCCTCCTGACTGCCGCACAGGGCTGAAGCCAGCTTAAAGGCGATGCCGACACCGGACAATGTTTTATGGGGGTAGCCGCCATCAATCCGGTGGGGGTCCACCACGGCGACAGCATCGGGCAGCTGGTCCTTGCACTCATGGTGGTCGGTGATGACCAGGTCAATGCCCAGCTCCCTGCAAAGCTGGGCCATGTCCACAGCGGTAATGCCGCAGTCCACCGTGACGATCAGCTGCACGCCCTCCGCCTTCAGCTGACGGATGGCAATGGGATTCAGGCCATAGCC
>CAYVCR010000189.1:0-2214 GCA_964450205.1 uncultured Oscillospiraceae bacterium | reverse complement strand
TGACACGGCAGCCGCCGCACATGCCGGTGCCGTCCACCATGATGGGGTTCAGGGAAACACTGGTATGTACGCCGAAGGGCTCAGTGGTCTTGCAGACGAACTTCATCATGGGAATGGGGCCGATGGCCAGCACTTCGTCGTACTCGCGGCCGCTCTCCAGCAGCTGCTGGAGCTTGACGGTGACGAAGCCCTGCTCGCCGTAGGAGCCGTCGTCGGTCATCAGGTGCATATTGTCGGCAACAGCACGGAACTCGTCCTCCAGAATGACGATGTCCTTGTTACGGAAGCCAACGACCACGTCGACCTCAGCACCGGCCTCCTTGAAAGCCTTGGCAGAGGGCAGTGCGATGGCACAGCCAACGCCGCCGCCGACCACGCAGACGCGCTTCTTGCCTTCCACAGGGGTGGGCTTACCCAGAGGGCCGACGAAGTCGTTAATATAGTCGCCTTCGTTCAGCTGGCCCAGAGCGATGGTGGCGAAGCCGACCTTCTGGAAAATGATGGTGACAGTTCCCTTCTCCCGGTCGTAACCGGCAATGGTCAGGGGAACACGCTCACCCTGCTCGTCGATGCGGAAAATGATGAACTGACCGGCCTTTGCCTTTTTGGCAATAAAGGGGGCCTCAATGTCCATCAGCGTGACGGAGCTGTTGAGCTCCTTCTTACGAACGATTTTGAACATGATCGTATCCTTCCTTATGTAAGTTGATTTTAACGGGTCTACTATAATTAATAGGAATATTTGTCGATGGCTCAGCCTGCCTCCATGGCAGTGATCAGCGTCCACATGGTATCCTGCTGGGCAGCAAAATCAGCAGTGGCGCAGTAGGCTTGTACCTGCCAAAAGCTGTTTTCTGCTTCGTGGATAGCACATATATAGGTCATGGGGGTGCCATTGGACACAGCCTCGTAGGAAAAGCACCAAAGGCCGTTCTTCTGTACCGGTGTGCAGGTCAGCTCATTTCCTTCAATGACCAGGCGGGCATACTGCTCGGCGCTGATTTGACCGAAAGCGGCTGTTACAGCAGCCTTGGTTTCCCGGATACCGGCAATGGCAACCGTGCCGTCGTCGAAGAGAAAATCGAAATCCTCGGCATAGCTTTCACTGTCCAGATTTTGAAAATCTCCAGGTAGGGTAAATGACAGTTCTTCATAGCGCCAATGCTGGGCGGAGCAGCCGGTGAACAGCGCAAGCGCCAAAATCAGCGACAGAAGTAGGGCGAATATGCGCCGTATCATTCCTTGTTCTTCAGCAGGTCGCGGATCTCGGTCAGCAGAACTTCCTCGTTGGAGGGAGCAGGAGGTGCAGGAGGTGCAGCGGCTTCTTCCTCTTTCTTTCTCTTTTCAGTAAGCTTCTTGGCAGTGTTGATGACCTTAACGACCATGAAAACGACCAACGCTACCAGAAGGAAGTCGATGATGGTAGCAATGAAGGTGCCAATGCCAATGGTGATAGCGGCCTGAATTACATTACCCTCTGCGTCCAATACCTCGGGACGAACCAAAATGTTCAGGGCAGTCATGTCACGGGCACCGAAGATCCAGCTGATGAAAGGCATGAACACGTCATTGACCAGAGAAGTGGTGATCTTGCCAAAGGCGGTGGCGATGATCACACCAATAGCCATGTCGAGCACATTGCCACGGGAGATAAATTCTTTGAATTCCTGGATGATTTTTTTCATAAATACAAGCTCCTCTCTGTGGTTTACATAATGTTTAATGACCGGGAGTTTCCCGGAAAATTACTTCTTTTCGATGATCTCGATGCCGCCCAGGTACTTGCGCAGGCACTCGGGGACCACGATAGAGCCGTCAGCCCGCTGGTTCTGCTCCACCAGTGCCGGGAAAATACGGGAGGTGGCCAAGCCGGAGCCATTCAGGGTATGCAGGAACTCGGGCTTGCCGGTGGACTCTCTGCGGAAACGAATGTTGCCACGGCGTGCCTGGTAGTCACGGGCGTTGGACACGGAGGAAACCTCCTTGTAACCGTCCATGGAGGGGATCAGAATTTCGATGTCGTAGGTGCGTGCCATGGATGCGGAGCAGTCACCTGCTGCCAGCTTCACAGTGCGGAAATGGAAACCCAGACCCTCCACCAGCTTTTCGGCCTTGGTGACCAGCTCTTCAAAGGCTGCATCGGAATCCTCAGGCTTGCAGAACTGGAACATCTCCACCTTGTTGAACTGGTGGCCGCGGACCATACCGCGCTCG
>CAYVCR010000188.1:0-2273 GCA_964450205.1 uncultured Oscillospiraceae bacterium | reverse complement strand
GAATATCGAAGGCTTTACTGCCTCCTTCGTGCTGTTTGCCGATGGAGATCAGGTCTTTATTTCCGCCCGCTCCATTGGTGATACCAATGTCCAGGTAGTGCTGGAGCAGCTGGGCGGTGGTGGCAATGCAGCTACTGCAGGTGCCCAGATCAAGGGCAGCACCGTCCGGGAAGTGACGGAGCGGCTGCGCAGCGCGATCGATAAATTCTATGAGGAATAAGGAGAAACGTTATGAAAGTAATTTTATTGCAGGATGTGAAGGGTAAGGGCAAGAAAGGCCAGCTGCTGGAGGTTTCCGACGGCTACGCCAGAAACTACATGCTGCCCCGGAAGATCGCTGTGGAGGCAACTGCCGATGCCGTCAACACCATGCGTATGAACGATAAAGCTGCTGCTGAGAAGGCAGCCAAGGAGCGGGCAGCCGCTCTGGAGATCTCCAAGCAGCTGCGGGAGATGACCCTTGTCGTTACTGCTAAGGGCGGCGGTGCAGGCAGACTCTTTGGCTCTGTGACTAACCAGGAGATCGCCGATGCACTGAAAGCAAAGGCAGGGATCACCCTGGACAAGCGCAAGATCGTGATTTCCGACCCCATCAAGAACGTGGGCACCTACACTGTCCAGTGCAAGCTGGGCTACGAGATCACCGCACCGCTCACCGTCAAGATCGAAGAGGCGTAAGCGTACGTTAGAAAATGTAGGGGCGGCGTTCTGCCGCCCGTGGGACGGGAAACCCGTCCCCTACGCTTTGCTAATGGAGAATTGACAATGATTTGACCTTGTCGTAAGTCTTTCAAAAAAACGTCATTCTGAGCAAGTGACAGCGCGTCGAAGAATCTACGCATGATCGATACTGCTTTGCAAACATTTTGTGCGACGATCCTTCGGCTCCACTTTGTTCCGCTCAGGATGACGCATCTGCGGAACGATTACAATAACCGCCAAAGAACTATCAGAAAGAAGGGAAACAACATGGATGAAGAACTGTTGAACCGACAGCCGCCCCAGTCCCTGGAGGCAGAGCAGGCGGTCCTTGGCTCTATTCTGATCGACAGCCGCTGCGTTGCCGACGTGATCGGCATCGTGCGCCCCGAGGATTTTTACCTGGAGCAGAACCGTCAGATCTACGAAGCCATCTATACCATGTTCAATTTTTCCCAGACCATCGACCCGGTCACCGTACTGGACAAGATGCGGGAGCTGGGCTACTACCGGGATAATTCCCGCAGCTACATCCAGCAGCTGATGGAGATCACCCCCACCGCTGCCAATGCAGTGCGCTATGCGGGCATCGTGAAGGATAAGGCCATGCTCCGCGGTCTGGCGGATGCGACTGTGGACATTTCTGAGATGGTCCACGAGCAGGTGGGCACCCCGGCAGAGATCCTGGAGAGCGCCGAGAAGAAGATATTCTCCCTGCGTAAGGGCGAGCGGGGCGACTCTCTGGAGCACATTGGTGTGACCCTACACAAGGTCTTTGACCGGTTGACCGAGCTGAGCCAGTCGGATTCTGCCATCCCCGGCCTGTCCACCGGCCTGCACGACCTGGATCGGAAGATCAACGGTCTGAACAAATCCGACCTGTTTGTGATAGCAGCAAGACCTGATATGGGTAAGTCCGCCTTTGCTTTGAACATTGGCCTGAATGTGGCAAAGAAATATAATAAGACGGTGGCTATGTTCTCTCTGGAAATGTCCCGGGAGCAGCTTGCTATGCGTCTGTTGGCCAGTGAGAGCTTTGTGGAGCTGCAGAAGCTGGCTACCGGTAAGCTCAGTGAGGACGAGTGGAGCAAGCTGTGTATGGCTTCCGCTGCCTTGAGCCAGACCGACATTCGTATCGACGATAATCCCTCTATCACCGTTGCGGAGATGAACGCCAAGTGCCGCCGGGTGGAAAACCTGGGCATGGTCGTCATCGACTATCTGCAGCTGATGAACGGCTCCGGTTACGGCAAGGGCGGCGACAGCCGTGTAAATATCGTCAGCGATATTTCCCGCTCCTTAAAGATCATGGCTAAGGAGCTGAATGTTCCTGTGGTGTGCCTGAGCCAGCTGTCCCGTGGCCCTGAAAGCCGCACGGACAAACGCCCCATGCTGTCTGATCTACGTGAATCCGGCGCTATCGAGCAGGATGCGGACGAAGTGCTGTTCCTGTACCGGGATGAGTATTATAACGAAAATACGGAAGATAAGGGCATTGCGGAATGTATCGTGTCCAAAAACCGTCACGGCGAGGTGGGTACGGTAAAGCTGCAGTGGATTCCCCAGTATCAGAC
>CAYVCR010000187.1:0-2274 GCA_964450205.1 uncultured Oscillospiraceae bacterium | reverse complement strand
CCCAACATGACAGTGGCACAGAATATCAGCGTAGTTCCCAAGTTGCTGAAATATGGCAAGGATAGGTGCGATCAGATCGTCCGGGATATGTTGGCAATGGTTGGGATGCCTTACGAGGAATACGCGCACAAATATCCGTCTGAACTCTCAGGTGGTCAGCAGCAGCGCATTGGCGTTTTGCGTGCTTTGGCAGCATCTCCGCCGATTGTTCTCATGGATGAACCGTTCAGCGCACTGGATCCCATGACACGGGAAACACTTCAGGACGAAGTGAAAAATTTACAGCAGAAGCTGAATAAAACCATCATCTTTGTGAGCCACGACATGGATGAGGCCCTAAAGCTTGCAGACGTTATCATTTTTATGGACGGTGGGCAAATCGTGCAGATGGCATCGCCAGAGGAAATGCTGGAGAACCCGGCAAACGACCTTGTACGAAACTTTCTTGGGAAACGTACCGGTGATGCGCCTGCTCCCTCCACAGTAGAACTCTTTATGCGCAGCAATATCAAAACAGTAACGAGTGATCGCGGTATCAGGGAATGCGCTGAACGCATGGCTCGAGCCGGCGTGGATACCCTGCTTGTCACAGATGCCGAGAACCGATATGCAGGGACAGTCTCCATTGGTGATATCCGGAAATGGGGCCGTGATGTAAAGACCATTGAACCATTGATCCGGCAGACCGCCCGTACTGTGCGGGTGGGGGATGACGCAAAAGAGAGCTTCGATTATCTGCTGGACTCGGGTGCCAGCTATGTGGTGGTTTTGAATGACGATGATACCATCGCAGGCATCGTGACCAAGACCAGTGTGGCCCGTTCCGTTGCGGAGAATCTGTGGGGTAACAGCAAATGAGAGCTGTCTTTGAACTCTATGGCGAGATGCTTCTGGAGGCTATTGGCACCCACATCGTTTATGTACTGGTCTCTGTTTCCATCGGTTTCGTAGCCGGTCTCCTGCTCGGTATTCTGCTTTCGCGCAGACCCAAGTGGTCCGGCATTATTTTGCCGGTAATGTCTGTCTTTCAGACGATTCCCGGCCTGGTGTTCATTGGTGTTTTATTTTTGTGGATGGGTATGGTTCCCGCGACAGTCATTACCGCTCTCGCAGTCTACGCTATGTTCCCAGTATTAAAGAATACTTATACCGGGCTGCTGGAGGTGGACGGGCAATACATTGAGGCGGCAAAGGGCTGCGGAATGTCTCCCCTTCAAACACTTATGAAGGTGGAAATGCCGTTGGCTGCGCCGACTATTATAGCGGGGCTACGCATGGCGGCGGTTTACACTGTGTCCTGGGCGGTTCTGGCTGCCATGATCGGGTTGGGAGGCCTGGGCAATTTTGTCTATCAGGGTACAAGCTCCAATAATAACACTCTGATCCTTTTGGGCGCTGTTCCCGCAGCGGTGCTGGCAATCGTGATCGGCGCTTTGATCGACTTGCTGCAAAAAAAGGTCACTCCGCGCGGGCTTCGTAAGGAGGTGCGCAAATGACCTGGTCTCTGGTTTTTGAGCATTTATTCATTGTGCTGGCCGCCAGTCTGCTGTCCATTGTGATCGGCCTTCCGCTGGGTATTTGGGCATATGTCGCACCAAAGGCACGGAAGATCATCCTTTGGGTGGTAGATCTGTTACAGACCATTCCCGCTCTGGCCTTGTTGGGCATCATCATGGTCTTTGCCGGAGCAGGCAAAGGGACGGTGATCCTCGGCATCACCCTATACTCCTTGCTTCCCATCGTTCGAAACACTTGTCTCGGTCTGGACGAAGTGGATCCCGGCGTTAAGGAAGCGGCCAGAGGTATGGGTATGAGCAAGCCCTACCGCGTTTTTCGTGTAGAGGTTCCTCTCGCGTTTCCGACGATTTTTACCGGCATTCGCATTGCGGTCGTCAATGCCATTGGCACAGCCGTCTTTGCTGCCTTTGTCGGCGGCGGAGGCTTGGGCGGCATCATCAATCGTGGTATTCGGGTCCAGGACATGAGCCTGATCCTTTCCGGTACTGCGGCGCTGATGATCATTGCCGTGGCTCTGGATCTGCTGATGGGTCGCATGGAGACATCCATGCGGAAAAATCGAGGGCCGAACCGAAAAATGTGGTGGCCGGCAGCAGCGTTTTTGGCTTCCTTCATCCTTCTGCTTCCGTTCGGACTGGATTCCGCCGGAGACAACGAGCTGCTCCTTTATGACGGCGATTATTCCGAAACCCAAATCATGCATCGGATGGTGAAGCTGCTGGTGGAAGACCGGACTGACCTTACCGTAACGATCCA
>CAYVCR010000186.1:0-2313 GCA_964450205.1 uncultured Oscillospiraceae bacterium | reverse complement strand
TCTTTTCCCAGGCGCAGTCCTTGTCAGGGCTGACTTCGCACTTGCCGTTCTTGGCGCCACCGCACTGGCCGTTGACCAGGCTCTTGGAGCAGTCCACGATGGGGCAGATACCACCGGTCATGTTCAGGTAGCACTGGGCGCAGGCGCCGCAGGTCTTGTCGGTCAGTGCCATGCCGTGATGGCCGGTGTAGTTCAGGGAGTCACAGACAGCGAACACGGGCAGGGGAGCCAAAGCAGCAACGGTCTGGATGCCCAGGCCGCAGCCGATGACGAATACGGCCTTTGTGTCTGCGGGGATCTTGCTGAGCAGATCACCCTCTGTCTTGGTCTTGTTGCAAAGAAAATCCGGCTTTGCAATGCCGGTCACGGTCTTGCCGGCTTCTTCTGCCAGCTTCAGGAACGCCCCCAGATCATCGGGACCCTCCTCGGCAAAATTCTTAAAGCACTTGCCGCAGGCCACCACGAACAGATTGTCCGCACCGGCCAGAAGGGCACGCAGCTCTTCTTCCGGCTTCAGGGTGTACTTGATGTAGTTCTCCAAATGTTGTCCCTCCCAGAGCTCTGCGAAATGAGATTTCTGTTATTTTTGTAGTATAGTATTCTACAATATAACACAGGTTTTTGGAAAATGCCAGTTAATTTTACATTTATATATAACAAAAAGGAAAATTTGTATAGAACAAATAAATATTTGAGAAAAAACTGTTTTCGATACAGCGATAACGATAAAAAAAGAGCGAATATGCAAAGTATCTGTCGCGGAAAGCAGTGCCTGTCGGGAAAATTTTCAGAATTGCCGTAAATTGTGGGTTGAAAAAAAGTATCACATGTGATACGATATCGTTGTATCGATATGGGCGGAGTGCGCCCATATTGCATGCTTATTCCAAAAGGAGGGAGCTCCTATGCCTCATACCATCGCAGTTGCCGGTAAGGGCGGTGTGGGTAAGACCACCACCTGCGGCATGATCATTGACTACCTGTGCGCCAAGCAGCAGGGCCCCGTCCTGGTCGTAGACGCGGATGCCAATTCTAACCTCAACGAGGTGCTGGGCGTGGAGGTGGATACCTCTCTCGGCGCTATTCGCGAGGAGATGGCCCAGGCCGAGCTGAAGAAGACCATCCCCGCCGGCATGACCAAGGCGGAATATGCGGAATTCAAGTTTAACTCCGCCCTCATCGAAGAGGACGATTTCGATATGATCGTCATGGGCCGTACCCAAGGCAAGGGCTGCTACTGCTATGTCAACGGCGTTCTGAAGACCCAGGTGGATAAGTACGCCAAGAACTACAAATACATCGTCATGGACAACGAGGCAGGTCTGGAGCATGTGGCCCGCGGCACGTTGCCCAAGGTCGATACCATGCTGTTGATCTCCGACTGCTCCCGCCGGGGCATCCAGGCGGCTGCCCGTGTGGCAGAGATGATCGATGAGATGGAGCTGAAGCCCGGCAAGCTGGGCCTGATCGTCAACCGGGCGCCTGGTGGTGTGCTGGACGACGGTGTCAAGGCAGAGATCGAAAAGCACGGCTTGAACCTGCTGGGCGTGCTGCCTCAGGATGAGGGCGTCTACCGCTGCGACTGCAACGGTGAGCCGTCTGCCAAGCTGCCGGAAAGCAATCCTGTCAAGACGGCCCTGAAGGGCATCATGCAGGGTCTGGGACTGTAAAACTTCCCCAACCGGGGGTTTTGAATTAGTTTAAAAAATTTTATTATAAACAAGGGGGAAACCAACAATGTCTTTCACACCTAAGACGCAGCCCTTCAGCGGCAAGATCAATGCCGTGACCCTGGGCACCGGTGACAAGGCAATCGTCATCGGCGGCCAGAACGTGCTGCCCTTCTACACCTTCGATGCTGCCATCGAGCATGCACCGAAGATCGGCGTGGAGATCTCCGATCTGGCCTGCGAATGGGATATTCCCGGTCTGACCGAGTTCTATGCCGGCTGCACCACCATGGCTGAGCGCGCCAAGAAGGCCGAGACCATGGAGGGCGCAGACTTCATCTGTCTGAACTTCGAGTCTGCCGATCCCAATGGCAATGACCGCTCCGTGGCTGAGTGCGTCGCCGATGCCAAGGCTGTCGCCGAGGTCGTCACCATGCCTATCGTGGTCATGGGCTGCAAGCACCTGGAAAAGGACGCTGAGCTGTTTGCCGCCATCGCTGAGGCTCTGTCCGGCAAGAACGTGCTGTTCATGTCCGCTAAGAACGAAAATTACAAGACCGTCGGCGCTTCCGTCGCTCTGGCAAACGGCCAGAAGGTGGGCGCTGAGACTGCTGACGACATCAACCTGGCTAAGCAGCTGAAC
>CAYVCR010000185.1:0-2342 GCA_964450205.1 uncultured Oscillospiraceae bacterium | reverse complement strand
TTAGACAACTTGGGATTTATTGCTTCATATTCTTTATTCCATACGCAGATATCAATCCGCCTGCAATAAATAGTACTAACAGAATAATAAAAAACCAGAGTGTGTTTGTTCCGATTAGAAAACCTAATAGTCCTTCAAAATACCATCTTCCAACAATTGCTCCCCAAGGATTTAATGCCGAACAGATAACAAAGACAATCATCCCTATAAGTGATACTCCTAAAACAATTGTACCTAAATAAACACATAATTTGTATGTAGCAGCGCAGCGTGACATTCGTTTCGTATGCAAGTTCTTTTCTTCTAGATCAGAGCTGTTGCACGGGGGCTCATTATTGAATTGTTCCCCTTTAATCAAAAAATCTGTAGACACACCAAAAAACTCGCTGAGCCGCACAAGATAATCGAGGTCAGGTGTTGATTGATTAAGCTCCCATTTTGAGATTGTTTGTCTTGCTAAACCAAGTTCTGCTGCCAGCTGCTCTTGGGATAGTCCTTTCGCTTTTCTTAAGCTAGATAGTATTTCACCAAATGCCATAAATACACCTCCGTTTTATAGATGATTGAAATATACCACAAATCCTCATTGCATTCCACCCACAAGCAAAGGAATTTCCGCAACGATTCATTGCGGAGTATAAATGCTTCTTTATCGAATTATTTCAGAGAAGCCGGTATCGCGTTTATATGCACAAATGTCTTTTGGGCGAATAAAACTGCGAGACTTCCTTATGAGAAGTCTCGCAAAGGCGTTCTTTTATATTTGCTGGTCATCGTACAGGGAAAGTTCGATTCCCACAACGCCGTATTGATCCTGCTTCTCCACAGAATAATACTGTTCCATATCGGACGGATGCGCTTTGTCAACATCTTCAGCTGTGTAGCCGCATTTCAGCAACGGCAACGATTTATATAATGCTTCAAAACGATCAAAGCGGTGCAGCTTCACAACCGTTGTTTCAAGTGTTTCGCCGGTGGCGTTATTGGTGAAAACGATCTTGTCTCCTGCCTTGATTTGCTGACGCTTTTCATCAAATAAACGAAGTTCGATCGTCTTTTCTCCGCTCTTTATTTTTTCAAAGGGAGCGGCATGAAGCTTCATGTGATGGGTTGATTGTGTCCTTATCAAGCATACGATGGATTCTATATGTGCACACTTTGGGAATAAATCTGCCGCTTGGGCGGACTGAACGGAAAAGCCACGTTCTTTTAGGAGAGCCACATCTCTTGCCAGTGTTGCCGGGTCGCAGGATACATAGACCAGCCGCCGGGGAGACATCTTGTCCAGCGCCTCAATGGTATCGGCATTCAGGCCCTTGCGGGGCGGATCTACGACAATGACGTCCGGGCGGATGCCCTTGCTTTCCAGCTCCAGGGCCGCTTTTCCTGCGTCACCGCAGAAAAATTCCGCATTTTCGATACCGTTGCGCTTTGCGTTGTCCCTGGCATCCTGCACCGCCTGCTCCACCACTTCCACACCGATGACCTTACCCGCTGCTTTGGCCATAGCAAGGGTGATAGTGCCCACGCCGCAGTACAGATCCAGCACAAGATCCTCCTTGGTGATTCCCGCCTGGGCAATTGCAGCTTCATACAGCCGCTGGGCCTGATGATGATTGATCTGATAAAAAGACCGGGGCGACAGCCGGAACTGCAGTCCGCAAAGTGTATCTTCGATGTAGCCGGGACCGTATAGGGTAATGAACTCGTCGCCCAAAATAGCATTGCCGGGACGTGTATTCACCGCCAACACCAGCGTGGTAAAGCCGGGTACTGCCTGCAGCCGTTTGATCAGATCCTCCGGATGGGGCAGCTTTCGCCCGTTGACTACCAGGCACACCAGTACCTGGCCGGACGCAGCACCCCGGCGCACATAGATATGACGCACCAGTCCCTTGTTTATTTCCTCGTCATAGACAGAAATCCTGTAATGGTTGATAAAATCGATAACGATTTTCTTGATTTGGTCCGTCTCCTCCGGCAGGATCAGGCACCGGTCGTTTTCCACCACCTGGTGGGTGCCGGCCCGGAAAAAGCCGGCATAGGCCCGGCCCTTTTTGCTGGCCACCGGATACTGCGCCTTATTGCGGTAATCATAGCAGGTGGGGGCAGCCAGCAACGGAACCTCTTCCAGACTCTCGCCGCCGATCCGGTTCAGGGCCTGCTTCACCCGCTCACGCTTTAGGCGGCACTCCTCTTCATAGTCCATGTGCCAGAAATCGCAGCCACCGCAAAGCTTAGCCACGGGACACTGGCGGTTGACCCGGTGAGGGGACTTTTCCAAAAGCTCTGTGATCTTACCGGCTGCCCAGGTCTTGCCTACCTTCTCGATGCGCACCAGG
>CAYVCR010000184.1:0-2371 GCA_964450205.1 uncultured Oscillospiraceae bacterium | reverse complement strand
TCCATGTAGTCTGCCACGTAAATAATTTTCTCCAGTGTATTCATATTTGCTTTGCCGGTCGTGTGGGAGCGGATCGCCGCCACCACAGCCGGGTTTTCCCCAAATATCCGCTCTGCCACCAGGCTGCCCGTAAGGGCGTGGAGGGTCTTGGGGTTTGCCTGAGAGAAGGCATTCAGAGGTACACCGTACTGCTGACATACAGTCAGCTGCAGGGGGCCATCCAAAGCCTTAGTGATGTCATGGAGCATGCCTGCTCTGGCAGCATCCTGCTCGTCTGCTCCCCAGAGTCTTGCCAGCTCTGCTGCCGTGTCCCGGCAGCCAAGCACATGCTTGACTCTGTCCGGCTTCAGAAGCCGGATCACCGTCTGCTCCAGTTCTTCCATGGGAAGTGCTTTCCAATCACGGTCTGTACCGTACAGGCCGTTGCCCACGATATAGTCTTTGACCGCCGGGGAAAGGAACGGGTCGGCACACCGGAAGGCCAGCGTGCGCCGCAGGTCAGTAGAGGAAATTTGCGTCACCGGATTTTCTGCAAGGAGCACCTTGGCACCCATGCTCTCCAGTTTTTCCTTCTGGGCCATGACTTCCGCCTGCTTTTTGCCGCCCCGGTCAAAAACGGCAAGGGCAGCTTCTGCGGTGATGCGCTCCGGATATTTCCAGTCCAAAAAGCTCAGGAACATGTCTGTTCCCATACACAGGGTAAACTCCGCATCCGGGTACTGCTGCCGCAGGTGCTCAAGTGTCTGCCAGGTATAGCTGACACCGCCCCGCTGCAGCTCCAGGTCGCACACTTCCATGCCTTCACAGCCGTCTACTGCAAGCTGCAGCATCTGTAGCCGCTGAGCGGCTGTGGGGCTATCCGCAGGCTGGGCCTTGTGGCAGGAAATGTTCGATGGGATCAGCAGGAGTCTGTCCAGGCCGAAGGCCTCCAGGGCAAAATTGGCCGCACGAAGGTGACCCACATGGGGTGGGTTAAAGCTGCCGCCGTAAATACCGATGCGCTCCATGGGTGATCCCCCTTTTGAATTTGATTATTCGGAATCTCTGAGCTGTTTTTCTCTTTCCCGCTCGATGGCCTTGTCGATGGCCATCTGGCGGAAGTATTCGTTTCTCTGCTCCCGTACCTTGCGGGCAGCTGCCCGGCGGGCCTGCGCACCCTTGCGGACAGGATTGGTCTTGCTGGGCTTGCGCTTGGCCCGGCCGGTCTGATTACGCTCGTCCTGCAGCTTCTGACTGAAGCGATAGATCACGAACTTCGTGCCGATGACGGCCACGCCGTCTGCACCGGTAGCTTCACACAAAGCATCGCAGACCTCTCTGGGGGTCAGCATGGCATTTTCCAGCACCTTGCCCTTGACCAGTTCCCGGGTCGTCAGCTGGTTATCCGCCTCAGCGATGACCGCCTCGGTCACGCCGTCCTTGCCCACCATCAAGGTGGTATCCAGGCCGTTTGCCTGGGCGCGGAGTTCGGCACGTTCTTTACTTGTCAGCATAACCTGCCTCCTTCATTTTCTCATAAAACAATTTTAATGCGTTGGCCCGGTGGGAGATCGCATTCTTTTCCTCGGCAGGCAGCTCAGCCATGGTGCAGCCTTTGGGAGGATAGTAAAAAATGGGATCATAGCCGAAGCCGTTTTCGCCCCGGGGTTCTCTGGCCAGCTGGCCATGGACCTCGCCGCGGGCCTGAATGGTCTGCCCCTGGGGGGTGACCAGAGTAATGACGCAGACGAATTTTGCCTGCCGCTGTCCATCGGGCACATGCTCGGTATTTTTCAGCAGCAGCATTCTTCTTCCCAGGTCATCCAGGGAATCGTCAAAACCATAACGGGCAGAATACACGCCTGGCTCACCGTTCAGCGCATCTACTGCCAGACCGGAATCATCTGCCAGCGCAGGCAGGCCGGTAGCTTCCATGACAGCAGAAGCCTTAATATAGGAATTTTCCTCGAATGTGGTGCCGTTTTCCTCCACATCCAGGTCAACACCCAATTCACTTTGGAGTACCAGCTCGATGCCGAACTTTTCGGTGATCTTGCTGATCTCCTCCAGCTTGTGGGGATTCTTGCTTGCCAGTACGACTCTCATTACAGCAGCGCCTCCACAAAGCTCTCTGCCTCGAAGGGCATCAGATCATCGGCCTTTTCGCCCACGCCAACAAACTTCACAGGGATCTGCAGGGCATCTGCTACGGCAATGACGATACCGCCCTTGGCAGTACCGTCCAGCTTGGTCAGCGCGATGGCGGTCACGCCTGCGATCTTGCTGAATTCCTTTGCCTGGATCAGACCGTTCTGACCGGTAGTACCGTCCAGCACCAGCAGCACTTCACGGCTGGCATTGGGCAGCTCCCGTTCCACGATGCGGCTGATCT
>CAYVCR010000183.1:0-2399 GCA_964450205.1 uncultured Oscillospiraceae bacterium | reverse complement strand
GAACCACCAGCACAGCTGGTGGTATTCTTTAAACAACAAAACACCGCCCGGTGATGACCGGGCGGTGTCAACGTCAAATATTGCATTGAAGCCATTGGAGCATTGCCAGGCGGCCTTCCTCGCTCATGGGGAATTCCTGAGTCCCCTCCATTTCGCTCTTTTCATAGCAGAACTGGCCGTGCCAGTATTCTGCACGGATAGAGCTTGCCTCCATGTCCACCTCTTTTGGTGTCTTCATGGTCACATTGGGTACGATCCGGAAGCGAAACGCACCGCAAGAGCCGGTGAAGGGATTGTTCATGGCAAAGCTGTGCAGTGTAGGAATATAAAGCTGCTCCATTTAGTCCACCAGTGCTTCCATCTCGTCCAGCAGCTCACCGAACAGCTGCAGGGCCTGGGCAACAGGCTCGGCAGAGGTCATATCCACACCGGCGCCCTTCAACAGGTCGATGGGGCTTGCAGAGCAGCCGCCGGACAGGAAATTCAGATAGTCGTTGACCGCAGGCTCCCCTTCTGCCAGGATCCGGCGGGACAGCGCGATCGCTGCTGCGTAGCCGGTAGCGTACTGGAATACATAGTAATCGTAGTAGAAATGGGGAATCCGCGCCCACTCCATGGCAATGTGATCGTCCACCACCATATCAGGTCCGAAGTACAGTTCATTCAGACGGCGATACTCGGCGCAAAGCACATCAGCAGTCAGGGTCTGACCCTCGCGGACCATCTTGCCAATGTTCAGCTCAAACTCGGCAAACATAGTCTGACGGAACATGGTGCCCTTGAACTGCTCCAGGAAGTGATTGATAAGGTATGCCCGTTCCTTCTTATCGGTGGTCTTACCCAGCAGGTACTCCATCAGCAGCGCCTCGTTGCAGGTAGATGCCACCTCGGCCACAAAGATCACGTACTGAGAATCGATGGGATTCTGGGTCTTGTTGGACAGGTAGGAATGCAGGGCGTGACCCATCTCGTGGGCCAGGGTGAACTGACTGTCCAGAGTGCCGGAATAGTTCAGCAGCACATAAGGATGGACGGCAGCACCGGCAGAGTAGGCGCCGCTGCGCTTGCCTTCATTTTCGTAAACATCGATCCAGCGGTTGTCAAAGCCTTCCTTCAGGATCGCACGGTATTTTTCACCCATGGGTGCCAGGGAATCATAGACCGTCTGCTTGGCATCGGCAAAGGATATCTTCTTGTCCACGTCGGCAACCAGCGGTGCATAGACATCGTAGAAGTGCAGCGCATCCACACCCAGCAGCTTTTTGCGCAGGCGGACATAGCGGTGCATCTTGTCCAGGTTGGCATGGACTGCCTCGATCAGATTCAGATATACAGAGGTGGGCACATTGGTGCTGTCCAAAGAGGCCTCAAAAGCGCCGGGATATTTGCGAGCCTCGGCAAAGAACTTCAGCTGCTTATTCTGTGCATTCAGCAGGCCTGCTGCAGTATTCTTAAAGGACGCAAAGCCGTTGTACAGGCTTTCGTAGGCATTTTTACGCAGTGTGCGGTCCGGACTTTCCTGGCTTGGCACAAAGCTGCCCTGAGTAATGGGGTGCTTTTGTCCGTTGCTGTCCTCTGCGTCCGCAAAGGTCATATCAGCATCTGCGAACATACCATAAATATTGTCCGGTGCCTGGGCAAGCTCACCGGCAGAAGCCAGCAGTTTTTCCTCCGCAGGGCTCAGAATGTGTTCCTTGCGGCGGCGCAGGTCCGTCAGATACCGACGATACCGCTCCAAGCCGGGACACTGGGCATAAAAATCCTCCAAGGTCTCATCAGAGATCGCCATGATCTCCGGGGTCTCAAAGCTGGTTGCCGCGCCGAGTCCTACAACGACACCCATGAACTTGCCTACCATCGCCTGGTAGGTAGCGTTGCGGGTATCCACATCGCTCATGCGCATACAGTAGTTTGCCAGCAGGCTGCCCTGGGCATTGGCCTGCTCCATCTTGGTCAAATAAGCACACAAATTATCCGCACTGTCAGCCAGATGACCGGCATAGGCTGCCAGCACATCCTTCTCCGTCATCAGTTCGGTCAATGCCTGCTCCCAGGCTTCATCATTTACAAACAGGTCCTCGACGGCCCAGGTATCTTCCACGGGGATCTCGGAACGCTTACGGATCTTGGTCGCTTCTGCCATTGAAATACCTCCCGGTAAATTGTTTTTTACAGTATACCACAAATCATAAAAAAAGGAAATACCGCTCTTGCAAATATTTGACGCTTGTGATAAATTATCGCAAGGTGATAAATATGAAGAAACAACTCCGCGGCAGTATATTGCTGCTGCTTGCTACGATCATATGGGGTTCAGCCTTTGTAGCTCAAAGTGTGGGTATGGACCACATTGGCCCCTTTACCTTTCAAGCTGTGCGGTGTCTGCTTGCTGTGATCGG
>CAYVCR010000182.1:0-2486 GCA_964450205.1 uncultured Oscillospiraceae bacterium | reverse complement strand
CTCCTGCCGACGAGAACGGCGAGGGCGGTCTGGGCTTCACCTTCCAGAGCTACAACGCCGACGATTTCCTGGGTGCGCTGAAGCGGTGTCTGCACCTGTACCAATACAACCTGGAGGGCTTCCGGGCCCTGCAGCGAGTCGATATGCAGCAGGACTTCTCCTGGAACGTCCCCGCCGGTCGGTACATGGAGCTGTTCTACCGCATGCTGGGCCGGTAACATCATAAGCTAAACGTCCTGCCACGTCGGCAGGACGTTTTTTATCTTCCCTTTCCGGAGAAAATGGTGTATAATCCTTATCGAGAAAACCAACGACAGGAGATTCCTATGCGTATTCTTTTTGATTCCAAGCTTTTGCTGCACAAGGACCCCTTTGGCACACTGGTGCCGAATCAACCCTGTACCCTGCGGATCCATATTCCCACCACCGCCCAGGCCGTGGGCGCTGAGTGCCGCTTTATTTATGAGGACGGCACGCCTGCCCTGTCCGTTCCCATGAAAAACACACAGGTCAAGGGTGCTTACCATATCTACGAGGCCACCTTCTCCTTCAAGGAAACCGGCCTGTACTTCTACCACTTCTACATCAAAAAAGCAGACGGCGGCTTCCGCCTGTTCAAGGCAGGCTCTGGCACCAATATGGAGGCCGGCGACCACTGGCAGGTCTCCTGCGTGCCTGCCGATTTCACCACCCCGGACTGGGCCAAGGGTGCCGTGATCTATCAGCTATTCCCGGACCGCTTCTATAAATCCGGTGAATGCGACCTGACCGGTAAGCTGGAGCCTTACACCGTCCATCAAAACTGGTACGACGAGGTGGACTGGCGGCCCACCCCCGAAGGTCTTGTGCTAAACAACGACTTCTTCGGCGGCAACTTTAAGGGCATCACCGAGAAGATGGATTATATCGCCTCTTTGGGCACGACGATCCTGTATCTGAATCCCATCAGCAAGAGCTTCTCCAGCCACCGCTACGACACCGGCGACTACAAGACCCCGGACCCCATGCTGGGCACGGAGGAAGACTTCACCAACCTGTGCGATGCCGCCCATGCCCGGGGCATCAAGGTGATCCTGGACGGCGTGTACTCTCACACCGGCTCGGACAGCCTGTACTTCAATAAAAACCGCACCTTTGATTCCGTAGGTGCCTACAACTCCCCGGACTCCCCTTATTACAACTGGTACACCTTCCACCACTACCCCGATTCCTACAACTGCTGGTGGAATTTTGACACCCTGCCCACCGTAAAGAAAATGCAGCCGGATTTCGTGGATTATATCATCTCCGGCGAGGATTCTGTGGTGGAGCACTGGCTGAGGCTGGGTGCTGACGGTTACCGGCTGGACGTGGTGGATGAGCTGCCCAATGAATTTGTCAAGCTGCTCAAAGACCGGATCCGGGCCATCAAGCCCGATGCCCTGCTCATCGGCGAGGTTTGGGAGGATGCCTCCAATAAGGAGGCCTACGGCGTCCGCCGCCGTTACTTCGTGGACGGTGTGCTGGACTCCTGCATGAATTACCCCTTCCGTACTGCCATTTTGAACTTCCTCCGGGAGCGGGACGACGGCTATACCTTCCGGGACACGGTCATGACCATCCTGGAAAATTATCCGCCTCAGGTGGTGGCCTGCAACATGAACATGCTGGGCACCCATGACACCGCCCGCATCCTGACCGCCCTGGTGGATGACTTCGACGGCAGCCGGGAGGAGAAGGCCCGCCGCAGCCTATCCCGCAGTCAGCGGGATCTGGCCCAGGCCCGGCTGCTCATGGCCTCCTTCCTGCAATATATGCTCCCCGGCGCCCCCAGCCTGTACTATGCCGACGAGACCGGCATGGAGGGCTACAAGGATCCCTTTAACCGCCGCCCCTACCCCTGGGGTCGGGAGGACCGGGAGCTGCTGACCCACCACCGGCAGCTCGGTAAGCTCCGCAAGGAGCATGGGGCTCTGCGGCTGGGCGACCTGGAATTTTTCCAGGCAGGCGACCAGAAACTGGGCTTCAGCCGCAGCTATGAGGGCCACAAGCTCCGGATTTATGTAAACCGCAGTGGTGATACCTGGGAAGTCCCCGCCGGGCAGGTGCTCTACGGTCACAGCCTGCAGACTGTGGCGCCCACCTGGCTGCGCATCGGCCCCATGGGTTTCTGCATCACGGAGGATGCCTGATGGAAAAAGAGGCCTTTTTCAGCGGCTATTGCCGCACCATCGATGACGGCCGCATGGTGTCCGTTTTTGTGGAGAACGGTGTGCTTTCCGAGGTGGACTGCTGCTATGAAAACTGCGTCCACACCCCCAACTGCATCATCGCCAAAAACATTCAGGAACTATTGGAACAATAAAAGGCAGCCGCGTGGATTGCGTAACATTCTTAGCGGAGTTTATCAAAAGAGACCGTCAACAAGTTAGTTGACGGTCTCTTTGTCGTGTTACAGTGGGTTTGGGCTACCGCCCAAGTGCATTTGTGCATACAAATGCGATGCT
>CAYVCR010000181.1:0-2490 GCA_964450205.1 uncultured Oscillospiraceae bacterium | reverse complement strand
CAAGAAGTTCATCGCTGCTGAAGGCGGCCCCGGCCGTATCGTCTGGATGCCCAAGGATCTGAAGGACCAGGTCCGTGAGCGTCTGGATGCTACCGCTCTGGAGCTGTACGGTGTTGAGAACTTCACCGACATGATCGCTGACGAGACCGTCTGCGAGGAAGATCCCGAGCAGCTGCTGACCTACCTGTCCGAGGTTGGCCACCCCGTCCTGGGCATGGAACCCTTCGACATGTAATCAGCGCGCTTTAAAAAGCCCCCATCACCACGCAAAGAGCCGATCCAAACGGGTCGGCTCTTTTGTTGTTATTAGAATATCAAATTTCAGTTTATCGAGCCTTTGGCTCGATAAACTGAAATAATGCAAAATGCAGAATGCTGAATGCGGAATTATTTTAAAATACGTGGCCAAAGGCCACACATTCATTATGCATTATGCATTATGAATTCTGCATTATTTATTGAGCTATCGGCTCGATAAACTGAAATTTGATCTTTCCTTTTCGTTGTGAAATGCCAAAATATGTGGTACACTATCTGCAAAGGAAGTGACACCGTATGATCCCATTCAAATCCCTGGACATAGAAAACAAGGCCGCCTACGATGAATTTCTGCTGAGCTGCGGCACGCGTGGCTGCGAATATAATTTTGCCAACCTGTACCTGTGGGGCAGACAGCGCGCTGCCTTTTACGAAGGTAGTCTGGTCTTCTTCTCTCAGTTTAACCGGAAAAGTGTCTATCTGTTTCCTCTGACACGGGGTAATTTGAAGCCTGCCCTGGACGCGATCATCGCCGATGCTAAAAAGCGGGATATCCCCTGCCGTCTGACCGGTCTTTTGCAGGCCGACTGCAAGCTGCTGGAGCAGCTGTATCCGGGCCGTTTCCGTTTCCACTTCGACCGCAACGGCTTTGACTACATTTATGCCATTGACGAGCTTGCAGAGCTGAAGGGCCGAAAATTCCAGCGCAAGCGCAACCATGTAAACCGTTTCCTCCAAAATCACCCCGGCTACACTGTAGAGCCCATCACCGCTGAAAACACCCCCGAGGTAGTCCAGCTGCTGGATCAGTGGTATGCAGACCGGCTGTTGGCTGACCCCCACGCTGACTTCATTATGGAGCAGAGCGCCATTTATAAGGCCCTGCGCCACCGGGAAGCGCTGGGTATGGAGGGCCTTGTTCTGCGCCACGACGGTCGGCTGCTGGCCATGACCATGGGCTCGCCCCTGTCCGGCAACACATTTGATGTGCAGTTTGAAAAAGCCCTGGATCTTGCTGACGGCGCCTACCCCACCATCAACCGGGAATTTGCCCGGTACTTGAGAGCAAAACATCCCCATCTGCAGTGGCTCAATCGGGAGGACGACCTGGGCATCGAGGGTCTGCGGAAAGCCAAGCTGGCCTACTGCCCGGATCATATGATCGAGAAAAGCTGGGCCTGCTTGCGGGAGGATGGCTATGATTACTAAGCTCAGATCTCTTTGGAAGCAGGCCTTCGGCGATTCCGATGCTTTCCTGGACAGTTTCTTTACAGCCGGTTATTCCCCGGACCGCTGCCGGTATCTGACCGTAGACGATCAGCTGGCTGCAGCCCTGTACTGGTTTGACTGCACCTGTGACGGCAGAAGGCTTGCCTACCTGTACGCCGTGGCCACAGACGAAGCCTTCCAGCGGCAAGGCCTGTGCCGCCGGCTCATGGACGAGACCCACGAACAGCTGCGCACCAGGGGGTATGCGGGTGCGATCCTGGTACCGGGCAGCAAGGAATTATTCGCCCTGTACGAAAAGCTGGGTTATCGTACCTGCAGTTATATGACAGAGTTTACCTGCTCTGCCGGTACGCCCATTCCTTTGCGCTCCATCAGTCGAGCAGAATACGCCGCTCTGCGGCGGCAGCACCTGCCGGAAGGCGGTGTGGTGCAAGAGGGTGCTGCATTGGACTTTTTTGCCGCCTTTGCAGATTTTTATGCCGGTGACGGTTTTGTCCTGGCTGCCACTGTAGAGGACCACAAAGCCCACATCCATGAATTGCTGGGCACAAGCGATGCGCCCGGCATCACCGCCGCCCTTAAGGCCGCAGAGGGCCATTTCCGGATCCCCGGGCCGGACACCCCTTTCGCCATGTATTACAGCCTGGACAGCACCCCCGCTCCTGCCTATTTTGGTTTGGCGCTGGATTGATGATGCCAGTATTCCGGAACAGTGAAATTTTACTTGAATCGTGACCGGAATCAATATATAATAATACTTGGAAATTTGTTATGCCCGTTTGTCCCCGGACAATCAAACAATGGAGGAAAAATCTATGTCTTCTGATCTGCGTCCCGAAACCATGGCACGTATCTCCGATCCCCAACTGGCCAATGCCTTTATTGAAGCGCAGGTGGCCCAGATCCGCGCTCAAGTGGGCAACAAAAAGGTGCTGCTGGCCCTCAGTGGCGGTGTGGACTCTTCTGTGGTTGCCGCTCTGCTGATCAAAGCCATCGGCAAGC
>CAYVCR010000180.1:0-2544 GCA_964450205.1 uncultured Oscillospiraceae bacterium | reverse complement strand
ATTTCCTATGATTCATGTTATTATGGGCCTGAAGGGCTCCGGCAAGACCAAGAAGCTGATCGATTCCATCAATGAGGCAGTTGCCAGCGCCAACGGCGATGTGGTTTGCATCGAGTATGGCAAGAAGCTGACCTATGATATTAACTATCGCGTCCGTTTGGTCGACTCCAAGGAGTACGGCATTAACTCTCTGGACATGCTGAAGGGTTTCCTGAGTGGCCTGCATGCCGGTAACTTTGATATTACCAACGTGTACATCGACAACCTGTATAAGACCATCGGCACTGACCGTGCTGCCGGTGAGGCGTTCATTCTGTGGTGCGCAGAGTTTGCGAAGATCAATAATATGAACATCACCATCACCGTCTCCGACGACCCTGCTGAGGCCTCCGAGGCAGTCAAGCAGTACCTGTAATATGATTCATCAGCACCGCCGTGACACGTCACGGCGGTGTTTTTTGTGTTAGGTGTTGTGCAAATCTTTATTTATCGAGCCGATGGCTCGATAAACTGAAATTCGGTATCCGGTATTATCTTTCATCGAGAAAAGGAGAAAACCATGTACAATTCCACATTATGCTATGTACTCCGGGGGGATGCGGTGCTCATGCTTCACCGGGTCAAGAAGAAAAACGATGTAAATCAAGATAAATGGATCGGCATCGGTGGAAAATTTGAGGCAGATGAAACACCTGACGAGTGCCTGCTCCGGGAGGCTTACGAGGAGACCGGTCTGCGGTTGACCCGCTGGCAGTGCCGGGGCATCGTGACCTTTCTGACCAACGGCCCCTGGGAAGGGGAGTATATGTACCTGTTTACTGCCGATGAATTTGAAGGCGAGCTGAAAGAGTGCGACGAGGGCGACCTGCAGTGGGTCAGCCGGGAATTCCTGGACAGCCTGCCCAAGTGGGAGGGCGACAAGATCTTCCTGGATCTGCTGTGGCAGGATGCGCCGTTTTTCCTGCTGAAGCTGCGCTACGATGGCGACAAGCTGGTAGAAGCGGTCCTGAACGGTGAAAAAATCCGTTGAGTGCCATGCAAATGGGTGTGCATATACTATAGTGTGCATATCAACGCAAAAGGAGAGAAAAAATGATGTTCGGCAAGCATATCAACCGGTACTATCTGCGGTTTTTTCCGCTTTTACTGGGCGGCTTGATTGCTTTGGTCGTTGTGGACTATCTGCAGCTGGAGATCCCGGAGCTGTATCAGATGGTGATCAACGGTATCAATACAGGCACGGTGGAGATAGAGGGTGTTGTGCAGGCATTTGACCTCAATTTTTTGATCAGCCGGATCTGCATGCCTATGCTGGGCATTATCCTGCTGATCGTATTGGGACGCTTCCTGTGGCGTGTGTGCTTTTTCGGTGCCGGCATCCGGGCCGAGAGCGACCTGCGCAACCGGATGTTCGATCACTGCAAGGATCTGAGCCAGAAATTCTACCATCAGAACAACGTAGGCAATCTGATGAGCCTGTTTACCAACGATCTGGATACCTTTCAGGAGTGTTACTCCTGGGGCATCATGGAGTTTTTTGATGCCACCTTTCTGGGGGCGCTGGCCATCATCAAAATGTGGCGGATGGATCCGCTTTTGACAGGCTTTGCCCTGATCCCTATGGCACTTTTGATGGTCTCCAGTATTCTGCTGGGCAACTACATGAGCAAAAAATGGGAGGCTCGGCAGGAGGCCTTTTCCAACCTGTCTGACTTTGCCCAGGAGAGCTTCTCCGGTATCGCGGTCATCAAGGCCTTCGTTAAGGAGGGCAAGGAGCTGTGGGCCTTCCAGAAGCTGAACCGGGAAAACGAAAAGACGAACATCGATTTTACGAAGACCTCTGTGCTGTTCCGCATTTTGGTCATGGCCTTTGTGGAGAGCGTGATCTGTATTATTTTGGGTTACGGCGGCTACCTGGTGTATGAGGGCGTCTTCAACGCCGGTCAGCTTATGGAATTTATTGGATATTTCACCGCTATCATTTGGCCCATCATGGCTGTGGCGGATATGATCGACATGACGAGCCGGGGCAGAGCCTCGGTCAAGCGGATCAGCGAGCTGCTGGACGCCAAGCAGGATGTGGTGGACCGGCAGGATGTCGGGGAGCTGGAAAACATTCGGGGCGATATTGAGTTCCGGGACCTGTCCTTCCAGTACCCGGACGGAGATATGAATGCTTTGCATGATGTGTCCTTTACTATCCGTGCCGGTGAGAATGTTGGCCTTGTAGGCCGTACCGGCTCGGGCAAGACCACCCTGGTGGACCTGATCCTGCGCACCTACAACGTACCCGACGGCACACTATTCATTGACGGACATGATGTAAACACTGTGACCATCCGCTCTGTGCGGGCGGCCTGCGCTTATGTGCCTCAGGACAATTTCCTGTTTTCTGACACCATTGCCAACAATATCGGCTTTGCTATTGATCAGAAAAAAGAAGACAGTATCGTCAAGGCCGCGGTGCTGGCAGATGTGGATGGCAACATCCGGGAGTTTTCCCAGGGTTATGATACCATTTTGGGAGAGCGGGGCGTGACCGTC
>CAYVCR010000179.1:0-2591 GCA_964450205.1 uncultured Oscillospiraceae bacterium | reverse complement strand
CGATGGAGTGGTTCACGTGGATAAATTCCACGCTGAAGCAGCCAGCCTTGACGACGTCGCCGGGCTTGTGGGTGATCAGCTTGACCTTATCAGCCAGCCGGTGCTCCTCCAGCTTCAGCTTGATCAGGCCGCAGGTCATGGCGGTGCCGTGAATGGGGGTAGTGACCTGCTGCATACAGTAGGGGATAGAGCCGATATGATCCTCATGTCCGTGGGTAATGAACATACCCCGCAGCTTTTTGGCGTTCTGCACCAGATAGGTAAAGTCCGGGATCACCAGATCCACGCCGTACATATCCTCGTCGGGGAAGCCAACACCGCAGTCTACTACGATCATATCCTTACCGTACTCAAATACGGTCATGTTCTTGCCGATCTCATCCAGACCGCCAAGAGGGATGATTTTCAATTTTTCAGCCAATTTGATAATAACTCCTTTCGAATGTTCTGCAAAATAAGCACAACAAATGAAGCAGCCGTCTGCTGCCGTTATGACCCCGTATCGCCACACGCACAGCAAAAAACGCCCGCAAAAATGTAAAGTTGTAAATTGCGCAGGCCTGACCACCTGCCGCATGTATCAGTATTATAACACATTTTGAAGCATTTGTACACAGTATTTTTTCTTCCTGTTACGACATGCTGCGCGAAGGAGTGGGGAAAATATTGCAAATCACGAAAAAACACAGTTGCGTCTGGGACTTGCATTTGCTATAATAAAGTACATATTGGGTTATTATGGGTAGAAGTGCCCATTTGCATACACATGGAGGGGGAGCAGTATGAGCAAACGGCTTGGAAGACTTTTCAGACCGAGCATGAGCGTCTATTTTATCTTCATGCTGGCGTTTGCCGTGTTGACGGCACTGGCGCAGCTGTATTGGTTGGCAGTGGTGGAGCTGGCGGCAACTGGTTTGATCTTTACTGTATATCTGCTTTTAAAGCGCCGTCGCCGGCAGGACTTGGAAATGTTTTTGCAGCAGCAGCTGGATCCGGATGGAAAGGCACCGGCCAAAAGTCCATTCCCTATGGTGGTGACCCGCCTGGGGGACGAGGGGATCGTCTATACCAATGACAGCTTTATATGGCTCACCGGTTTTCAGGATACCATGACTGAGCGCCGCATTGCGGACATTTTGCCCGGCTTTGACTGCCAGTGGCTGATGGAGGGCAAGACGGAATATCCCTATGATGTGACGATGCAGGGTCGCCGGTACCGTGTCTATGGTACGGTGGTCCAGGCTGAAGACGTACATGATACCCGCCTGGGCGTGCTGTATTTTGCCGATCTGACGGAGCTGTACCAGGTCCGGGATGAGTATGTCCGTTCCCGGCCTGTGGTCAGTTTGATCTTGGTGGATAACTACGAGGAGCTGACAAAAAATCTGAGCGAGGGCGCTACATCGGCCTTGAATGCCCGGATCAATGATGCCATTACCAAGTGGACAGAGAATTATCACGGCCTGCTGCGCCGCCTGGAGCGCAATCGATTCCTGTTCGTGTTTGAGAAACGGGATTTAAAGCAGGCAGTGGACGGAAAATTCTCCCTGCTGGAGGATATCCATGAGATCACCAACCCCTCCGGACTGGCGGCATCGGTCTCCATCGGTGTGGGCGTAGATGCCGAGACCTTTGAAGAGGCCTACGAGTTTGCCGCGCTGTCCATTGAGATGTCTCTGAGCCGCGGCGGTGACCAAGCGGTCATCAAGGACAGAGTCAACTTCCACTTCTACGGCGGCCGTACCCGTGAGGCGGAGCGCCACAGTAAGGTCCGCAGCCGTGTCACAGCCAATTCTATGATGGAGCTGATCGGTCAGAGCAGCCAGGTGTTCATCATGGGTCACAAGAATGCAGACCTGGACGCCGTTGGTGCGGCTATGGGCATTGCCTGCCTGTGCAGAAAAAAGAGCAAGCCGGCCTATATCGTGCTGGATATGGAGAGCAACGCTTCCGAGAAGCTGATCAACGAGATCATCAAGGTGCCGGAGTACCGCAATGTGTTTATTTCCGGCCAGGATGCGTTGCTGCTCAGTGATAACCGCAGCACACTGGTCGTAGTGGATACCAACCGTCCGGATCAGGTGGAGTGCCTGCCGCTGCTGCAGACGGTGCCCCGGATCTGTGTGGTGGATCATCACCGCCGGGCTGCCGACTATATCACCCCCGTGGTGGTCAATCTCCACGAGCCTTACGCCTCCTCCGCTTCCGAGCTGGTAACAGAACTTTTGGAGTATGCGGTGGAGAAGAAGGATGTGCTGCCCATCGAGGCCAAGAGCCTGATGGCGGGAATCTTCCTGGATACCAAGAGCTTCAACGTCCGTACCGGTGAGCGTACCTTTGAGGCAGCGGCTTTCCTGCGTCAGCTGGGCGCTGACACGGTGGATGCCAAGAAGCTGCTGCAGAGCGATTTTGAGGATACCAAGCGCAAGTACCAGATTATCAAGGCTACCAGCACCTATCGCGGCGATATCGCCATCGCACCGCTGGATACTACTGTGCCCCGTACCCTGGCGGCTCAGGCAGCCGATGAACTGCTGAATATCGAAGGCTTTACTGCCTCCTTCGTGCTGTTTGCCGATGGAGATCAGGTC
>CAYVCR010000178.1:0-2621 GCA_964450205.1 uncultured Oscillospiraceae bacterium | reverse complement strand
CCGGCGACTTCAAGATCGATCCCACCGCCAAGGACGGCATGATGGATCTGGCCCGTCTGGGCGAGCTGGGCAACCAGGGCGTTCTGGCCCTGCTGGCGGATTCCACCAACGTGGAGCGCAGCGGCTATACCCCCAGCGAGAATCTGGTCGCCGAGAGCCTGGACCGGCAGTTCAAAAACTGTGACCAGCGGATCATCGTCACCACCTTCGCCTCCAACATGCACCGGATCCAGGCGATCCTGGCCACCGCTCACCGCTACGGGCGTAAGGTGGCTGTCACCGGCCGGAGCATGGAGAATATGCTCAAAGTTGCCCAGGAGCTGGGTTATATCAAGGTGCCGGCAGGCACTATCGTGGACTTAAACGCCATCAAGAGCCTGCCCAAGAATAAGATCGTCATCGTATCCACCGGCTCTCAGGGCGAAAACATGTCTGCCCTGTACCGGATGGCCTTCTCTTCCCACAAGCAGATCGACATCGTCTCCGGCGACCGGATCATTATCTCCGCCTCTGCCATCCCCGGCAACGAAAAGGCTGTATCTAAGATCATCAACGAGCTGTACCGGAAGGGAGCTGACGTGGTCTACGAGAAGAGCGAGGGTCTGCATGTATCCGGCCATGCCTGCCAGGAGGAGCTGAAGATCATTCACGCCCTATGCAAGCCCCATTTTTTCATCCCTGTTCACGGCGAACAGCGTCACCTGCAGATCCACGGAAAGCTGGCTGTGCAGCTGGGCCTGCCGGCTAAGAACGTGCGGATCGCCGAGTTGGGCGATGTGATCGAGCTGACCCGGAAGACTTGCAAGCTAAACGGCACGGTCACCGCCGGCAAGGTCTTCGTGGACGGCACCGGCGTGGGCGACGTAGGCGCTGTGGTGCTCCGGGACAGAAAGCATCTGGCCCAGGACGGCATGATCGTGGTATGCGTCAACATTCTGGCCCAGGACGGCTCTGTGCTCACCGGCCCGGACATCATCACCCGTGGCTTTGTGTATGTGAAGGAGTCCGAGGACCTGATGGACGAGCTGCGCAGTGTGGCCATGGAGGCTATCGAACGCTGCCAGCGCAAGCGGGTCCGGGACTGGACGGCCATCAAGACCGCCATCAAAAACGATCTGAGCGGCTACCTGTACAAGACCACCAAGCGCAACCCCATGATCCTGCCGGTCATTACAGAATTGTAAGTAAAAAAGGGGTACGCAGTCGCGTACCCTTTTTTGCAGATATTCAAAAAAGAATTGAAAATTGAAAGTTGATAATTTTCTATTATGGTAAATCTCTCAAAAAAGCGTCATGGCTTCGCGGAACGAAGTGAAGTCGAAGAATCTTCGCATTCTCGTTACTGCTTAGCAGACATTTTGTGCGTAGATCTTTCGACTCGCGTTGCTCGCTCAAGATGATGCTTTTTTGAAGGATTTGCAACAACGGACATAATTGTCCATTATCCATTATAACGGAGAGATACATATGCAATACTATTTTGCCCCCTTGGAGGGGCTGACGGACAGTGTGTTCCGGCGGCTTCACCACAAATATTTCCCCGGTGTGGACCGGTACTACACCCCATTCTTCTCCCCCACCATCCACCGGGCGCTCACCGCCCGGGAAGCCCGGGAGCTGCCCCCGGCTGACAGCCTGGGCGTGACCGTCGTCCCCCAGCTGCTTACCAAGGTAGCCGAGGATTTCGTCTGGATGGCCGGGGTCTGTCATGACTTAGGCTACACCGAGGTCAACCTGAACTTAGGCTGTCCCTCCGGCACAGTCACCGCCAAGGGCAAGGGCTCCGGCATGCTCCGTGACCTGGAAAGTCTTGATCGTTTTTTGGGAGAGATCTTCACAGGTTCTCCTCTGCCGATTTCTGTCAAGACCCGGATCGGCTATGCTGATACAGCCGAGTTTCCTGCCATTATGGAGGTTCTGAACAAGTATCCCATCTGCGAGCTGACAGTCCACCCCCGCGTTCGCACCGCCTTTTACAAGGGCTATGTGGATATGGACGCTTTCCGGTACGCGCTGGAAGTAAGCCCTGCGCCCGTGTGCTACAACGGCGACCTGACCAGCCTGCGGCAGATCCGCACCGTGGCAGGGCACTATCCGCAAATCTCAGCCGTCATGGTGGGCCGGGGACTGATTGGTGACCCGGGCATGCTGACCCCCGGCGGCACGGACAGAAAGACCCTGGAAGCATTTCTGAACGAACTGTTGGAAGAATACCTGGTGGCCTTTGGCGGCTCGAGGAACGCCATGTTCCGGCTCAAAGAGCACTGGGGACTGCTGATCCACAAGTTTGAAGATTCTGAAAAGCTGTGGAAGGCCCTGCGGAAAACCACTGATCTGAGTGAATACCGCAGCCTGTCCGCCCAGATTTTGCACACCCTGCCCATGCGGGATGAGATCGACCGCTGGTAAGAATTGAAAATTGAAAGTTGAAAATTGCACCATCGAAAAAACACTATCATTGCGAGAAGCGCAGCGACGTGCTATTTTTTAGCATACAAACATTGACATTTGCTTTGTCTAAAAGTATAATGTATGCGGAAAAACTTGAAGACGCGCCGCGTCTTTAGAAAAGAAAGGAAAATTGCCATGATTTATAGTGCAGAAGTACAGCATATGTGCTC
>CAYVCR010000177.1:0-2667 GCA_964450205.1 uncultured Oscillospiraceae bacterium | reverse complement strand
TGATCGGTTGGTATGCAGAGGAGATCTATACCCCTCTGCTGTATGGCATGGAATTCCAGTGGGACTTCCTGGACTGGCTGATGCCCGTTTCCAAGATCATCAGTCTGGATATGGTGGAATACACCTACCGTCCCTTCCGGTTTGGCAGCATTGTTACCGGCGACTGGCTGTATCTGGGTATCGTGGCTGCCGTTGGTGTGCTGCTGGCCGTTTTGGCTGTGCTGATCTACCGCAAGCGGCACATGGAGACCGCCGGTGACTTTCTGTCCCTGCCTGCAGCGAAGCCCGTGTTCCTGGTGATCTATACCCTGGCTGTGGGCTTTGTGTTCTACGTGCTGCTCTCCATCGAATATTTAGGACTGTTTGTCGGTCTGGTGATCGGTTTCTTCACCGGTAAAATGCTCCTGGAACGGACAATCAAGGTCTTCCGGGGCTGGAATTTCCTGCAGTTTGGTATCCTGGTCACCGTGCTGGCCCTGTCCCTTGGTCTGACCGCTCTGGATCCTGTGGGACTGACCCGCTATGTTCCTGAAGCCGAGGATATAGAGGTCATGTACTTCTGCGACAGCAGTGACAGCCACATGTATCTGTACGAAAATGCGACGGGCAGAGTGATCGTAGATCCTGCGGAAATCGATCAATTCAGGCAGCTCCATACAGAGGTTGCTGACGGCCGTTATGCAGACTCCACGGAAAACACTGTCCGGGTCTATCTGCGCTACGAGCTGAAAAATGGAACCACAGTCCTGCGCAGCTATGAGATCCCCGTAACCAGTGCCCACGGCGAATTTGTGTGCGGGGAGCTGAGCAGCTGGAAATCCGTGTTCCACATCAACGATTGGAACGCCTTTACTGACCGGATCGAGCAGGTGGACGTGGAGATCAACGTCGGTATGGAGATCGCACACCATGAACTACGCAATAAAGAGCAGGTCAAGGGTCTGCTGGAAGCCGTCAAAGCTGACTGCGATGCGGGCAATATGGCGCAAAGCTGGGCCTTCCACCAAAATGACGATACCTCCAGTTGGCTGTATATTTATGATAAGGACTACGGCGCACTGCTAGGATACACAGGCGTAAATTTGTATAACCTAAGTCTTAACATCTTTGAATCCTGCACCTACACCCGCGCCTATATCGAATCTCTGAATTTGGAGATCGAGCCCTACGAGAAATAACCCCTTTGTCCCCGCCCTCTCCAGGCGGGGGCTTTTTTGCGTTGCGTATCGGAAAAAGCTGTGGTAAAATAGGGAAAAACCTGTCCGGAGGCTGCTCCATGAAGTACATCAAGCAAATTCTCATCATTCTGGCCTTTTCCCTGCTGGGTGAAGCCTTGCAAGCCCTGATCCCTCTGCCGATCCCGGCAGCCATCTACGGTCTGGTGCTGCTGCTGATCGCCCTGTGCACCGGCCTGCTGAAACCGGATCACATCGCCGACACCGCCCATTTCTTAATTGGGATCATGCCGCTGCTGTTCGTGGCCCCGGCCGCAAAGATCATGGCCTATTGGGGCGTGATCAAGGAAAACTGGCTGCCTATCATTGCCATCACTGTGATCTCCACCTTTGTGGTGTTTGCCGTCAGCGGCCTTGTGACCAAGTGGCTGCGGAAAGGGGGCAAGTCCAATGACTGAATTTTTGGAATCGATCTCCCTCTTCCCCATCGTACTGACCCTGGGCGCATACCAAGTGGGCCTGTGGTGCCGGAAAAAGTGGCGGAGCCCCCTGTGCAGCCCCCTTCTGATCGCGGTGATTCTGGTCATCGGCGTGCTGCTGCTCACTGGTGTCAGTGTGGAATCCTACAGCGAGGGCACAAGCATCATCTCCTGGCTGCTGACCCCCGCCACCGTCTGCCTGGCCCTGCCCCTGTATGAGCAGCTGAAGGCATTGAAAAAGAGCCTGCCTGCCATTTTGATCGGCATCGCCGCTGGCACGGTCACCAGCCTTGCTGTGATATTCGGCCTGTGCAAGCTGTTCAGCCTGGATTCCCAGGTGACGGTCTCCCTGCTGCCCAAATCCATCACCACCGCTATGGGCATGGTACTATCCGGCGAAAACGGTGGCATTGAGCCGCTGACCACCGCCGCGATCCTCATCACCGGTATTTTGGGAAGTCTTATCGGAACTGTGTTATGTAAACTTCTGCGGATCGATGACCCGGTGGCCCAGGGCGTTGCCTTCGGCACAGCCTCCCACGTGATCGGCACCTCCCGGGCAAACGAGCTCAGTCCGCTGACCGGTGCGGTCAGCAGCCTGTCACTTACGGTGGCCGGTATTTTGACCGCCGTGCTTTTCCCTTTGGTTTGCATGCTTCTGTGATCTTCCGCCGGGCAGACATCTTGTCTGCCCGGCCTTATATTTTCCATTTTTTGGAGCTTGATTTTAACCATTTATAAAAAATGTAAAAATCCCCCGTGGGGGGATATGTTTTTCGGGTGGAAAACTGTCAAAAGCACAGTTGACTTTCCTTATTAAAATGAGTAGAATAATACTGATACACTATGCGCCCGATACGCGCTTGCGTATCGGAGGAATATTCTTTTAGGAGGAAATCACTTTGAAGGATTGGGCATTCACTACATCCGTCGAGGAGATGGAAGCCGCTACCAATTCTCTGCTGGAAAACGGCAAGAAGGTCGGCGCTGACACCTGGCAGCAGCGTGTTAAG
>CAYVCR010000176.1:0-2680 GCA_964450205.1 uncultured Oscillospiraceae bacterium | reverse complement strand
GGTATTGGTAGAGCCTACAGGCTCATTGCGCACATAGATGGGGTTGTTGGTCTGAATATCCGCCAGACGGTGGTGATCGATGATCTCCAGGATCTCGGCCTCCTCCAGGCCAGGCACAGACTGGGCAGCCTCGTTGTGATCCACAAGCACCACCCGCTTCCGGCGGGGCCGCAGCAGATGGTAACGGGTCAGCACACCGACCACCTTTTCGTTTTCATCCAAAATTGGGTAGCAGTGCTCGCGGAACTTCAGCACCTGCTCCCGGACCTCGTCCACCCGGTCTTCCAAATGGAAGCAGACCAGGTCAGAGGTGCGGCAGATCCTGCCCACAGGGGAGGACTGGAACAGCAGCCGGGCAGCACGGTAAGCATCATAGGGGGTGGAGATGATGCAGGTCTTGGTAGGCAGCTTGCGCAGCTCCTCGTCCAGCTCGGTCTGACACAGCACCAGGCAATTCACATTCATTTCCAGTGCCCGGCGGATCATGTCCGGCTGGTGGCCGCAGAGCACGATGGAATCGGGCTTGTTAAACAGCAGATTATCCCGGCTCTGGGGCAGGGCGATGGAGATCTCGCCTGCGATGGTATCGGTGTTCTCGCCTGCGGCATTGAGCACCTTGCCCTCCAGCACAGACAGGACGTTAAACAGAGGGACAGCCGTCAGAGAGCCAAGGCTGATCTGCTCCATGTTGTAGCTTGCCACGTTTTCCCGGGAAAGCATGCCGTAGAGGGTGCCGTCCTCGTTGGCCACGGGAACAGCGGAGATGTTCTTCTGCTCCTGTAAGATGCTCCAGGCGCGCCCCACAGTTACGGCGGTGCTCAGGCAGGGGGGCGTGTCGAAGTCCAGGTCATGGACCTGGGTGAACATGTTATAGATCCGCTTGGGAGGCTGGAAGCCAAAGCGGTCCAGCACGATCTGGGTCTCGTCAGACACATGGCCCAGACAGGCGGCTTCGTATTCCCGGTCGCCCAGGGCATTGCGCAAAGAGGCATAAGCCATAGCGGCTACGATGGAGTCAGTATCCGGGTTGCGGTGACCGGTCACATAAATGGGATCCATAAGTTACCTCCTGTGGTTATTAATTGACGGTGATCTCTCCTGCCAGACTGCGGGAGAAGATCTCGGTGATTTCCTGTTGGGTCATGTTTTGACCCAGGGCCCACATAAGCTTGGTCATGGCGGCCTCTGAGGTCATGTCCCTGCCCTGGATCACGCCCATTTCCAGCAGCCGGTTGCCTACCTGGTAGACCCGCAGGTCGGAGCTGTCGTACAGGCATTGGGTGGTGACGACCACGCTCACACCGGCGTTTACGGCCCGCTGGATACCGGCAAGGCCCCGGTTCAGCACATTGATGCCGCCCAGACCAAAGGCTTCGATGACGATGCCCTTATAGCCCATATCGATGAGGGCGTCGAAGATCTCGGTGGCAAGGCCGGGGGTCAGCTTCAGCAGGAAGACGCTCTTGCTGATGCTTTCGCAAAGCTGGGGCGCGCCTTGACAGGCGGGCAGCATGTCCGTGTCCACGGTCAGGCCCCGGTGGGACACCAAGCCCGTATAACGGGCGTTGACACTTTCAAAGGCGGAGAAATCGGAGGCCCGGACCTTGACTGCCCGGCAGCCCAGCATGACCTTCCGGTCAAAGGCAACGAATACGCCGGGGTATCCGGCGGCAGCCATGGCAAAGGCAGTGCGCAGGTTGTCCGGGGCATCGGACAGGGTATCCTCCAGGGGCAGCTGGGAGCCAGTAAATACCACCGGCTTGTCGATGTTTGGCAACATGAAGGTCACGGCAGAGGCTGTGTAGGCCATGGTGTCTGTACCATGGGAGACCACGATGCCATCAAAAGGGTCCTTGTGCTCAAAAATATGCCGGGCGATCAGCTGCCATTCCTCTGGGCGGATGTTGGAGGAGTCCAGACACATCACGTCCTGGACGGTGATATCATAGTAGGCGCGCAGCTGAGCGATCTGCCGCTCCAGAATGTCGGCACTTTGGGGCTCCAGACCTTGACTGCCGGGACGGCATGCGATGGTGCCGCCGGTGGTCAGAAGCAGGATATGCTTTTTGTGTTCCATAGGGCAGCTTCTCCTGTTGCGATACGTATTCACCATAATTATAGCCGTGATACAGGAAAATAGCAAGCAAAAAAGCAAACACATCGTGGATAACTGTACATATTTTGTATTGCAATTTCAAAAAAAGGGTTGTAAAATGAAGAAAAAACCAGGTGGAGGAAAATGTTATGAACGTTCTTGTGACCGGCGGTGCCGGCTACATAGGCTCTCACACCTGTCTGGAACTGCTGGAAAGCGGCTACGGCGTGGTGGTGATCGACAATCTGTGTAATTCCAATGCAGAGTCCCTGAACCGGGTGCAGCAGCTCACCGGCAAGAGCCTGACTTTTTATGAGGGCGATGTACGGGACGAAGCGCTGCTGAAGAAGATCTTTGCCTCCCATGAGATCGGCTGCGTGATCCACTTTGCAGGCCTGAAGGCTGTGGGCGAGAGCGTTGCCAAGCCCTGGGAGTACTATGACAACAATCTGAATTCCACCCTGGTGCTGACCAAGGTCATGAAGGAAGTGGGGATGAAAAATATTATTTTCTCCTCCTCGGCTACGGTCTATCCAATGTAGTAGTCTTTGTCTATTTGCTTAACTAGGTTTGAAATAAACAAAG
>CAYVCR010000175.1:0-2698 GCA_964450205.1 uncultured Oscillospiraceae bacterium | reverse complement strand
AATGCCGTAATTTCTCGGTTTTGCCACAGGCGGTCTCCTTTCGTGTCTATGATAGTGAGATCAGAGGGCTTCGTAGCTTTCAATGTAATAGTCTGCCAGCCGCCGGATCTCGGCATGGTCGTTTTCAATGGCGGGATCGTGGATGGCGGCTACCCGGAAGCCTGCCCGTTTGGCGGTGCGGATGGCATAGAGCGCGTCCTCGAAGATGACGGCATCCGCCTTTTCGCAGCCGGAGAGAGCCAGCGCCTGTTCGTAAATATCGGGTACGTCCTTGCTCGCCCCTACTTCCGGACAGGTAAGCATTCCGTCAAAACAGGCGGCCAGTCCGGCCGTGCGCAGAGCGATTTCGGCCAGAGGACGGTCTGTGGCTGTAGCTACCAACAATTTTACGCCCGTTGCCTTTTGCTTTTTCAGAAAGGCCTCCACGCCGGGAAGCGGGCGGGCAGATTCCTGATAGAACCGCTTTACCTCGGCCCAGCAGCTTTCCACGAGTTCCCCCACGCTCTCCGTCAGGGCGTAGTTCAGCTTGCAGTAGGCGCAGCCCTCCCGCAGTGTCAGGGGCTACGCAGGCCGTATGAATCACCCCGCCCGTCAAAACCATCGGATCATTCCCATCACCATGGCCGGCGGCGACTGGCGGCTCCAGTACTCTCCCTACGTGTATTATAACGAGCACTGCATCGTATTCAATTCCCGGCATATCCCCATGAAGATCGACAAGTCCGCCTTCCAGAAGCTGCTGGACTTTGTCACGGTCTTCCCCCACTACTTCGTGGGCTCCAATGCGGACTTGCCCATCGTAGGCGGCTCGATTTTGAGCCATGAGCACTTCCAGGGCGGTCACTATACCTTCGCCATGGAGACGGCGGCAGTGGAACAGGAGCTTAAGTTTGCAGGCTTTGAGGATCTGCAGGCCGGTATTGTTAAATGGCCCATGAGCGTGATCCGCATCAGCGGCAGCGACCCTGCGCGGCTGGCAGACCTGGCGGACAAGATATTGACCTGCTGGCGGGGATACTCTGACCCGGCGGCCATGATCTATGCCGAGACTGACGGAGAGCCCCACAACACCATTACCCCCATAGCCCGCCGCAGGGGTGCAGACTATGAGCTGGACCTGGTGCTGAGGAACAACCTGACCACCGCCGAGCACCCCCTGGGCCTGTTCCATCCCCATGCGGACAAGCACCACATCAAGAAGGAAAATATCGGCCTGATCGAGGTCATGGGTCTGGCGGTGCTGCCCAGCCGCCTGAAAGGCGAGCTGACAGCCTTGGCAGAAGCGATTGTGGCAGGTAGAGATATTGCTGCAGACGAGACGCTTTCCAAGCACGCCGACTGGGTCAAGGAATTACAGCAGCGCCATAGCTTTACTGCGGAGAATGCCATGCAGATCCTGATGGAGGAGACGGGTAAGGTATTTTCTGAGGTTTTGGAGGATGCTGGCGTCTATAAGTGCACTGCAGAAGGCCGCGCAGCCTTCCTGCGCTTTGCAGATCGCGTGAATTCTTAAAAAACGGAGCCTTCGGGCTCTGTTTTCTTTTGCAAGGAACGAAAAAAGTACTTTTCTTTTTCGTTCATTTGTGCTATTATAAGTGTAACACTTCAAATGGGGGAATGGTTATGCCCAGAACAAGCAACAAAGCGGAGCTGATCTTGGACTTTGTCAATCAGTTTGTGCAGGAGAATGGTTATGCCCCGTCGGTCCGGGAGATCGGTGCGGCGGTGGGCCTGCGTTCCACAGCCTCTGTCAGCTACCATCTGAATCAGCTGCAGGAAAAGGGCCTGCTGGTCTCCCCCAGCGGCAAGGGCTGCAAGCGCTCCATCGTCACCGCCCAGCGGCCGGGTCAGATCCCGGTGGTGGGCGTGGTCACCGCAGGCATGCCTATTTTGGCTGTGGAAAACCAGGAGGGCACCATGGCCTGGGAGGGTGACCCCAAGTGCTTTGCGCTCCGTGTCCGGGGCGACAGCATGATAAACGCCGGCATTCTGGACGGCGATAAGGTGGTGGTCCGCCCCCAGCAGACTGCCGACGACGGCCAGATCGTGGTGGCCCGAATCGGTGACGAAGCCACCGTCAAGCGCCTGAGCCGGAAAAACGGCCAAATTTGGCTCATGCCCGAAAACGAAAACTACGACCCCATCGACGGCACCGAGGCAGAGCTTATCGGTCTGGTAAAGGCTGTGGTCAGAGAATATTAACAGAAAAATGGCATGCCTGCGGGCATGCCATTTTTGATATTTCGGAGAAATGACAAGACTATCCCTCAGGAATGTAAGCAATCCGGCAAAGTAGTTTGTAATATGTAGTGAAAACGGAAAATTTTGCATAAAAATTTGCAAAAAGGTTTACTTTTGGGGCTTGCTGTGCTATACTATTTGCGCATTATGAGTCACTATGCAAAAAATACGTAAATTTTGGCAGCCTGCGGCTGCCTACTAATGAATTGAAAGGGGTATTTCAATGTCTCACAAGTATGTCTACCTGTTCACCGAGGGCAACGGCTCTATGCGCGAGCTGCTCGGTGGCAAGGGCGCAAACCTGGCAGAGATGACCAACATCGGTCTGCCTGTCCCTCAGGGCTTCACCATCTCCACCGAAGCCTGCACCCAGTATTATGAAGATGGCCGCATGATCAACGCCGATATCCAGGCTCAGATCATGGAGCATGTCGCCAAGCTGGAAGAAATCACCGGC
>CAYVCR010000174.1:0-2708 GCA_964450205.1 uncultured Oscillospiraceae bacterium | reverse complement strand
AATTCCATGCCATACAGCAGAGGGGTATAGATCTCCTCTGCATACCAACCGATCAGCAGCGTGCCGAAATTCAGGATCGCGTAGGCGGCGGCAGCACCCAGTCGGTTACCGGCGCAGACAGCACAGAAAGCACCTGCACCAAAGAAGAACAGGTATTGCAGCGTGTTGGACAGCAGCCACAGGGGCACCATGTACCAGTATGGCATCACCAGAGGCAGGAAGCACAGGCTGATAAACAGGTTGGGGCCAAAGCTGAACAGGAAACCGGCGGTGAAGTGGGTCAAAAACCAGCCTTCCCGGCGCAGGGGCAGGGCGTGGGTGGCGTAGCACAGCCGGGTCTTGAACAGATCACCGAAGACCATCAGCGCACTGATTCCACCCAGGATCATATTGACCACGGCCAGAGATGCGGTGGTGCTGCCCAATATGTCAGCCATGCCGCCGGCGTCGTTATCCAAATTGGTGATCAGCAGAAACAGCAGCAGGCCGATGGTATACAGACCCCAGACGGGGGCGAAACGGGTAATGTCCTTACGCAGGACGGTGCGGTTAAAGAACGATGTTCTTGACTTCATAGTTCACACCTCCCAGCTCGTAGATAAAGATCTCCTCCAGCGACAGAGGAAGCACGTCGAAATAGGCGGGGTTGGCAGCCTGCACCTGCGCCATGACCTCCTGGGCAGAGCCCCGGATCACTAGTGTTTTCAGCCGTCCGGAGGCGCTCTCGTGGAGCACGTTCAGACCCTCCGGCACATCGCCCACGATCTGCAGCTTCACGGTGCTGCCCTGCATATCGGCAAGACTGCGCTCAAGCAGCATTTTGCCGTGGTCCATGATACCCACGTGGTCGCAGATGTCCTCCAGCTCCCGCAGGTTATGAGAGGAGATCAGCACCGTGGTGCCGTGCTGGGCCACGTCGGACAAGATCAAGCTCCAGACCTGTCGGCGCATGACCGGATCCAGACCGTCCACCGGCTCGTCCAGTACCAGCACCTCCGGGCGGGTGCACAGGCTCAGCTGGAAAGCAGCCTGCTTCTGCATACCCTTGGAAAAGCGCCGCATCTGGCTCTTGGCAGGCAGCTGGAATACGTCATACAGCCGCTTGAACAGGTCGTCGTCGAATTGGGGATACAGGCCCCGGTAGTACTTGTGCATCTCCTCCAAAGATGCGGAGGGGAAGAAAAAGATCTCGTCGGGGATGGAACAGATCCGGTTTTTGATGTTGGGGTTTTCATAGACGCTCAAGCCCTCCATGGTGATCTTACCACAGTCGGGGCGGTACACGCCGGTCATCAGACGGATAGCGGTGGATTTGCCTGCTCCGTTGGGACCCACCAGGCCATAGACAGCGCCCTGGGGGACAGTCATGGTCAGATCGTCAATGGCCTTGAATTTGCCAAAGGTCTTGGTCACGTTTTTCAGTTCAAGCATGGTTCTTTCCTCCTTTCCGGATATGCTGCAGTAGCTCTTCGGTGGTGACACCGGCGGCCAGCAGCTGGGCAGCAGCCCGGTCAAAATCGTCCCACAGGGGCTGCTCAGCACTGGCCTGGCTGCATAGCTTGCAGACGAAGCAGCCTTTTCCCGGGACGGTGGCAATCCAGCCCTGCAGCTCCAGCTCCCGGTAAGCCCGCTGGATGGTGTTGGGGTTGATGGCCAATTCCGCTGCCAGCTCCCGGACACTGGGCAGACGGTCGTCAAACTGCAGGACACCGGCCAGGATCTGACTGCGCAGATTATCCGCGATCTGCACATAGATGGGCCGCGCATCCCGGTAATCCAGGTGGATCATACACATCACTCCTTCTGTATCAAGTGTATTAAGTGTACTAGTACAGTTAATATACAACATGATACAGCGTTTGTCAATATGGAAGACAAAAATTACTAACGGACTACCATAAATGTGTCATTCTGAGCAAGCGAAGCGCGTCGAAGGATCTACGCACTGTCGTTTTTACTGTGCAGAGATTCGCTGCGAAGATCCTTCGACTTCGGCTGCGCCTCCGCTCAGGATGACGCTTTATTGTACATATACAAACAAAAAAGGGGCTGTCTCAAAATGATTATTTGTAGGGACACCGCTCCCGCGGTGTCCGCTAAACCGCAAACAAAAGGAAAAATCGGCACAATTTGTGCCGATTTTTCGGTTTCAGACACCCCGGAGGGGTGTCCCTACGATTCTAAATTGGAATTTTTACCTTAGTGAGACAGCGCCTTTGGTTCATTCCGTTAAGAATTACTTTGCGCCAGCGATCTGTGCGGCGACCTCAGCAGCGAAGTTCTCTTCCTTCTTCTCAATGCCCTCACCCTTGATGTAGTGGATAGCATTGACGAACTTGATGGAACCGCCCAGCTTCTTGCCAGCATCGGCAATGTAGCCAGCCACGTCGCCCTTGAACAGGTCGGAACGGACGAAGTCCTGCTGCAGCAGGCACTGCTCCTTGTAGAAGGCGTTGATCTTACCGGCAGCGATCTTTTCCTTGACAGCTGCGGGCTTGGCAGCCATCTTGGGATCGTTGTCCATCAGAGCGACCTGAACAGCCAGCTCCTTGTCAACGTCAGCCTGGGGAACCTGAGCCTTGTCCCAGTACTTGGGGTTCATAGCAGCGATCTGCATAGCCACGTTCTTACCAACCTCGGTAGCGTCCACATCAGCTTCCAGATTGACCAGAACACCGTGGGTGCCGCCCATGTGGACGTAAGCAACG
>CAYVCR010000173.1:0-2751 GCA_964450205.1 uncultured Oscillospiraceae bacterium | reverse complement strand
GGGGGAAGGCATCCACATCGCCGAAGGCCTTGAACAGGGCGCACTTGCCCTCCATAACGGGCATGCCGGCCTCGGGGCCGATGTCGCCCAGACCCAGCACTGCCGTGCCGTCGGTGATGACAGCGCACAGGTTGTGGCGGCGGGTCAGCTCGTAGGACTTATTGATGTCCTTCTGGATCTCCAGACAGGGCTGTGCAACGCCGGGGGTGTATGCCAGGGACAGATCGTCCTTGGTCTTGCAGGGAACAGTGGCGATCACTTCGATCTTGCCGCCCCACTCGGCATGCTTCTTCAGGGATTCTTTTGCGTAATCCATTGGTTTATCCTCCTGTTTTCGTTTCATATTGCGTCCTAAATTATATCACAGGAAAATCCTGCATGCAATATATAAAAGAATAATTTTAATTGATCTGCCTGGCCACGATCACGAGCCTGCCGTTGTCCTGGGAGTATTCGCAGGTGGACAGGGTGATCAGCTTGTCTCCATACTGGGCATCCACACCGGTATCGTACATGGACATGGCCTTGCAGTCGGCAACATAGGTATCAAAGGCGGCCTCGTCGGCTGCGTCCACAAACAGATGGTAGGCATAGCCGCTTTGGGTGGCCACGGTTTTGAATACGGCCAAAACCTCATAGGTATGGCGCTCGGTCAGTGTGTTGAACTGGATGTATTTGTGGCTTTCGTAAAAAGCCTTGTCTTCATAGTCCGACAGGCTGCCAAACATAGACCGGTCCCGCATCCGGTGGCCGTAGATCACCACATTGTCCGAGGGGGCCTGCACGTCGCACTGCTCCCGCACGTAAATACAGCCGTGGGTGCTGTCTTCCCCGTAGAAATCCCGGTACAGGTAGTAGTCCGTCCGGTCCGGGGTGTGCATGACCGGGTAATTGATCTTGGTGTCGGGGATCGCGATCCAGCCCACCAAGTCGCTGTTGCGCTTGTAAAGCTCTGCGTACTCCGGCAGCACCTGCACCGTCTCCCCGGTCTTTGGGTCTATGACCTCTACCAGCTCCGACACCGGTTCCGTGATATCCTGGGCGGCCGATTCTCCCTGCACCGATTCCTGCTCCTGTACCGGAGGAACGGTAGGCATGGCCTGCTCCATCAGCTGGGCCAGCTCGTCAAACTGCCGCTGGCTCTGCCGGGAATCCAGCAGATACCTTCCCAGAAAAAACGCACTGACAAGAAATACCACAGCAAACACAATGATCAGCAAATTGCTCAGCCATCGCTTCATGACGCCACCTCCTTTTTCCTTATGATAGCGGTTTTCCGGCAAAAAGTAAAGTCAGGAAATTCAGGGCCGGAAACCTGGTGGTATTCGCGTTCTTATCCTATATTGATCTATTCTTTTCTTTTCTTTTCTATACTGGGTCAACCAAAAGCGCCGAAAGTCCGCCCAATGCCACAGCTTTGTTTTCTGTGCTGCGCATGCAGAGCCTGCTTGGAGACGACCGGCAGCGCAGCACAGGGCGGTCACTCACCCAGCAGCAGGGCTATGGGCCATGGCTCGTACCCCACTGCTACCATTTTGGGCGTGCTTTCTTTTTCCGGGCCGGGGCTTGCTTACGGTTTCCCGACACCATGATACCACAAAACAAGCCCCCGCGCGTCCCGCCAAATTCCCACTGCGGGACTTTCGCGGGACGCACAAGGGTGTCTGCTATGATACACTTATGCCATAAAAAAGGACCTGTCTTTCAACAGGTCCTTATGGGGATGATTTACTTGCCGCACATCTCCCTGGCGACTTCTACAATGTGCTCGCAGGACAGGCCGAACTGCTTCAGCAGCTGTGCAGCGGGGCCGGAGTGGCCGTACTCATCGTTGACGCCGATGCGCTTGACGGGGGTGGGCAGCTTTTCGCTCAGCAGACTGCAGACAGCCTCGCCCAGACCGCCGATGATGGAGTGCTCCTCGCAGGTGATGACCTTGCCGCACTTTTTGGCAGCCGCCAGGACCAGCTCCTCATCCAGAGGCTTGATGGTAGCCATATTGATGACCATGGCGTTGATACCGGCCTGCGCCAGCTCTTCGCCTGCCTGGATGGCTTCGTAGGTCAAAAGGCCATTGGCAATGATCGCCACGTCGGTGCCGTCCTTGACGATCTCGCCCTTGCCGATCTGGAAGTTGTAGCCCTCCTCATGGAACACGGGCACTGCCAGACGGCCAAAGCGCAGGTACACAGGGCCGTTCATCTCGTAGGCAGCCTTCACAGCAGCCTTGGCCTCCACATCATCTGCGGGGCAGATGACGGTCATGCCGGGAATGGAGCGCATCAGAGCAAAATCCTCACAGCACTGATGGGAAGCGCCGTCCTCACCGACGGAGATGCCGCCGTGGGTAGCGCCGATCTTCACGTTCAGGTGGGGGTAGCCGATGGAGTTGCGGACCTGCTCAAAAGCACGGCCTGCAGCAAACATGGCAAAGCTGGATGCAAAGGGCACCAGGCCAGCGGTGGACATGCCGGCAGCCATACAGATCATGTTGGCCTCGGCGATGCCGCAGTCAAAGTGGCGCTCGGGGAACGCCTTCTGGAAAATACCGGTCTTGGTAGCGCCTGCCAGGTCGGCATCCAGAACTACCAGGTTATCATACTGCGCGCCCAGCTCCTTCAGAGCGTTGCCGTAGCTGTCACGGGTAGCGACTTTCTTCATTTCTGCCATTTTTTACGCCTCCAGTTCTGCCAGCTGAGCCTTCAGCTCGTTCATGGCCTGCTCATACTCTGCGTCGTTGGGAGCCTTGCC
>CAYVCR010000172.1:0-2762 GCA_964450205.1 uncultured Oscillospiraceae bacterium | reverse complement strand
TCTTGAAGTAGGCGATCTCAGAATCCTCATACAGGGGGTTGGGCTTTACGTCCATACGGGGGGAGTCGGTGTGGGCAGCGCAGATGTTGGTGCCCTGTGCCAGGCTCTCGGTGCCAATGACAGCCAGCATGATGCTCTTGCCGCGATTATTCATGTAGATCTTATCGCCGGGCTTTGCGTCCATGCCAGGAGTGAAGGGCTTGAAACCCTGCTTTTCTGCCTCAGCCACTGCCCAGGCAGTGGCCTCGCGCTCGGTCTTGCAGGTATCCATAAAAGCTGCATAGCGCTTGCAGTAGGCTTCCATCTCGATCCGCTCTTCGGCGGTCAGTGTGGCGTAGCCGTTCTTGGGCGCAGCCAGCAGGGATTCGCGCAGTTCTTCAGTAGTCATAGAAATTCTCCTTTACAGTTTTTCTTTCATTATACCCTGTTCCTGCAAAAATGCAAGGCATTTGGCCCGGAAGGCATCTTCTGTGCCGTCGTTGACCAGGGTGCGGTCGCACTGCTCTGCGTACCAGCCGTCTGGGTGCTGGGCAGCGATCCGGCTGCGGGCGTAATCGGCTGTAATGCCATCCCTTTTCATGAGCCGGGCAAGGCGCTGTTCTTCCGGGGCAGTAACTGCCATGGTCACGTCGCACAGCTGTGCCAGACCTCCCTCGAACAGGCCGATGGCATCGATGGCCGCAAGCTGCGGTTTTTGGGCCAAAGCTGCTTCCACTGCCTGCTTTACAGCACGGTGAGTAATGCGGTTTAAGTCCAGCAGGGCCTGTTCGTCCGCAAAGACGATAGTGCCCAGCATTTTCCTGTCCAGCGTGCCCTCCCGGACAGTGCCGGGGAAATGTGCTTCAATGACAGCCAGCAGCGCCTTGTCGGAGGCAAGCAATTCGTGGTAGATGGCATCGCAATCCAAAACCGTGCCGCCCATTTCTGCGATCAAGCCTAAAAGGGTCGTCTTGCCGCTGCCGGTAGGGCCGGTGATACCCAAAATCATGCTTCCACCTCCGCGTCGATGCGCTGGAAGGCGGCTGCTTTTTCCAGCCGGTTGCGGATGGCGTAGGTGATGCCGCCGCCGGTGGGACAGCGGGCGTACAAGGTGCCGATGGTGGGGTCGTCCAGCTCACGAAGAGCGGCAAACAGACCGGCCGACAAGGTGTTCGGTGCGTTTTCAGAGCCGTAGGCCAGCGGATTGCAGCCGGCATACAGCGCAAGCTCTTCTTCAAAGCACAGCACCCGGTCGCCGGGAGCAAAACGGGCCCGGATACAGGCGGCAGCCTTTTCGGCACTGCCGTCTACAATGACCACGTTGCAGGCAGGGGCGTAGTGCTTGTACTTCATGCCCGGGGCTTTGACCACCGTATCACCGGCGATCTGCTCGGTGACGGCCTTGTCCACGGTAATAGCACCAAGGACTTCTGTCAACTGTTCCGGGGTGATGCCGCCGGGGCGCAAAAGTCTGGGCGGCGTTTCCGTCAGATCAATGATGGTAGATTCCACGCCCACACGGCTGGCGCCGTTGTCCACGATCAGGGGGATCTTGCCTGCATGGTCGTGGTAGACGTGCTCTGCTGTGGTGGTGGAGGGCTTGCCGGAGATATTGGCAGAGGGAGCGGCGATGGGCACGCCGGAAAGCCGGATAATCTGGCGGGTCACGTCGCAGTCCGGACAGCGCAGGCCCACCGTGTCCAGTCCGCCGGTGGTGGACCGGGGAACGATATCCCGGGCAGGCAGGATCATGGTCAGCGGGCCGGGCCAGAATTTTTCTGCCAGGTCGTAGGCGGCCTGGGGAACGCGGTGGGCGTACAGCCTGATCTGCTCAGCGCCTGCGATGTGGAGGATCAGGGGGTTGTCGTTGGGACGGCCCTTGACCTGAAAGATCTGGGCCACTGCTGCTGGGTCAAGGCCGTTGGCACCCAGTCCGTACACGGTCTCCGTGGGGATGGCCACCAATCCTCCGGTTTTTATGATGTTGGCCGCAGTTTCTGCGGTTTTGGGATCATTTGCGGATAATATGAGGGTCTTCATAAAAACCTCCTGAAATGCAGAATGCAGAATAAAGGTGTCAGCTTCGCTGACTGAATTTTGAATTCTGCATTTTGCATTTTGCATTTGTGATTTAAAAAGGAGCAGCACAGGCTGCTCCTTTTTAAATCACACGGTGGGCTGGTTGGCAGCTTCGATGATCTGCACGAACTTTTCGGGTACCAGAGAGGCACCGCCGATCAGGCCGCCGTCGATATCGGGCTGTGCCAGCAGCTCGTAGGCGTTCTTCTCGTTCATGGAGCCGCCGTACAGGATGGAGATGGCGCGGGCGTTCTTGGAGGAGTACAGCTTGCGCACCACGGTGCGGATGTGCTCGCAAACCTCCTCAGCCTGCTCGGGGGTAGCAGTCAGGCCGGTGCCGATGGCCCAGATGGGCTCGTAAGCGATGATGACCTTGCGGATCTTCTCCTCGGGGACACCTGCCAGACCCAGCTTGATCTGCATGGTGATGTGCTCGGCGGTGATGCCGGCCTCACGCTGTGCCAGAGTCTCGCCGCAGCACATGATGGGGATCAGGCCTGCGTTCAGGGCAGCCAGGACCTTTGCATTGACGTCTGCGTCGGTCTCGCCGAACATCTCACGGCGCTCGGAGTGGCCGATAATTACATACTTACAGCCGGCATCCACCAGCATGTCGGTAGCGATCTCGCCGGTGTAGGCGCCGGAGGGATTGGCGTTGCAGTTCTCAGCGCCGATGCCTACGCGGGTCTCACGCATAGCGCGGA
>CAYVCR010000171.1:0-2787 GCA_964450205.1 uncultured Oscillospiraceae bacterium | reverse complement strand
TGGCCTTCGATGGTGCCCACAGCGGCATCGATGGAAGCGAACATATCCGAGGTGCTCTCTCTGGCACGGAACCAGGTACCGGCACCGTGGACCGTCAGCTCCACGTTGTTGCGGTTTTTCTCGACGGAAAATACGATGAGTGCCTCTGCGTCCTCCTCAAAGTACCGGGCCAGCTTCATGACCTTCTTCTCGGCATACGCATGGACATTGGCGGGAAGTTTGACCTTCTTCTCACTAAACTGGAATTTCATATGCGGCAACTCCTTTCGTATCACCGGTCTTCCGGTGTAATATGACTATACCACGATTGGGCGGTTTCGACAAGGGGTGTCAGTCTTCCAAAGCATCCTCTTCTTCCAAAAGGCATGTCATAGTCAGACTGTACAGCTCCTCGGCACGGCCTTCAAACAGCTGGGTCAAACGGACAGCCTGCCGCTGGTTGGGTGCCATCAGCTCCAGGGTCATCAAATTGCCAGTCTCGTCATCCAGCGCCATGATCACAGAAAAGTCACCGTTATCACGGGGCAGGATCTGGGTGCGGACGAAGCTGCTGCGGCGCAGCTGGCGGTTGAACCGGGAAACAGCATTCTCCGCTTTCTGCTTGACGGTAAAGGCAATGGAATCCTCCGTCAGAGCACCATCGTGTCTGCCCTTCTCGGTGACCTCGTAGCAGTCCTCCCCTATCTGCTGCAGGTGGCCGGAGGCGACCATCTCGGGAATGGCAGTACACACATCAAAATAACTCAGGCAGTCATCCTGGTAGCACAGCTCATAGATCTCCTGGGTGGTCACGGGGTAGTTTGCGCGGGCAACCACGTACAGAATGAGCACCTTCACATCCATCATATCGTGGATAAATCCTAATCTCTGCATTTGCTTCACCTCTTACATTTATTATACAATACCCCAGTAAAAAATCAAGCACAACTGCACCCTCGGCGGCATATTGTGGCACGAAAGGGTGAAAAGTATGGCAATATTCTATTCTAACGGACACACCGATGCACTGGTGTATGCGATCCGGTTGCTCAACGATGCCGGCGAAGAATTTCTCCCCTGCCCCGACCGCCATGTGACCCATCTGTTGCTGCCTGTTCCCAGCTTTGATGCCGAAGGCAGGATCCGGGGCGGTGGCTCGCTGGAAGCATTGCTGTGGCAGCTGCCGGAGGATGTGGTTGTCATCGGTGGTATGCTGGACCGGCCGGAGCTTGCAAATTATAAAACCATTGATCTGCTGCAGGACCCCGGGTATGTGACAGAAAACGCAGCCATCACAGCCTACTGTGCAGTCCGGCTGGCCATGCAGCAGCTGCCGGTAATGCTCAAGGGCTGCCCGGTACTGGTCGTTGGCTGGGGACGGATCGGTAAATGTCTTTCCCGCCTGCTGCGGCAGTTGGACGCCAATGTAACTGTAGCGGCAAGAAAGGAAACAGACCGGGCCATGCTGCAGGCGCTGGGGTATGAAGCAGTGGATACCGTCGGCCTTGATCCCCGGCCTTACAGACTGATCTTCAATACGGTGCCGGAGATGGTGCTCCCCTATTGTCCAGGAAACAACATCAAGATCGATCTTGCATCCCGGCCCGGCATTGGCGGTAACAACGTAATATGGGCCCGGGGATTACCGGGCAAGGATGCTCCGGAAAGCTCCGGTCAGCTGATCGCCCAGCGTATACTATATAATATAGGTAAGGAGGCAGCGCAATGAACGTCGGTTTTGCCATGTGCGGCTCATTCTGTACATACAGCAAGGTCTTCCCTGTCATGGAGGCCCTGGTCAAGGAACACACCGTGATCCCCATTTTCTCACACAGTGCCTACACCATCGACAGCCGCTTCGGCACGGCCCAGGAGCATATCCGCAGGGCCGAAAACATTTGCGGCAGATCGCCCATCAATACCATTGCACAGGCAGAGCCTATCGGTCCCAAAAAGCTGCTGGATATTTTGGTCATTGCGCCATGTACCGGTAATACCCTTGCAAAGCTGGCAAACAGCATTGCCGACGGGCCGGTGACCATGGCAGCAAAAAGCCATCTGCGCAACGGGCGTCCGGTGGTAATTGCCGTATCCACCAACGACGCCCTGGCCGGCGCAGCGGAAAATATCGGAAAACTGATGGCTCGAAAGAATTTTTATTTCGTTCCCTTCGGGCAGGATGATCCGGAAAAGAAACCCACCAGCATGGTGGCCCATTTCGACAGGCTGCCTGATGCGTTGGCAGAAGCCGCGGCCGGTCGGCAAATTCAGCCAGTTTTGGTGTGAATTTCAGTTTATAAAACTGCGAAAAACCTTTCCGTTCTCTATTCCGTACAGAACAATCTGCCAGGGGGATTCCTAAGGGGAAAGCGGAAGAAATGTTGGAATCAGGAGCAAACGATCCGCTTTCCTCTTAGGCCGCCTGGAGAGTCCGAGGACCATGCGGAAGGTTCTCGGCGACTCTTTGCATACTTTCTCGTCGGTGAGAAAGTATGACATAACGCACCGAATTGCTGCTACGCATGGTCGATAGTGCGAAGATCCTCACCTGGGGCGCTAAGAAATCTAAGTCGCATTCGCTCCAAGATTTCTTTAGTCGACTTCGGCTCCGCCGACCCTCAGGATGACACGAGGAGACGGATTGCCACGTCGCGTGGAGTACCACGCTCCTCGCAATGACGCGGAGCTTTTGATGGTACATACCACAATTCTGCATTCAGCATTCTGCATTCCAAAAGCGCATATACTACCCCAATCTATCCCTCAAGGAGGTAAACCTATGGTACTTCGTGAAGTAACATTGCTTGC
>CAYVCR010000170.1:0-2787 GCA_964450205.1 uncultured Oscillospiraceae bacterium | reverse complement strand
ACGGTTTCCGTAAGAGAATGGCTACTTCCAACGGCCGCAAGGTTCTTGCCCGCCGCCGTGCCAAGGGCCGCAAGGTTCTGTCTGCCTGAGCGTAATATCGTCGGCTGAATCACAGCATGATCGCTCATAGCGAAACGGGAGATCACGCGGGGCGAATGAAGTTCGCCCCGCTACCGTTTTTTAGGGGAGAATTGTATGAAATTTTCCAGCGCATTGAAGCTTAATCACATTTTCCGGCGGCTGTATCACACCACAGGCCTTGCCAACGGTTACCTTGTGCTCTATGCACGCAAAAACCGCGCAGAGCAGAACCGCGTGGGTATTACTGTCAGCAAAAAGCTGGGCAAAGCGGTCGTCCGCAACCGTGTCCGCCGCCGCCTGCGGGAGATCTACCGGCTCAACGAAGAGCAGTTTTCTCCTGGATGGGACATCGTTGTCGTTGCCAGAAGCCGCTGTATCGACGCAGATTTTGGCAAGCTGACAAATGCCTATCTGTCCCTGGCGGAAAAAGCCGGAATTCTTAAGGAGGCAGTTTGATGAAGAAACTGCTGCTGGCTATGATCCGCTTCTATCAGCGCGCCATCTCCCCGCTGTTTCCCGCACGCTGTCGATTCACGCCCACATGCTCCGCTTACGCATTGGAAGCTATCCACAAATACGGGGCCGCCAAAGGCAGCTGGCTCGCATGTAAGCGATTCTGCCGCTGTCATCCCTTCTCCAAAAGGGATCCCTACGACCCCGTGCCATGATCTAACGGAGGAAAATCTATGTTTCTCGCATTCTCTTTTGGCGACATTATTCGAGTTCCCTTCGGCTATTTGATGGACTGGCTGTACCAGTTCACCAGCAACTACGGTCTGGCGCTGATCCTCTTCGCCGTTCTGGTTAAGGTGATCCTGCTGCCTGCCACTGCCAAGAGCAAGAAGAGCTCCATGAAGATGTCCCGCCTGGCCCCCCGTGTCCAGGCACTTCAGAAGAAGTACGAAGGCGACCAGCAAAAACAGAACGAAGCCATCCAGGCCCTGTATCGCGAAGAGGGTGTCAAGATGGGTGGCGGCTGTCTGTGGAGCTTTTTGCCCCTGCTGTTGCTGCTGCCTTTGTACGCCGTCGTCCGTCAGCCCATCCAGTATATGATGCACGAGACCGTGGAGGTCGCAACTGAGATCGTTGCCCATATCAAAGAGGCTGCGCCGACCCTGTTCGGCAAAAACGAATACTACGATCAGATGATCGCCGCTTCCCACATCAGCGAATACGCTGACCAGTTCAAGGACATCGTGGCCCATCCCGAGACTCTGGAGGGTGTTAAGTTCAGTTTCCTGGGCATTGATCTGGGTGCTGTTCCTAACTGGAAGTTCTGGAAGTGGAGCTTTGAAAACAGTGCAGAGATCTGGCCCACCGTAGGCGGTGTTCTGATCGCTCTGCTGTCCTGCGGCAGCCAGGTAGTGAGCATGCTCATCTCCCAGAAGATGAACAACTCCCTGGTCACCGACGAGAAGGGTCTGCAGGACAAGGAGACCGCCAAGAACTCCCAGGCCAATCAGTCCACCAAGATGATGATGTGGATGATGCCCCTCATGTCCCTGTGGATCGGTTTTACCATCCCCGCTGCACTGAGCCTGTACTGGTTTGCCCAGGGTGTGGTCACCACCGTCATCGATGTGATCCTTACCAACCGCTACCGCAAGATCTATGATGCCGAGGATGCTGTCCGTCTGGCCAAGGCCCTGGAGCAGGAAGCTCTGGAGGCTGAAAAGGAGCGCCAGCGCGCTGAGCGCCGGGCCGCTAACCCCGATGGCATCACACAGAATACCAGCAAGAAAAAGCTGCAGCAAAAGCAGCAGCAGGAGAAGGAGGCCGCCAAGGCCGCTGCCAAGCGCGAATACGATGCCAAGAAGGGCATTGTGGAAGAAGAGCCGGAGAGTGAAGAAAAACCCGCTCTGTCCGGTATTGCCGACCGCCCCAACGCCAAGGGCCGCGCTTATGATCCTAACCGTTACGCCACTGAAAACACGGAGGAATAAAAGTGGAAAAGTCTATCGTTACTACCGGCAAGACCATCGATCTTGCCATTGAAGCTGCGCTGACCCAGCTGGGTCTGGACCGTGACAGCGTGTCCGTCCAGGTCCTGGCACAGGCCAAGGCCGGTTTCCTGGGTTTTGGCGCTTCCCCTGCCAAGGTGCAGGTCACCTATGAAGTGCCCGATCCCAAGCCCGAGCCTGCCGCTCCCAAAAGCGCACTGGGTGCTGCCTCCCGTTCCAAGAAGCCTGCTCCCGTGAAGAAGCCTGAGGCCCCCAAGCCGGTAGCACCCAAAGCGCCCGCCGCTCCCAAGGCTGAAGCTCCCAAGCAGGAGGCGCCCAAGGTTGAAAAGCCTAAGGCACCCAAGGCACCTGCCGCTCCTAAGGAGCCTAAGATCTACGCCCCCGCCGAGCCCGGCTCTGTGGAGGAGAAGATCGAGCAGTTCCTGAAGGGGCTGCTGGAGCACATGAACTCCAATGCTGTCCCCCACGCCTGGAAAGAAAGTGAAAACACCTACATGGTGGAGCTGGTTGGCGAGGATCTGGGTTACCTGATCGGCCGCCGGGGCGATACGCTGGATGCTCTGCAGCATCTGTGTAACTACTCCATCAACCGTGGCATCGAGGGCCATATCCGCATCAATGTGGATGCCGAGAGCTACCGGGAGAAGCGGGAGGATTCCCTGCGCCGCTATGCTCATAAGAAGGCACAGCAGGTGCTGAAGGCTCACCGCCGCACCACCCTGGAGCCCATGAACGCTTACGAGCG
>CAYVCR010000169.1:0-2852 GCA_964450205.1 uncultured Oscillospiraceae bacterium | reverse complement strand
CACGGACGAATGCAGCGCCCTTACCGGGCTTGACATGCTGGAACTCGATGACCTGCATGACCTTGCCGTCCATCTCGAAAGTAATACCGTTGCGAATATCGCCTGCAGAAATCATTGTATTTATCCTCCTAAGATACCTGCCCTTGCGGGAGGCAAAATGTGTACATAGCTTGACCTACATATTCTAACCGACAATAGCTTATTTTGCAAGGGGGAATACGAAGTTTTTTTACACGATTATCAAATTTTTGGGGCTTTTGGTAATATTTTCACATCCACCCTCCCGGAATATCACCACATCCTCGATGCGGACGCCGAATTTTCCGGGCAGATAGATACCGGGTTCAGCAGAGCTGACCATGCCTGCTTCCATGGTCTTTTCTCCGCCGGGACTGCAGCTGGGCAACTCGTGGACCTCCATACCCAGGCAGTGGCCGTAGCCGTGGCCAAAGTATTCCCCGTAACCGGCATCTGCGATCACCTGCCGGGCCGCTGCGTCCACTTCCCTGCCGGTCACACCGGCGCGGCTGATGCTGATACCGGCCAGTTGGGCTTGCAGGACTGTGTGGTAGACCTTCTTCATTTCCTCGGTGGCGTACCCTACCGCCACGGTGCGGGTCATATCCGCGCAGTAGCCGCCATAGACGGCACCGAAGTCCATTGTGATAAAATCGCCCTCAGCGATAACACGGTCACCGGCCACGCCGTGAGGCAGGCTGGTATTGGGGCCGGATACCACGATGGGATCAAAGGAAAGGCCCTCGGCACCGTTCTTGTACAGGCAGTAGATCAGCTCCGCCTGCAGCGCCTTTTCGGTCATGCCGACCTTGATACGGCCCAGGGTCTCCGCAAAGGCCTTGTCGGTGATTTGCTGGGCCTGGCGCATACGGCTAAGCTCCCAATCCTCCTTGGCAGCACGGAAGCTGCTGATCTGGCTGTGCATGGGGATCAGCTTGGCATCCAACTTTTCTTCGTAATCGCGGAACTCAGAAACGGTCAGATATTCTTCCTCATAACCAAGGACAGTCACACCGAAATCGGCAATCGCTTCATTAAGCAGCTGGGCGTAGGGGTGCTGGCGGTCCATCTGGACCACCTCAAAGCCCTTGATGCCATTTTGCGCCGACTCGATATAACGGCTGTCAGTAAAATAGCGGCAGCCTGCCTTGGTTACGATGGCGACACCTTCAGCAATATCGAACTCGGCGCCGTAATGGCGGCTGTAGCGGCTGGTCAGTAGCAGGCCGTCAGCTTCGCCGTTCAGGACGGACAAATATTTATCGAGATTTTTCATAGCGGGATCCTCCTCTTTCGTGCTGCAAAAATAAAGGGCTTTTCTGCCACGTGGCGCAGCTTCAGCCAAAAATTATGATTGTCGATGGCGTTGACCAAAATAGACTTTACGCCCGTACAGTTGGCACCTAGGGTATCCGTAAAGATCTGATCGCCTACCAGGGCACAGACGTTTGCAGGCATATCATACCGGGCAAGGCACTGGCGGATGCCCCTGGAAAAGGGCTTTTTCGCATGGGTGATACAGTCGATCCCATATTCCGCACAGAAGCTCTTCACCCGGTCCTTTTTACTGTTGGATACCACACACAGCTGAATATCCGAAGCAGCCATGGTCTGCAGCCAGGTCTGCATGCATTGCGTGGGAATATTGGTGGTATAAGGTACGATGGTATTATCAAAATCCAGCATCAGCAGCCGGATGCCCTTTCGGTGCAAAAATTCCGGTGTCAGGTCCGTCAGCGCATCCGTACGCATGACCGGCAGCAGCGGAAAATTCATATTCGCACCTTCTTTCTCATAAATTTAGAGTAGTTAGGATTATAACATGAAAGGCGGTTTTTGTCCATGGCTTTGACGCTGTATCTTGCCATGACGGCGGCAGAAATACAAAATTGTGCCCGCCCGCCGGCGCACATGGCATGGATGGCCTGTCATTTTTCGCCCTACAGCAGTGGTATCTCCAATGTGCCGGAGCTGCTGCCGGAGGGATCGGTGCTGATCCTCAATGACCGCATTCCGCCTCAGGGACATGACCCGGATCTGGTTGCCCGGCAGCTGACGGAGGCAGCACAGCATTTATCGGTATCGCGGGTGCTGCTGGACTTTCAGCGGCCAAATTGCCAAGAAACGGCTGCCATTGCCCAGGCCGTTGCCGCCTCGCTTTCCTGCTCGGCCGGTATCACTCCGGCTTATGCAGAGGGCCTTGCCTGCCCGGTGTTTCTGACTCCAATGCTGCGACACCCACTGCAGGAATTGCTAAAGCAATGGCCGGGACGGGAAATTTGGCTGGAAGCAGCCATTGACTGCGAAGGCATTACAGTGACAGAGCAAGGCAGCCACGTTTTTCCGGCCCACGCGCCTGACCTTGCATCCAACTGTCACACCGACGAACAGCTGCACTGCAGGTACTGTTTAAAATTAGAGGATACCTGCGCCTGCTTTACTGTTTGGCGAAGCGAAGCTGAATTGCAGACACTGCTGGCTGAAGCAGAAAATTTAGGGATCGAATGCGCCATCGGTCTATATCAGCAGCTGCAGAATATAACGGATCCTCCGGCTTGATTTTTACATAGAAAAACCCCGCAGACTGTTGTCTGCGGGGTTTTGAGCACTTAAGCAAGAGGGATATTAATAGAACTTTCTCTTGTTCTTACGGGCAGCTTCAGACTTCTGCTTACGCTTCAGGCTGGGGCTGACATAATGCTCGCGCTTCTTAACCTCAGCGATCACGCCCTCCTTGGCACAGCTGCGCTTGAAACGACGCAGAGCGCTCTCCAGAGATTCGTTCTCCTTGACGCGAATTTCAGACATTGTTTTCCCTCCCTCCGATGGCATCC
>CAYVCR010000168.1:0-2867 GCA_964450205.1 uncultured Oscillospiraceae bacterium | reverse complement strand
TGATGATATGATTTTGGTTGCGGTTATTCAAACAGCACAGTGGCGGTGTGGGGGAAGTGGTCAGAGGCAAACACTTGTGGCACATCTGCTTCCAGGATCTGTGCATCCTTTGAGACGAATATGTAATCGATCTTCGTGCAGGGATTATCTGTAGGAAACGTCATATGCGGTGTGTCAAAAAGATCAGCTGTGTCTTTCATGCGGTCCTGCAGAGGCATCAGAATGCCGTTATGAGGCTCTGTATTGAAATCACCCATCACAATGCATTTTTCCTTGGGAGCGTTTCGAAGCAATGTAAATACCGCATTGATCTCCTCGTCGGGATTCAGACCAAAGTGGGTCACCAGCACGGTGACACCGCCCTGCAGCTTTGCTTTGAGTACACACCGGGTCTCATAGTTCTTGGGGCCTGTCTTCAGCGCAGGATCGGGAATCAGGATCGTCTCAGCATGCTCGATAGGATACTTGGAGAGGAGCGCGTTACCATAGGGACCCTGATTCCTGGAGTAGATCGCCGGGGCGAAATAGTAGTAGGAGATACCGGAAAGTTCAGCAAGCTTTGCTGTTTGGTCGGCATAGTTTTCTCCCGGTCCGTCGCCGTATATTTCGTTCAAGCCGATGATGTCAGCGCCGCTTTGCCGGATCACATCTGCAAACAATTCGTAGTCAATGACTTTCTCAGGAAACCTGGCACAGTGCAGTGTGTTGAATGACATGATTTTCATTTAGAATCACCTCTGGGAGATAATATAGCACAATATGTCAAATAAAGAAAGCCTTGGTATGGCTAAAAAACAGGAAAAACACCCAAGCACTACGTGTTTGGGTGTAATTTTTTAGTCGGTGATGGATTGCCTGCCGGGCTTTAACAGGTCGGCAATGGTTACGCTGTCCAGATACGTGTTGATGATCCGGTCAAGCTCGGTCCAGACCGGAAGTGTCCGGCATTCCGCTGCCCGGTCACAGGGCGCGGCACCGCATTCCAGGCAGGCCACCGGTGCCAATGTCCCTTCGGTGAGCCGCAGGATCTGACCCAGCGTGTATTCCTCAGGCTTGCGGCTCAGTCGGTAGCCACCGCCTTTGCCCTGGATCCCGTCTACGATATCATTCTTCGCCAAAACAGGCAGGATCTTTTCCAGATATTTCAGGGAGAGCCCCTGGCGTTCCGCCACATCCTTCATACGGATATAGCCTTCGCCCTGATGCTCCGCCAGGTCAATCATGACCCGCAGGCAGTACCGGCCTCTGGTTGAGATCATCATGTAGCTCCCACCTCGTTTCATTTTTTTAAGGATACCACAAATGTGCCGGATTTTCAATCCTTAACCGCATCGAATCCCTTCTGCAGATCGGCGAGGATGTCGTCGATGTGCTCTGTGCCGATGGACAGTCGAATGGTGTTGGGCTTGATGCCCTGATCCAGCAGTTCTTCGTCGGTCAGCTGACTGTGGGTGGTGGTCGCGGGATGAATGACCAGACTCTTCACATCCGCAACATTGGCAAGAAGCGAAAAGACCTGCAGAGTGTCAATAAACTTGTGAGCTTCTTTCACACCGCCTTTGATCTCAAAGGTAAAGATGGAAGCGCCACCATTTGGAAAATACTTCTCATAGAGGGCGTGGTCGGGGTGGTCCGGCAGGGAGGGATGGTTTACATGCTCTACCAGAGGATGCTTTGCAAGGAATTCTACCACTTTCTTTGCGTTTTCGGCGTGGCGCTCCAGCCGCAGAGACAGAGTCTCCGTGCCCTGCAGCAGCAAAAATGCCGCAAAGGGAGAGATGCAGGCACCGGTGTCCCGCAGCAGCACAGCCCGAATGTAGGTAACAAACGCAGCAGGCCCAACGGCTTTCACAAAGGAAACACCGTGATAGCTGGGGTTAGGATCGGCGATGGCAGGATATTTTCCGGAGGCGGCCCAATCAAATTTTCCGGAATCCACGATCACGCCGCCCAGAGTAGTACCGTGTCCGCCGATGAACTTGGTGGCAGAGTGGACAACGATGTCTGCACCGTGCTCAATAGGGCGAATGAGATACGGCGTGCCGAAGGTATTGTCCACCACCAGGGGCAGACCGTACTTGTGTGCCAGCGCAGCCAGCGCGTCAATGTCGGGAATGTCACTGCTGGGGTTGCCCAGGGTTTCGATATAGATCGCCCTGGTGTTGTCCCGGATCGCGGCCTCGACCTCGTGAAGATCGTGGATATTCACAAAGCTGGCGGTGATGCCGAAATTGGGCAGGGTATGCTCCAGCAGGTTGTAGCTGCCGCCGTAGATGGTCTTCTGGGCAACAAAATGTCCGCCGTTCTGGCCCAGAGCCTGAAGTGTATAGGTAATTGCAGCAGCACCGGAAGCCAGGGCCAATGCAGCAACGCCGCCTTCCAAAGCGGCGATCCGTTTCTCGAACGCGTCTTGAGTGGAATTGGTAAGACGGCCATAGATATTACCGGCATCGGCAAGGCCAAACCGGGCTGCGGCATGTGCGCAGTCATGGAATACATAAGAAGTGGTCGCGTAGATGGGGACAGCACGGGCATCGGTAGCGGGGTCGGGCGTTTCCTGACCAACATGAAGCTGTAAGGTTTCAAATTTATAGTTAGACATGATCAATTTCCTTTCTGAACGTGATGTGTGGATATAGGGATTCTCAACCACACATTCGTCCAAAACGAAAATTTGCTCTTACCAGAGCATCAAAGTTGTTCTTCATGGGAACACCTCTTCATATAAAACTTACCGCGATGGTAGGTGAAAAGAGCATAGCATACAAAACCTACCGTGTCAATCGGTTTTAGAAAATTCTTACAAAAAATAGGGGCTGTCTCAAAATGATTATTTGTAGGGACACCGCTCCCGCGGTGTCCGCTAA
>CAYVCR010000167.1:0-2926 GCA_964450205.1 uncultured Oscillospiraceae bacterium | reverse complement strand
GAGCCTCGTCGTCGATCGCAACATCGCCGCAAGCGGAGCAGACATAGTCGTGCGTACCATCAGCATTGATCACGTACTCGTAGCCATGCTCGCCGGTGGCGGGGATCTCCTCGGTGGAGAGGGTCTCGCCACAGTCGTCACAGGTGACGGTGACAGAACCAGCAGCGCCGCAGGTTGCCTCCACTGTGGTAGTGGTGGTGTTCCCGTGCACACATTCGTCGGAGGCGATTTCAATGAGCCAACCATTCTTCATCTGAGCAGTGCCATTATACTGGCCGATGACACCGTACAGAGTAACGGTATCACCAGCAACGGGCTTGGTGTCCAAAGCGTCATAACGGGTATTGCCGTCAGCGCTATAGGTGCCGTAGATTGTCAGCTGATTGCCCTCAGCATCCTGAATGTACATGTTACCATATTCGGTATTGTAAACCTCGGTAATCGTACCAGTAACATAGAACTTGTTTTCGGTGTAGTTGTTATAACCCATAGACAGACCCATCTCGATTGCTACAGGAATGGTGATCTCGCTGTTAGCCTCAGGCTGAATGTAGGTCTTGACCACATCCTGGCAGACAGAGCAGGTGCCAACATTGTAGTTACCGTCTACAACATAATCATAGCTGTGGCCCAGGGCAGCACCGTCAATTGTACCGCACTTGGAGCAGGTCTTGGGAGTGTCGCAGTCAGCATCAACCCATTCATGCTCGCATTCAGACACTGTCGTGTCCAGATATGCATAGAATGCCAGGGCCTGGTTTGCAATATTGCCGGCGGTGTTATCGTAGCAGCGCCAGTCGGGAGTAGTGGAATAAACACCCAGGTAACGGCCGGTGCCAACGTGCTTCAGATAGCCGCTGTCAGAATCGATGACGAACGTCTGGGCAGTATTGGTACCAACGCGGACACCATTGTTGGCGGCAGTGCAGTACAGCCAAGAGGTAGTATCACCGTTCGGATAAATAATCAATTCGCCGTTGTTGTTGGCAATATTCCACACAATGGCATCTTCAACGCTGTCGTTTGCGATCACGCCGCTTTCAGGAGTGACGACAGTAGCGGCAGGAGCCTTCGAGGTGCCGTTGCCGCTGGTCAGTGCATAAACGGTACCGTTAGCAAGGGTTACGGTGATGATGACCTGATGAGCAGAAGTGATGTCTGCCAAATCGGTCAAAACATAACCGGAAGGTTTTACCCCACCGCAAACGGAACAAGTGTCGTCCACGTAATCGTGTCCCAGAGCAGAAATTTCCTCATGACCGCTGATGTACTGCTCACAAGTTTGGCAGTATACACCTGCAGTGTAGCCAATTTCCGTACAGGATGCCGGGATTTCTTCCACATTAAAAACATCGTCATGTGCACACAAACTGCCGACAACAGTGATCTGAGATGCATCGGCAATGCGCAGCTGATAATTACTATTGTAAGAAGAAACAATTGCACCGCTCAGATCAATAATGTCATTGGTGGTCAGGAGATCTGCATCAGTCGCAGCAGGAGCTCTGTACAGAGTAATCGTATTGGTACCATCAGACAAAGTATAGTCAACGTTATTATAGGTGGTGTCTCTGGTGCCAACAGCAGTAATCTGCAGACTGCTCAGATTCACCTTTTCTGCAAAATATTCCTTAGTGGTATCGGCAGCCAAATCAGCCAGCGTAATATTCTGGGCGTCGACTGTATTGCCAGAAGACAGGTTAACATAATCTCCAGAAGTAACGTTAGATACCTGAATCATAAAACTCTGGTAGAGGACAGGTGTGCCCCAAACGCAAATCTCATCGCCTACAGCAACCATATCCGATTCGGTGGTGCTGGCGTAGCGAACCACGATGCCACCGGTCTCATCCTGGATATAACGGTTCTGGCTGTCACAGAAGGTCACCACACCCTTGAAGTAGTAATAATTGCCATCTGTAACTGCATCCTTAACTGTTTGAATAGAGGACAGGGTCTGATTCAAATCGCAATTTTCGCAGGTAATCGTGCTTTCGCCAAAAACACAGGTATGGCCGGTAGCAGCAATTACCTCACCGCCGCTAATAAATTTACCACAATCATTGCAGTAAACACCGGCTTCCTGACCAGCAGTGGTACAGGTCGCCGAAACCTCAGATTTCTCCTCCGTATTAGCATGCGCACAACCAGCAGTACCATCATCGGCGTAAACAATCATGGAAGCAACGCGCACCTGACCGCCAGACAAAACAATCGTGTAAGAAGATGCAGCTGCATTAAGTTGAATAGTAACGACGCTACCGCTTGCAGTAGCTGTGGCAGTGGTGGTATCCACAGAATTTACCAAATAGGTTGCATAGGTGCTACTACCACATGTAACCTCGATCTTCGTAATGTCACCGCCGCTATAAGCGATAGACAAGGAAGAGTTCTTATAGAAACGAGCGGGATTCGTGTAATCGGCCACATTGCTGGTCGATGCAGCCTTGTCGTTGGTTACGGTTATGCCGTTCTGTTCCCAGACCTGTTGAGACGTGGTGCAAGCAGTTCGGTTAGCAGCATCAGCAAAGCTGATGGTCGCAGAAACCTCTGCTGCAAACACTGTTGCGGGGAGCAGGCTCAGTACCATGCACAGCACAAGGCACAGAGCGAGCAATCTTTTCTTCATTCTTTGTGTCCTCCTTAAATTTTATATTTTCTCTTCTTCGGCACAGACCTCAAAAGATGTCACAATAATCATAGCACAGGGGGGACGAAATGGCAATGCTGTTTGCCCCTCTTTTTTCCTTTTCTGACAATTTCGGCATTTTGTCAATTTCCAGACATTTTATGTAAATCAAACCAAGCTAAAACCGTCAAAAGCCGCAGACTGACAAGTAGCACATTTCACAAAACACGCCCCGGCGGTTACCCGCCGGGGCGTTTGCTATGGGATTAAGGGGTAATTGCGTTTTGCTTAGTGGAA
>CAYVCR010000166.1:0-2943 GCA_964450205.1 uncultured Oscillospiraceae bacterium | reverse complement strand
GAAAACCGGCACCACCGAAGTGGTGCCGGTCGGTTTCAGCCGTTAATGACGATTCAGTTACAATTACCGATTAGTCGTAAACCAGCAGAGCGATCATGTCGTCGTCGATGTTGGAAGCGTCATACCACTGAGCGCCGGTGTCAACATCGGAGACCTCTTCGCCGTTGGCAGCCTTAACAGCCAGCTCGACAGCGTAGTAGCCGATCATGTAGGGATCCTGAGTAACGGAGCCGTAGAACCAGCCGTTACGGACAGCGTTCTTCTGAGCGGAGCCAGCGTCGAAGCCAGCAACGACCAGGTCAGCGTACTTAGCGCCATCGGCCAGATCCTCACCGTCGGAAACAGCGGACAGGAAGCCGGTGACAGTGCCCTCGTTGGAGCAGAACAGAGCGATCAGGTTGTCCTTAGCCAGCAGAGCGTTGGCGGAGTTCTGAACGTCGACAGCCTCGGTGGTAGCGGAGACAGCAACCTCGATGATAATGGAGGCAGCGGAAGCGTCACCCTTCTCCCACTTGGTGTGGCCGGTAACAGCAACAGTGCCGTACTGGGAAGCGACTTCTTCCATCTTGTTCACGAAACCGGTGGTACGGCCGGTAACGGAAGCGGAGACAGCGTCCTGAGACAGGCAAGCGATGATGACGGGGTTCTCAACGGTAGCAGCCTGCATAGCAGCGATCAGGTCCTCGTGCTCGCCGAACTTCTCAGCAGCGATAGCAGCAGCAGCCTCGTTGTTGGTACAAGCGGTAGCTACAACAGCGCCGGAGGTGTCGCCGGGAACGCCGGAGTCGAAGCCGACAACGGGAATGCCCTTCTCAGCGCACTCGTCCAGGATGTCAGCAACAGCGGAGGTGTCCAGAGCAGCCAGGGCCATAGCCTGGGGGTTCTTGGCCATCTCCTGCTCGATCATGTTGACCTGAGCAGCGATCTCAGTCTCGGAAGCAGGGCCGTCGAAGTAGATCTCTACGCTGTAGTCAGCAGCAGCTGCGTCGGCACCGGCCTTAACAGCCTGCCAGAACTGATGCTGAAAGCCCTTAGCCATCACGGGGATGTACAGAACGTCAGCAGTGTCATTGCCCTGGGTCTCTTCAGGGGTCTCGTTTTCCTGACCCTGAGTCTGTTCGGGCTCATCGGGGGTCTCGGGGGTGGTTTCGCCGCAGGCAACCAGGCCAATAACCATGACCAGAGCCAGCAGCAAAGCAATAAGCTTCTTCATTTTGGGTTTCCTCCTAAAATTTTTGTTATTCTAAGCGTGAAGAACGCGCTTATACGGGATTATATATGCTGGAAAGCGGATTGTCAATAAGAAAGGATCAGCCTTTCTTGACCTTGCCTGCAGCCTTAGTACGCTGGATGTCCAGCAGCACAGCACCGATGACCACAACGCCGGTGAAGAAGTTCTGCCAAGGAGCCTGCAGGCCGCAAGCGGGCAGACCGTTCTTCAGAACGGACATGATGAACACACCGATCAGGGTACCGACCATGGTACCGGAGCCACCTGCCATGGAGGTGCCGCCCACGATAACGCCGGTGATGCCGTGCATTTCCTGACCAGCGCCGGTGCCGGGGGTGATGGTGGAGTAGACAGCTGCATAGAACAGAGCAGCCATACCAACAAAGAAACCGGACAGGGTGTAAACGCCAACCTTCCAGTTGGAGGTGTTGATACCGGACAGACGGGCAGCTTCCTCATTGGAGCCGATAGCGTAGGCATAGCGGCCAAACTTGGACTTGTGCAGGATCAGAGCGGCGATGATAAAGAAACCAAACAGCCACAGAGCGCCAACAGGCAGGAAGCCAAAGATCTTGGTACGGACGAAGATCTGCTTAAACCAGCCACCGACGGGGGCGCTGGCAGCGGGCCAGGTCTGGGCCTGGACCTTGGTAATGATGGAACCAACGCCCATGGAGATCATCTGAGTGCCCAGAGTTGCGATGAAGGGAGGCAGCTTCAGCTTGGCGATCAGAACGCCGTTGAGGAAGCCGAAGGCAACGGCCACCAGCAGGGTCACCAGCACACCAGCCCACAGGGGCCAACCCTGTACATTAAATACGTAAGCGCCCAGCAGAGCGGAGCACATCATAACAGTACCCAGGGACAGGTCGATGCCGCCGGTGATGATGATGAAAGTAACGCCAAAGGCCATAAAGCCAATGTAGTATGCGGACTGCAGAATGTTTTCAACGGTGTTCCAGGAGAAGAAGCCGTTACCAACGATGGAAAACAGCACGTACAGGATCACCAGAGCGGCAGGTGCCAGCAACTTCTGCAGATCCAGGGACTTCTTTCCCACTTTTTCAGGATTCTTGTTTTCAATCTTACTCATTGTTTATTACCCCATTTCACGCATAGTTGCAAAAGTCATAATTTTCTCCTGAGTTGCCTCAGAAATATCCAGTTCACCGGTCAAACGGCCTTCGCACATGACGACAATGCGGTCAGACATACGCAAAAGCTCGGGCATATCGGAGGAGATCATGATAATGGACTTGCCTTCTGCGGCCAGCTGATTCATCAGCTTGTAGATCTCGCTCTTGGCACCCACGTCGATGCCACGGGTCGGCTCATCGAAGATCAGGATATCACAGTCACGGAGCAGCCACTTAGAAATGACCACCTTCTGCTGGTTGCCGCCGGAGAGGCTGACCACCTTGGTTTTGGTGGAGGGCGTCTTGGTGCGGATCTTTTCCACATACTCCTGAGCGTACTTGTCTGCCTTAGCCTCGTTGACGAAGGGACCCTTGAACAGACGGTCAATACTGGGCATGATCGTGTTGTCGGTGACAGACAGATTCACGCACAGACCGTAGCGCTTGCGATCTTCGGACAGGTAGCCGATGCCGTATTTGACAGCATCCTTGGGGTTGCGGATCTTCACAGGCTTGCCGCCCACCTTGATGACACCGGAATCCATCTTATCGGCACCGCACAGCAGACGCATGGTC
>CAYVCR010000165.1:0-3029 GCA_964450205.1 uncultured Oscillospiraceae bacterium | reverse complement strand
ACCTTTGCCGAGCTGGTCTGCTCCAATTCTCTGCGTGGTGACCGGCTGGAAAATGCGGTGGGCCTTTTAAAGGAAGAGCTGCGCCATATGGGCAGTCTGATCATCAGCTGCGCTGATGCCACCCGTGTGGAGGCAGGCGGCTGCCTGGCGGTGGACAGACAGGGCTTTTCTGACCTGGTCACCGAGAAGCTCCGCAGCCATCCAAATATCACCGTCATTTCCCGGGAGATCACCGAGGTGCCGTATGGCCCTGTGATCGTTGCTACAGGCCCTCTGACCTCTGATGCTTTATCTGAGGCCATCGGTAAGTACTTTGGCTCTGACTACCTGCACTTTTTCGACGCGGCAGCACCTCTGGTGACCGCTGAGTCTGTGGATATGAACGAGGCCTGGTGGCAGTCCCGGTACGACCGGGGTACGCCGGATTATGTAAACTGCGCCATGGATAAGGAGCAGTACGAGGCATTCTTGCAGGAGCTGATCTCCGCCGAGGAGGCCGAGGTCCACGGCTTCGAGGACAAGCGGGTCTTTGAAGGCTGTATGCCCGTGGAGGTCATGGCCCGCCGTGGCCCGGATACTTTGCGCTTTGGCCCTCTGAAGCCTGTGGGTCTGACTGACCCCAGGACAGGCCGTGAGCCTTATGCGGTAGTCCAGCTGCGGCAGGACAACGCCGCCAAGAGCGTGTATAACCTGGTGGGCTTCCAGACCCACTTGAAGTTCGGCGAGCAGAAGCGGGTGTTTACCATGATCCCGGCACTGAAAAATGCCGAGTTCGTCCGCTACGGCGTCATGCATCAGAACACCTTCCTCCAGTCGCCCAAGCTGCTGGACCGGCACTACGCCGACCGGAGAAACCCCCTGGTGGCCTTTGCCGGTCAGATGACCGGTGTGGAGGGCTACGTGGAGAGCGCCGCCTCCGGCTTCCTGGCGGCCGTTGCCATGGCAGCCAAGGTGCAGGGCAGGGAAGTGCCCCAGTTCCCCAAGGAGACCGCCATCGGCGCCCTGGGCCTGTACATCAGTGACGAGCGGATCGAAAACTTCCAGCCCATGAATATCAATTTCAGTATCATTTCCCCGCTGGAGCAGCGGATCCGGAAAAAGGCAGAAAAAAACCTGGCCCTTGCCAACCGTTCGCTGGCGATCATCGACAGCATGGTGGAACAGGGCATCTGAGAAAGAAAGAGGTGCAACTATGAGAATCATTCTGGACGCCATGGGCGGTGACAATGCCCCCCTGGCCCCCGTGATGGGCGCCGTGCAGGCGGCAAAGGATTTTGGTGCACAGATCACCCTGGTTGGCCGGGGCGAGGAGATCCTGGAGGCAATGCGCAGCCAGGGGATCAACGATCTGCCCACAGGCATTGAGATCGCCAACGCGGACGAAGTGGTGGATATGCACGACGATCCTGCCAACGTGATCCGCAAAAAGAAGAATTCCTCTATGGTCATCGGTCTGCATATGCTCAGCGAGGGACAGGGCGATGCCTTTGTCTCCGCCGGCAGCACCGGCGCGCTGCTCAGCGGTGCGACCCTGATCGTCAAGCGCGTCAAGGGTATCCGCCGTGCCTCCATGGGCCCTGTCATGCCCAATAAGGCAGGCGGCAAGACCGTCATGCTGGACTGCGGTGCCAATGCGGAGTGCACACCGGAATTTTTGCTGCAGTTCGGCCTGGTAGGCTCTTTGTACGCCAAGAAATACATAGGCGTGGAAGATCCCAAGGTGGGCCTGCTGAATATCGGCTCTGAGGACACCAAGGGCACGGCACTGCAGAAGGAAGCCTACGCCCTGCTGATGGATGCGGCAGAAAAGGGCCTCATCAACTTCGTGGGCAACGTGGAGGCCCGTGACGTGCCTCTGGGCGCGGTGGACGTGATCGTCTGCGACGGCTTCTCCGGTAACGTTTTGCTCAAGTCCATCGAGGGCACAGCCATGTTCATGGGCAGCCTGATGAAGCACAAGATCTTCAAGCGCAGCTTTATGTCCAAGATCGGCTATCTGTTCTGCAAGAAGGGCGTGGACGAGGTCATGAAGATGATGGACTACCGGGAAATCGGCGGCACCCAGTTTTTGGGCATCAAGAAGCCGGTCATCAAGGCCCACGGCTCTTCCGATGCACTGGCTTTCCGCAATGCGGTGAAGCAGGCAATGGATGCTGCAAACAGCGATATTACTGAGGAACTGGAGCAGATGCTCCGGATCGTAAATGATAAGGAGAGCGCAGATGATTAAGGATCTGGAAGCCGCCATCGGCTATCGGTTCAAAAATGTCACCCTGCTGCAAAATGCACTGAGCCACTCCTCCTATGCCAACGAGCGCTACCACGACGGCCTTATGAGCAACGAGCGGCTGGAGTTTCTGGGCGATTCGATCCTGGGCATGGTGGTGGCGGACTACCTGTACCGCAATTTCCCGGACCGCCCCGAAGGTGAGTTGACACGCATGCGGGCCGACATGGTCTGCGAAACAGCTTTGGCCGAGGTGGCCGACAAGCTGGGACTGGGCCAGCATCTGCTGCTGGGCCACGGCGAGGAGCAGGGCGGCGGCAGAACGAGAGCCTCCACTCTGGCCGATGCGGTGGAATCCGTGATCGCAGCCAGCTACCTGGACGGCGGTATGGACGCAGCCCGGCAGTTCATCGGCCGGTTTATCCTGTGCGATGTGCCGGTGGGTAAGCTCCACAACCAGGACTATAAGACGGCCCTGCAGGAGCTGGTGCAGCAGAAGAAGAATCAGGTGCTCAGCTATCAGATGGTAGGCCAGTCCGGCCCGGACCACGACAAGCAGTTTTCCGTGGAGGTATCTCTTAACGGCGCTGTGGTGGGTCAAGGCACCGGCACCAGCAAAAAGCGTGCCGAGCAGGCGGCTGCCTGCGCAGCAATCGAAAAGCTCTTCCCTGACCGTAAATAATCAGTAAAAGCCGCGTGGATGACCACGCGGCTTTTGCAGTACAAATTCCAATTTATCGAGCTGTAGCGATAGGACACCGAAAGGCTTCTCCCGGGGAGAAGCTGGCAAAAATCTTTGATT
>CAYVCR010000164.1:0-3050 GCA_964450205.1 uncultured Oscillospiraceae bacterium | reverse complement strand
TCAGACGATAGTAAATCACAGATAGCCCTCCTTTCTCTTTTCGATCATTATACCACACCGCCGTTTTAATGTAAATGTTTTTGCAAAAGGGTGTGTCCTATATTGACAGCAGCAGAGGTGTTGCAAAAAAGTTCCTATTGTGCTACAATGCAAGTACTATTCTTGTAAAGGGAGTGTGTTTCGTGAAAACATACACCATCGTTGCCGGTGTGAACGGTTGCGGAAAAAGCAGCCTGACCGGTGTTTTGCGGACAGAGATCAACAATCTGGGAAAAATCATCGATGTGGATAAGATTACGGCTGCTTGTGGCGGAAACCTGCTGGAGGGCGGTAAGAAAGCCATTGCTCTGATTGATGAGTGCCTGGAAAAGGAGATTTGTTTTACCCAAGAAACAACCCTTTCCGGCAGAAAAACACTGGACACGATCAAACGAGCAATTGCAAAGGATTACTACATTCGCCTTTATTATGTGGGTTTGGACACTATGGAGGAAAGCCTGCTTCGTATCGAAAACCGGGTCAAAAGAGGCGGGCATAACATTAATACCGATACTGTGGCCAATCGCTTTTCCAAACGATTTGAGGATCTGCTGGCAATCTTGCCGCATTGTAACGAAGCTACTTTTTACGATAACGACAACGGCTTTGCCACTGTTGCGAAGTACAAGAACGGAGAATTACAGACGATTGGGCAAAATAGTCCCAAGTGGCTTTTAGAACTGATTGAGAAAATGAAATGATCAAATCGTGTGCTGTTCTTGGCACACGATTTTTGTAATTTTTAAAGGTGTTTAGGTCCTAATGTAACACGAATGTATGGGCCCTAAGTTGACACAAGCAGAAGGCTTCGTCCTGGGCGTGGGCGCCAAGATGTTCACCATCGCAGGCCCGGTCATCGTCTACGGCGTGTCAGCAAGCGTGGTTTATGGGTTGATCTATTGGTTCTGTCAAATGCTGAAATAACGAAAAGGCTTGCCGGTCGGCAAGCCTTTTTATAATGCAGCATATGTTTCTGCGATTTTTTGAGCGCGGTGGCCGGCTTCCGCTATGAACTGCGCTAAAGTCCAGCCGGGGTAGGTGGCAATGCCGTGGGACATGGTCTTCAGCTCAAAATTCAGGGTATCCTGCCTGCGGGCAGAGTGTAGCCGGGCAAGCTGGAGTGTCCAATCGCTGTTGCCGTCAAAGGGCAGAAGGTGCAGATCGTCCTTGGAGGTATAGGCATCACCCCTGACACCGAAGTTGTCATTTAAATGGGTCATGATCAGCCGGTCACCAAATTCGGCTAAGAAATCCATGGTGTGGGGGTAGCAGCGGTCATGGCCGGAATCCCAGCAAAAGCCGATATGGGATAAACGGCGGTAGCGAGCCATCAACGCAGCAAGGTATTCTTCGCCCTCCAGATTTTCGAAGGCAATGGATACGCCCAGCGCCTGCGCGCGGGTCACCAGCGCATCGAAATTTTGAAAATATAAATTGTCTGGGGAAAAAGTATAACCGTGTCCCTGCCATCCGTGGACGACCAGTACCGGGATCTGATACCGGGCGCAGGCTTCCACACTTGCCAGCATTTCCTTTTGCAGGGTCTCCGACAGCTGGGCATCCGGCTGCCAAAGAACGGCCATGCCTTTTGGTGGCGCGTGGAGGGACTGGATATCCATCCCGTGATCCCGTGTGCAGCTGAAAATGGAGGTCAGCTCCTGCCCCCAAACGGGAGAAACCGCAGAAAAACCGGCCTTTTTCAACAGCGGGATCACTTGTGTCAAAGGCCTGTCATATTGATATTCAAGAGAGAAACCGATTTTTTGCATGTGCGTTCTCCTTTTGTCCGATTGCCGATTATTCTAAACCCTTGCCGGAGATAAGTCAATTACTTTCGGACTGTATGAAGTCCGGAAAGTATGGATAGCGCTCTTGCATTTGACAGGAAGATGCTCTATAATAACCCCAGTTGAGAGAAAAGAGTGTGAAGGCATGAAAGCATGGCATCATTTTGCTACCATCACCAAGCATCGCTGGCTGGTGATGTGCGGTTGCTTCCGGGTGGGCCTTATCTGGCAAGGTCTGACCCACGACCTGTCCAAATACACCCCTACGGAATTCTGGAACGGCGCCAAATACTACCAGGGCGTGCGCAGTCCCAACGCCGCCGAGCGTGAGGACAAGGGCTACAGCGAGGCCTGGATGCACCACAAGGGCCGCAACCGGCACCACTACGAATACTGGACGGACATGAGCATGGCCACCCTGAATTACGAGTCTGTACCCATGCCCCGCAAATACCTGGTGGAGATGGTCATGGACCGCCGTGCTGCCTGCATGACCTATGAGGGCAAATCTTACACCCCCGGCTCGGCATATCGCTATTTCGACAAGAGCCGGGAAAGATCCCTCATGCACGAACAGACACGCCGGGAGCTTAGCTACCTGCTGACCATGCTCCGGGACGAGGGGGAGGAGACCACCTTCCGCTATATGCGGCAGAGTGTCTTGAAAGGTAAACCCTTCCCCTGGGAAGAAAACGGAAAAAGCCAAGGGTGCGTTGCAAAATGAATGCAACGCACCCTAAAACTATCCGCCCGTGGGCGGCTGACAGTCGCCCCTGCTCTCACAAAAATTCAAATCATCCGCAAAGCGGACACCTTTACTTCTTCGCTATTACTTTCCAAAAATCGACCATAGAGAATAGTGAAGAGTGAATAGTTAAGAGTGAAAAAGTAAAAATCGACAAAACTCTGTCGAGCTTTGTCGATTTTTGGCAGAGGATGAGGGATTCGAATTCCGGGAGGTTGCAACTTTCTTTAACCAAAGTTAGCATTTTGCTGCCATACTCTGTAGTTTTCCGAACTTTATCAACCACTCTTAACCACCTAAATCCACCTAATACCACCCCAATAAGGGAAAAAATAAGGGAAAATTTCATGCATCCGCATAGCAGGTACCTTTAAGAAATTGATTTTACAGTGTACGCTTGCCCCGATGGTGATTACAAAATAACAAAGTTATATTAATGATTGATTTCTGCCCCAATTGGTGTATAATAGAGGCAGATA
>CAYVCR010000163.1:0-3090 GCA_964450205.1 uncultured Oscillospiraceae bacterium | reverse complement strand
CCCACTTTATCCATGATAATCTGAATATGACGTTTCAGGAGTATGTCAGCACGGTGCGTTTTGAACGGGCGCTGAAGCTGATCCGCAACACCTCCATGTGTTTAACGGATATCAGTGTTGTTAGCGGCTTTTCGGATGTGAAGTACCTTTCCCGAATGCTGGAAAAGCATTTTGGAAAGCCGGCACAGGAATGCTGCGCACAGCTTAGAAGAGAGGTGGAGCCGCCTTCTGCTGAGGAAGCGCAGACATTCGCATCCGTTGAAACCGGCCGTGACTGGCTCGATTCCTTCTGGACACATATTCAGCATAAGGAAAAATAGATGTATATGAAAGGAAGTGCCCGCATATGAACAAGAAAGGTATTGCCGTAGCAGGCAATATGATCGTGGATATTCTGTATCCGATTAATGGCATGCCCAAGCCTGGTGAATTGACGACCATTACGGCTGATGCATCCCGCTCCTCCGGCGGTGCTCTGTGTAATGACATTCTGGACCTGGCTTTGCTGGATCCTGAACTGCCTCTGGTTGCCTTGGGTCGCGTCGGTAACGATCCGGAAGGTGACTTTGTTATGGGCAAGCTCCGTGCGCATAAGAATATTGACCTTCAGCATGTTATTACAGAAGGCTCTACTTCCATGACTCTGGTCATGGCAGATGAGATCACCAAGCAACGCACCTTCTATCACAGCCGCGGCGGAAACGCAAAGTTCTGTGAGGCAGATATCCCCTGGGATAAGCTGGATGTGGATATGTTGCATATTGGATACATCCTGCTGCTGGATGCACTGGACGAGGAAGACGATGAGTACGGCACCAAGATGGCTCGCCTGCTCCATTCTGCACAGGAGCATGGCATCAAGACCTCTATCGATGTGGTCAGCGAAGCTGGCGATCGTTTCCACAGATTGGTGTGTCCTGCCATGCGGTACACAGATTATTGCATCATTAACGAGATGGAAGCCAGTGCTACTACCGGTGTCGAGCTGCGTACCGAGGACGGCAAGCTGCTGAAAGAGAATATGCCCGAGGCCCTGAAGAAAATGAAGGAGCTGGGTGTTTCTACTTGGGCAGTCATTCATTGTCCTGAGGTCGGTTATGGTTTGGATGAGAACAACAACCTGGTTGAGGTTCCCAGTCTAAAGTTGCCCGAGGGCTGGATTGCCGGTACTGTCGGTGCCGGTGATGCATTCTGCTCCGGTGTGCTGTACGGTGCATGGAAGGGAATGGATCTGAAGAGCGCCATCGAGTTGGGTACTGCATCTGCTGCATGCTCACTGTCTCAGCCCGGTGCTACTGAAGGCATGCGTTCTGTGGAAGAGGCCATGAAGGTCTACAACGAGCTGCGCTAAGGAGGCTGCACACAATGAAAGCTGTAATGTATGGCGGCGGTAATATTGGCCGTGGTTTTATTGGTGCGCTGCTGAGTCAGTCCGGTTATCATGTGACCTTTATTGATGTGGCTGAGCCTGTCGTCAAGCACCTGCAGGAGAAGCAGTGCTATCCCATTCGTTATGTTTCCAGCCAGGGCTATGAGGATGTCCTTGTTGAGAACGTGACTGCTGTCAACGGAAATGATGCGGAAGCTGCTTCCGATGTGATTGCGGAATGTGACATCATGGCAACGGCTGTAGGTGCAAGAATTCTAAAATTTATTGTTCCCAATATCGTTGCCGGTCTGCGTAAGCGCTGGGCAGCAGGAGATCGCCCCCTGAACATCATTGTTTGCGAGAACCTGATGGATGCAAACAAGGTCGTCGAGGCTATGATCAAGGAGCAGCTGAACGAAGCCGAATGCGCCAAGTTTGATGCCACTGTGGGCCTTGTGGAAGCGTCCATTGGTCGCATGGTGCCTGTTCAGACTGAAGAAATGAAGGATGGCGAACCGATGCGTGTCTGTGTGGAGCGCTATGGATTCCTGCCTACCGACAAGGCTGCCTTCAAGGGCGGAGTGCCGGAAATCAAGAATATGGTGCCCTTTGAGCCCTTTGATTTCTACATTAAGCGTAAGCTGTATGTGCATAACATGGGCCACGCCACTTGTGCTTATCTGGGCGATCTTCTGGGCCTGGAGTACATCTATCAGTCTATTGATGTAGCAGATGTCCGCATACTTGTGCAGAACGCCATGCTGGAAAGCGCCATGGCCCTGTCCAAGAAATATGGTGTGGCACTAGAGAGCATTGTTGTCCATATTACGGACTTGCTCCACAGATTTACCAATGCTGCTCTGAAGGATACCTGCATGCGTGTTGGTGGTGACCCTGGGCGTAAGCTGTCTGCAGATGATCGTTTGATTGGTTCTTCCAATCTGGCGATGGAGCAGGGGATTACACCCGCATATATCGCCGTGGGCGCTGCTGCCGGACTGCATCGTTACATTAACGAGGCAGAAGGTATGGAGCAGGGGACTGATGCGGCAAAACAGGTTCTTGCCGAAGTTTCCAAGCTGGACGCAGAGGGGGCACTTGCACAGCTGATTCTGTCCATGTATGCCCGTATTCTGGAAGGTGCTTCCATTGCGGAGCTGCGTCGTGCTGCAGACGAGGCAAAGGCTGCAAGCCTGAAGGCCATTATCTAACGTACTGTTCCTGCATTGCGTACCAGTAAAAGAGAACAGAAAACACGACTTTATTTTGTGATGTTTGTACAAAAATGTATAGACAGCAACATTGTCATCTGCGGAACGCAACATAAATTTGATAACAGGTATTGCCTGTGTCATGATTGCAGTAGTAAGGGGAAAAGTCCCCAAATACATATTTTACAACACTGAAAGGAAGATTGATTATGGCAACATTCCGTTTTACCGCTGGCCCCTGGAACGTCCATGAAGGCAACGAGACCTTTGGTCCCGGCAACCGTAAGACCGTTCCCTTTGAGGAGAAGCTGAAGAAGTACGCAGAGATCGGCCTGCACGGCGTTCAGTTCCACGATGACGACGCAGTGCCCGATATGAACAACATGACTGAGAAGCAGATCATCGACTACGCAAAGGACGTTAAGTCCGAGCTGGATAAGTATGGTCTGTTTGCTGAGTTCGTTGCTCCTCGTCTGTGGTTCGACAAGCGCACCAACGACGGCGGCTTCA
>CAYVCR010000162.1:0-3115 GCA_964450205.1 uncultured Oscillospiraceae bacterium | reverse complement strand
ACCAAGACCGAGAAGACCATCCTGCAGAATCTGCGCGCTACCCGCGCCGGCAAGACCACCATCCTGATCGCCCACCGGATCTCCACCATCGAGCAGATGGACAAGGTGCTGTTCATTGAAGATGGCACAGTGGTGGGCTTCGGTACCCATGCCGAGCTGTACGATACCAGCCCTTCCTACCGGAAAATGGTAGACCTGCAGAGGCTGGAGGAGGAGGGAGGTGCGTCCAATGGCTGAGTATTTGCCTGTACTGATCGTGGGCGCGATCCTGGGCGCGTTCACCATCGCCTTCCTGATCGCTTACTTCCGCCTGCGGTCTCATAAGGAGGCGGAGGAGTTTGAGCGCACCATAACCGACAAGGTCATCGTGAAGCGTCTGTTTGGCTACGCCAAGCCCTACTGGAAGCAATTCGTGCTGGTGCTGCTGATCATGCTGGTATCCATTGCCAACGACCTGATATCTCCAACATTGATCGGCTCTATTGAGGAGCTTGTCAAGGATTCCTTCCAGCTCAGCGAGCTGGTGACCAAGGTGATCCTGTACGCGGGTATTTTGGCGGTGTCGCTGATCGGCATGTATTTCCAGACCATGATATTGCAGAAGGTGGGACAGAAAATACTGTCTGACCTGCGCTTAAGCGTGTTTTCCCACATCGAAAGTCTGTCCCACGAGCAGCTGAACGAAATTCCCGTGGGCAAGCTGGTGACCCGTGTCACCAACGATACCAACGGCATCTCCATGATGTTTACAAATGTCCTGGTCACCATGGTCAAAAACGTGATGGTCATTTTTGGCGTCTTGGGTGCCATGCTGGTGAACAACTACTTGTTGACCCTGGTGGTGCTGTGCTTTGTGCCCTTTGTGGCGCTGTTCACCTTCATTTTCCAAAAGTTCTCCCGGAAGGCCCACCGGGGCGTCACGGACTCCCGTACGGAAATGAACACCTTCCTGTCCGAGAATCTTTCCGGCATCAAGATCACCCAGATCTTCAACCGGGAGCAGGAAAAGATGGATGCGTTTTTGGAGCACAGCCGCAGCCTGCAGAAGGCCAAGCGCCAGAGAATGTTCGTCTTCGGTGTGTTCCGTCCTATGGTGTATATGCTCCATATCAGCTGCGTGCTGTGCCTGTTCTACTTTGGCGGCAGAGCCGCACTGAGCGAGAAGACGGTGCTGGGACAGATCGTGTCCTCGGGCACGCTGGTTACCTTCTACCTGTATGCCTCCCGATTCTTTGATCCTATCCAGACCCTGTCGGAGCATTTTGACGTGCTCCAGTCGGCCTTTGCCTCAGCGGAGAAGATATTTACCATCATGGATATGAAGCCGGAGGTGCTGGACGCGCCCGATGCCATCGAGCTGGAGAGCATCCGGGGCGAGATCGAATTCAAGGACGTGTGGTTTGCCTACAGGCCCAATGAATGGGTCTTGCAGGGTGTTTCCTTCCACGTACAGCCTGGCCAGACAGTGGCCTTCGTAGGATCCACCGGCTCCGGCAAGACCACCATCCTGTCCCTGATCTGCCGCAACTACGATATCCAAAAGGGTCAGATTTTGATCGACGGCATCGATATCAAGAAAATTAAGATCGCTTCTCTGCGCCGTCATTTCGGTCAGATGCTCCAAGACGTGTTTCTGTTCTCAGGCACTATTCGCAGCAATATTCTGCTGCGCATGGAGGACGTGTCCGACGAGGAGGTTTGGGAGGCCTGCCGGTATGTGAACGCCGATAGCTTTATCAGCAAGCTGGAAAACGGCCTGGACGATGTGGTCCGGGAGCGGGGCAACAACTTCTCCGCCGGTCAGCGGCAGCTTTTGAGCTTTGCCCGTACCATTATCCACAAGCCTGCGGTGATGATTTTGGACGAGGCTACCGCCAACATCGACACGGAGACCGAGCTTCTGATCCAGGATTCCCTGGAGAAGATGAAGTCCATCGGCACTATGCTGATCGTGGCCCACCGGTTGTCCACCATCCAGCATTCCGACAAGATCATCCTGCTGTCCCACGGCAAGCTCCTGGAGCAGGGCACTCACCAGGAGCTGCTGGCGCTGAAGGGGAAGTATTATCATTTGTATACACTCCAGTACCGCAAGCAGCTGCTGCAGAAGTAGAAGATACCGGCAGCGACCCGCTGCCGGTATCTTATCGTTAAATTCCGATTTATCGAGCCATCGGCTCGATAAACTGAAATTTGTAGTGCTTGCATATTGGGTATATTTTCGGTATAATGGTAGCACAAAGAGAGAATGGAGGATTATCCGATGGCAAAGCTCTATTTCAAGTACGGCGCCATGGGTTCCAGCAAAACGGCGCAGGCACTGATCACCAAGTACAATTACGAGGAAAATGACATGAAGGTCTGGCTCATCAAGCCCAGCGCCGATGTCAGGGACGGTGTCAACATCCTCAGAAGCCGCATCGGCCTGCAGGCTGAGGTGCAGGTGATCCCGCCGGATGCGGACGTGTATACCGTCTTCACCCAGACCCGTATGGGTGCCTGTGACGTGATCATCGTGGACGAATGTCAGTTTATGACCCCGGAGCAGATCGACCAGCTGCGGGCCATCGTCAACGATTTTGACATTCCGGTGCTCTGCTTCGGTCTGCGCACCGACTTTCAGACCAAGATGTTCCCGGGCAGCCTTCGGCTCATGGAGCTGGCAGACGCCATCGAGGAGATCAAGACCATGTGCGACTGCGGCGTCAAAGCCACCGTCAACGCCCGTATCGACTGCGAGGGCCATATCGTCACCGAGGGTGCTCAGGTGCTGCTGGGTGGCAATGATGCCTATATCGCCATGTGCCACCGGTGCTATATCCGGGGCATCCGCGAGCATAAGAAGATCAAACTCCACGGACAGAATTAACTTAAAGGAGATATACTATGGAACTGAAAGAAATTTTGGCAAAATGCGACCACACCCTGCTGGGTCAGGCTTCCACCTGGGAGCAGATCAAGGGCATTTGTGACGACGGCATCAAGTACCAGACTGCCTCTGTCTGCATTCCTGCCTCCTTTGTGAAGCAGGCTAAGGAATATGTAGGCGACAAGCTGGCTATCTGCACCGTTATCGGCTTCCCCAACGGCTATGCCACCACCGCCGCCAAGTGCT
>CAYVCR010000161.1:0-3178 GCA_964450205.1 uncultured Oscillospiraceae bacterium | reverse complement strand
GTATTATCATGCTGGCACTGGTGGACGATCAGAAGCAGCCGAGGATCCTGTCCCTTCGGCAGATCATCGATGAGTATTTGGCTTTCCAGATAGATGTTCTGACCCGCCGCACTCAGTATGATCTGAAAAAAGCTATGGAACGCGCCCACCTGTTGGAGGGTCTGCTGATCGCACAGGACAACATCGACGAAGTGATCCGGATCATCCGCAGCGCTTATGATGATGCTAAGGAAAAGCTGTGTGAGCGCTTTGGCTTGGACGAGGTGCAGGCCCAGGCGATTCTGGATATGCGCTTGAAGGCCCTGCAGGGTCTGGACAGAGAAAAGCTGCAGGCAGAATTTGACGAGCTGCAGGAGCGCATTGCTTATTACAATGAACTGCTGGCAGACCCCATCAAGCTGCAGGGTGTGCTCCGGGACGAGCTGATCGCCATCCGCGACAAGTTTGGCGATGCCCGTAAGACCGAGATCCAGGACATCGAGGATGAGATCGATATCGAGGACCTGATCGAAGAGGAGACCTGCGCCTTTACCATCTCCAACCATGGCTACGTGAAGCGTATGCCGGTGGATACCTACCGGACTCAGAGCCGTGGCGGCAGAGGCGTGAATGCGCAGAATCTGAAGGAAGAGGACTACGTCAAGAGTCTGAACGTGGCATCTACCCACGATCATATGCTGTTCTTCACGGATATGGGTAAGGTCCACCACCGGAAGGGTTATCAGATCCCCGAGGCTGGCAGAACGGCCCGCGGTACAGCTATGGTCAATATCCTGCCTCTGGAGTCCGGCGAGAACGTGACCGCCATGGTGATCACCAGAGAGTTCCATGAGGACGAGTATCTGATGATGGTCACCCGGAAGGGTACAGTCAAGCGGATCCCCTTCATTGCGTTGGCTACCCGCCGTAAGACCGGTATCCGTGCCATCACCCTGGATGAGGGTGACCAGCTGATCAACGTGATGCGTACCAACGGCAATGACAATATCATTCTGGCGACAGCCAATGGCATGGCCATCTGCTTCAATGAGAACGATGTGCGTCCCATGGGCAGAGATGCTGTGGGTGTGCGCGGTATCATGCTGAGCACCGATGACTACGTCATCGGTGCGGAAAAGGCTGAGGATGATACTACCTTGCTGACTGTCACCGAGAATGGCTTTGGTAAGCGTACCGAACTGGTCGAATACCTGCGCACCGGACCCAACGGTGAAAAGGTGGCTCAGAGCCGCGGCGGCAAGGGACTGAAGAACTACAACATCACACCCAAGACCGGTAAGGTCGCCGGCTGCCGTGTGGTCAAGGATACAGACGATGTAATGCTCATTGAAAATGGCGGCGTGATCATCCGTGTGCCGGCAAACAGCATCAACATCTACAAGCGCGATGTGCAGGGCGTTATCGTCATGCGGATCGAGGAGGGCAACAAGCTGGTATCCATCGAGCGCGTTGAGGCCGTCCCTGAAGAGGAGACTGAGGCGTGAAGACCGTGACTCTGTATACGGACGGTGCCTGTTCCGGCAATCCCGGTCCCGGTGGCTGGGGTGCAATTCTGGAATACAATGGGGTGCAGAAGGAACTGTCCGGCGGTGAGGAGAGTACCACCAACAACCGGATGGAGCTGACTGCCGTGATCCGGGGCCTGCAGGCGCTGAAAGAGCCTTGTATCGTAGAGCTGTACTCCGATTCCAAGTACGTCATTGATGCGCTTGAAAAAGGATGGGCCGTAAGCTGGCGGCAAAAAGGCTGGAAAAAGGCAGACAAAAAGCCTGCCCTCAATCCTGACCTATGGGAGATTTTGCTGGACTTGACCACGAAGCATGAACTGCGTTATCATTGGGTCAAGGGCCATGCAGATAACCCTATGAACAACCGCTGCGACGAAATGGCTGTTGCACAGACCAAAATGCAGAATGCATAATGCTGAATGCAGAATGAGGTTTTATGAAAGAAAATGCTATTATCAAAAAAAGCTTTGATTTTGCTGTAAGGATCGTTAAACTGAATAAATACCTTACACAGAGTAAAAAAGAGTACACGCTGTCGAAACAACTGCTACGCTGTGGTACAAGCATTGGTGCTAATGTTTCAGAAGCGCAAAGAGGTCAAAGCAAGGCAGATTTTATATCGAAGATGTCTATAGCATTGAAGGAAGCCTACGAAACAGAGTATTGGTTACGCTTATTTTATAAGACAGATTATCTAAATGCAGAAGAATTTAATAGTCTTAACAAGGATATTACTGAAATTATCAGTCTCTTAGTTTCTATTTGTAAGACTGCAGCAGATAATAAATAATTCTGCATTATGCATTCAGCATTCTGCATTATTGTGGGGATGATAGTATGTACCTTCCGATCGGTAATGATATGTCAGTGCGGGAATCGTCCATTGTTGGAATCTTTGATATGGACAATACATCTACTTCCAAGCGGACCCGGGATTTTTTGAACCGGGCCCAAAAGGAAGGTGCCATCATTTCCTGTGATGATCTTCCAAAATCCTACATCGTCACTGTGGAGTACGGTATGATGAAGGTCTACGAATCCACCCTTTCCGCATCCACGCTGGAAAAACGAATGAAATAAAAAAATCCCGGACGTTTCGTCCGGGATTTTTTATGTGTGATCAAATAAACTTGCCGAACACGCTCAGCAGGAAGCCTGCGGCGATGGCAGAGCCAATGACGCCGGCTACGTTGGGGCCCATTGCGTGCATGAGCAGGAAGTTGGAGGGATTGGCCTTTTGACCTTCCAGGTTGGACACGCGGGCTGCCATAGGAACGGCAGAGACACCGGCGGAGCCAATGAGAGGATTGACCTTGCCCTTGGTCAGCCAGCACATGACCAAACCGCCCAGCAGACCGCCCACAGTGGACAGAATGAAAGCGCAGACACCCAGCACAACGATCAGCAGAGTTTGGGTCGTCAGGAAGTTGGAGCCAACCATGGTAGCGCCCACAGCGGTGGACAGCAGAATGGTGACGATATTCATCAGTGCATTCTGAACCGTATCGCTCAGACGGTCAGTGACGCCGGTCTCCTTCAGCAGGTTACCGAACATCAGACAGCCGATCAAGGCAGCGGTGTCGGGCAGCAGCAGTGCCACGAAAATGGTAACCACGATGGGGAAGATGATCTTCTCGGCCTTGGACACGTTACGGGTCTGGACCATCTTG
>CAYVCR010000160.1:0-3187 GCA_964450205.1 uncultured Oscillospiraceae bacterium | reverse complement strand
CCTTCTTGGAAGAAGGAGAGCCGGGCCAGGGCTGATTCCATTCCATATCCAAAACAATGTAATTCATGTGTTGCGACCTCATTATAATTTTCTGCCTTATATCATACCACACACCCGGCCATTCTGTAAACACAAAGTTTTAAATACCGAAGCACAATACAAACTGGCCTTAAAACGCGTGCGAAATTTGGTACTGTTTTTATTGCCAGTTGGTGTTATAATACAGAAAACACAACAAAAGGAGTTTCCGCTATGGATTACAAAAAGATTCTCACCATTCAGGATATTTCCTGCGTCGGTCAGTGCTCGCTGACAGTTGCGCTGCCCATTCTCTCTGCCTGCGGTCTGGAGACCTGCGTGCTGCCTTCTGCAGTGTTGTCTACCCACACCGCCGGTTTCTCCGGCTATACTTTCCGGGATCTGACCGAGGATATGCCTGCCATCCGGCAGCATTGGCAGAAGGAGGGCATCTCCTTTGCTGCTATCTACACTGGCTACCTGGGCAGTACCCGGCAGATCGAATATGTTCGGGATATTTTCCGGGACAATGCTGCCGCCGGCTGTGTGAAAGTTGTTGACCCCGCTATGGCTGACAACGGTAACCTGTACCCCGGCTTTGATGCTGCTTTTGTGGAGGCAATGAAGGAACTGTGTGCTGAGGCCGACTACGTGGTACCCAATATTACAGAAAGCTGCTTCCTGACTGGCATGGAGTACCGCACCGAATATGACCGGGCCTACATCAATGCACTGTTGGCTGGTCTGACCGCGCTGGGCTGCAAGAATGTGATCCTCACCGGTATCTCCTACGCCCCCGGCAAGACCGGTATCGTAGTCTACGAAAACGGTGAGTATGCCTACTATGAGCATGACAAGCTGCCAAATTCCTGCCACGGCACCGGCGATATTTACGCCTCTGCTTTTGTGGGAGCCTTGATCCGGGGCAACAGCGCCTACCGGGCCGCACAGATCGCTGCCGATTATACGGTCGAGTGCATCAAGTGCACCGCCCAGCTGGAGAATCACTGGTACGGCGCGGCATTTGAGCCGGTGCTGGGAAAGCTGATCGAAATGCTGTAAAAATTTCACGCGGGAAGGACCATCTTCCCGCGTGTTTTTTATGGAGTTTCCTTGAGAACGTAATCTACCGTGTAGATCTGCTCTGCATCGTGGGTCAGAAGCAAAGCTGCAGCCTCCGCAGCCTGCTGGGCCAAAGCGCTATAGTCAGCCATGGCAGTGCCGGTCATGATACCCTGACTCACCTGAGAGAGGACTTCCGATTCTCCGCCGATGCCGACCACATAAATATCCTTGTTTACCGTCCGTCCGGAAGCAGCTAAGGCTTCCAGTGCGCCAAGTGCCAGGGCATCACTGCCGCAGAACAGCACTTCAATATCCCGTCCGAATTGGGACAACAGACCTTCGGTCAGCTCCTTGCCCCGCTGTGCAGTGTGGTCGCCATATACCTGGGACAGCAGAAGGGTGCTCACATTGGCCTCTTCCAAGGGGGCGATACAGTTTTTTATGTGGAGTTGGGTGTCGGTGTAATCCTCCGGGCCTGCAATAATGGCACAGGCCACCTGGCCGTCACCGTTCACATCGCCCTGGTTGGTGGTGTTCAGAATGATTTTGCCCTGGATCATGCCCGGCTGGGTATGGTCAAAGCCCACATAGCAGGCACGCCGCCACAGCGAAAGCACGTCTTCCTTGGGTTGCTTGCCCAGAAGCACCACCGGGATCTGCGCAGCTTCCAGCCGCGTCAGGATCACATCTGTGGCTACGGCCATCACCGGCTCGACAATGAGTACGTCGTACTGCTCTGTGATGAACTGGCTGATCTGATCGTGCTGAACGGTCTGGTCGCCTTTCGCATCTGCGAAGTTTACATAATATCCTAAGCGCAGCAGCTCCTTTTCCAGCTGCTGCCGATAAGGGGCATTTTCGCCGTTGGCAAGGCAAACACCTGCATAGGTGAGCTGTCCCACATTATCCCGTGTTTCCTCCTGAGAGGAGCAGGCAGTCAGCAGGCACATGAGCGCCAATACTGCCGCAATGAATCTGCGCATAAGAGTTCTCCTTGGTTAATCTGATAACAGTATACCACCGGAGATCGCATTTGAAAAGATTTTTTTGACGAAAACAGCAGGCTTCCAAAACAGAAAATGCACTTGACGCGGTTTTTTGTTTTTGCTATGGTTAATGCAATGAAAAGGGGGATGCTTCATGAAACTGTCGATTACAAACAATGCTGTATACGGTGTGCGTACTGACAACAAGGTGCAGTTTCTTCCGGAATTGGGCATTGCCCAATGTGCGAAAGCTGGCTTTCGGCATATGGAATATAATCTTATGAACGGTCCTGCCAATGATAAGATTTTGGCGGCCGACAACTGGCGTGACCGGGTCGCCGGACTGAAAAAGATATTGGATGAAAACGAGATCACCGTGCCCTATACCCATGATTACTGGTACATCCTGTCTTCCGTGACAGACCCGGAGGATATCCGGCACAAGGATGAAATGGTCCGCCGCAGCGTGGAGGCCTCTCATATGCTGGGCAGCCGCCTGATGGTGGTGCACACCCAGTCTGTATACGACGCAGAGGGGTATAACCCGGAAAAGACATGGGAATACAACATGGCTTTTTTCTCGGAAATGGGCACATTAGCTGCCGCATACGGCATGGAGCTGGCGGTGGAAAATCTGTTCCCCATTGCCGGTGCCATTGATTTTTCTTCCTACGCAGAGGAACTGGCAGAACTGATGCAGCGGCTGAACGACCCTATGTTCGGTATCTGCTGGGACTTTGGCCATGCCAACATGGCTAAGCTGGACCACGAAAAGGCTTTGGAGACTGTTGCGCCTTGGCTGCGGCTGCTCCATGTGGCAGACAACAACGCCAAGAGCGATTCCCATACGATCCCCGGCTACGGTACAGTGCCGTGGGACAAGGTCATGCCCAAGCTGAAGGAAGTTGGCTACCAAGGCGACCTGAACCTTTCTGTACGCACCTTTGCCCAGACTACATTACCGGATCAGCGGGTGGCAGCGCTGCAATATCTGCATGGTGTCGGCACCGAATTGATCCGCATGTTTAACGAAGCATAAAATAAAACACAGGGAGCCGTGATCGGCTCCCTGTTGATATAGGACTTAATTTTCTTCTACAACAAGTCCGGAAACTTCT
>CAYVCR010000159.1:0-3196 GCA_964450205.1 uncultured Oscillospiraceae bacterium | reverse complement strand
GCGCTGCACAGCGTATCCCCACTCCCACCGGCTCCACCACCATCCTGAACGCTGTCTGCTCCAAGGCTGTCACCGTGGCTGAGATCAACGCTGCCATGAAGGCTGCTGCTACCGAGTCCTACGGCTACAACGAGGACGAGATCGTCTCCTCCGACATCATCGGCATGCGCTTCGGCTCCCTGTTCGATGCTACTCAGACCATGGTCTGCGCCCTGCCCGATGGCAAGACCCAGGTCCAGGTCGTTTCCTGGTACGACAACGAGAACTCCTACGTTTCTCAGATGGTCCGCACCATCAAGCACTTCTCCACTCTGCTGTAATTTAGTAGAAACAATTAGAGCCGCTGCCCGGTCGGGCAGCGGCATTTTTGTTATAAGACCGGTCAGGAATTCTTCAGCCTCTCTTTTAAATAGGTTTCCACATTGATGTGGTTTGACCGGACAACACTGACTGACCAGTAGATATCGCCCCGGCTGAACCAGGCATCCAGTTCTTCTGTGCTTTCGATGGTACCAATGCTGAATTTAATGTCGTTTTCCTGAAACGAGTCGATATAATCTTCCAGTTGGAGGCTGTCATCATTGTGAGGGAAGCGAACATACAGACGATTGGTCTTTGTCTTCATTTGGATAAATTCATCGTACAGCTCAGCGAAGCGGTGTGTTTCCAGGGCCAGCCGGCAACGGGGAGAGAATTGGTTGATATATGTACCCTGCTCTGGATATTCCAAAGACCAGATCACCCATTCTTCCATACCCATTTGACGGACCAACTGGCAAACATACTGGGATTGCTCTTCCGTAATAGCGGTCTTCAGCTCGATCACGACCTCCACACCCAGACTTCTGGCGAACTGCAACATATCAGCCAGGGTCATGATGGGTGTTCCGGCATACTCTTCGCCCTTATAAATGCCGTAATCATACTGGCACAGATCCTCGTAGGTTGTCTTGGAAATCAAAACAGTATCTTTTTCCAGGTCACTGCCGTCCATGTTCTTGGCATAAGAGGAAATATCCTCATCATGGTGCAGAACAGGGACATTGTCTGCCGTAAAACGCAAATTGCAAACAAAGATATCAAACCCCAAGCTGTGGGCCAGCAGATAGCTGGGGATGCTTTGCTGAGGCGGCGTATCCTTGGCATATACACAGAAGCCAAGCCTGCTGGAGCTCATAATAGCTGGGCTGGCTGCAGGATTTGCAATGCTTGTAGCTTCCTGCACATTCTCCTGAACAGACAAGGAGGAATCGGTGCTCGTGTCTGTGGTGGGAGCTTCTTCAGCTTTCTCTTTGGCCAGCAGGGATGCGGAATAGAAAATACAGCTGACAAGCGCTGCAATCAGCAGAAGCGCACTAAGCGCTACGACAAAGACACTTAAGTGGGCCAGCTTTGTTTTCTTTTGCATGATGTAGGCAGCAAACAGCAAAAGCACTGCTAAAACAGCGACCATTAAAAGTAAAATATAGAATCCCTTCATATATGTACCCTTTCAATCGGAAAACTCAAACAAACATAAGGTGAGAGGACAGAAGATCTGAGACTGAAACACTAGATTGTTTTTTACAGCACCAGCTTGAAAGCACCGTAAGCACCGGCGTCGTTGCCCAGGGTCGCCAGCTCGAAACGGGCATCCTTGGCACCGTGGAACACCCACTTGTCAAAGTGGCGCTTGGCACCGTCCAGCAGCGGCTGGCCTGCCTTGCTGACACCGCCGCCCAGGACCACCACTTCCGGATCCACCACGTTGCAGATATTGGCCAAAAATTCGCCCATGTAGGCATAGACCTGCTCCAGAATTTCGGTCGCAAGGGCATCACTGGCCTTGGCGGCATCGAACACGTCCTTGCAGGTCAGCTTTTCGATGGCCTGCAGGGAGGAGGGGACTTCACTGGCGGCCATAAACTGCTTGGCTACCCGGACGATACCGGTGGCGGAGCAGTACTGCTCCACGCAGCCGTGTTTGCCGCAGTTGCAGGCGTCTTTCTCGTCGCGATTGAGGACCATGTGGCCGATCTCGCCGCCGGCACCGTGGACACCGTTGACCACCTTGCCGCCGATGACGATGCCGCCGCCAACGCCGGTGCCCAGGGTCACGAACACCACGTTCTGACTGCCCTGGCCGCCGCCCTTCCAGCATTCGCCCAGGGCCGCCACGGTGGCATCGTTGCCGGCAACCACCCGGAAGCCGGTGAGCTTGCCCAGGGTCTCGTGGATGTTAAACACGCCCCAGCCCAGGTTGATGCACTTGTTGACTACACCGGCATTGTCCACAGGACCGGGCACGCCGATACCCACGCCGATGATGTCTTCATGGGCAATGCCGTTCTTTTCCAGATACTGCAGGATGGATGCTGCGATATCGGGCAGGATCTGCGCGCCGCCGTCTGCGGTGACAGTGGGGATCTCCCACTTATCCAGCATATTGCCGTTTTCGTCAAAATAGGCGATCTTGACAGTAGTGCCGCCCAGATCCACGCCAAAGCCATATTTCATATGTATAACCTCCAGATGTACAAATCACATTTTGAAAGAATTTTAGAATGCGCCAAAGGCGCGTCATCCCGAGCGAAGCCGAGGGATCTTCGCACCGAATGTGTGCTGTACAGTTACCCAATGCGAAGATTCTTCGACTCGCTATGCTCACTCAGAATGACGCATCTTTAGAAAATTTATTATATTATAACTGCCCGGAGCGGCAAAAGCCATACCTAAATACGAAAAAGTAAAAAATTTAGGAAAGTTTTTCCGGAGCACTTGCGTTTGTGACATTTTTGCAGTAACATATAATTGCGAGAAAATTGAAAGGATGGAATTTTCCATATGATCAAAGTTGATATTTCCAATGTTTGGGGACAGCTGTCCCTGCCGGATCTGCTGGCTACCGAGAAGGAAGTATTTGCTGCCCACCAGACCCTGACCGAGGGCAGTGGCGAGGGCAACGACTTCCTGGGCTGGCTGAATCTGCCTGTAACCGAAGAGACCGACGAGATCCGCCGGATCCGTGCCGCAGCTGCCCGTATCCGGGAGACCTCTGATGTATTCGTGGTCATCGGCATCGGCGGCAGCTACCTGGGCCCCCGCGCCGCTATCGAGCTGATGCAGGGCTGCAACCACAACATCGGCAAGGGCAAGGGCAATCCCCAGATCTACTACGCAGGCAACGGCCTGTCCACCCGTGCATGGAACGAGCTGC
>CAYVCR010000158.1:0-3226 GCA_964450205.1 uncultured Oscillospiraceae bacterium | reverse complement strand
CCCTGCCATCACTGTGGCGGAAATGAACGCCAAATGCCGCCGGGTAGAAAACCTGGGCCTTGTGATCATCGACTACCTGCAGCTGATGAACGGCTCCGGCTACGGCAAGGGCGGCGACAACCGTGTGACCGTGGTCAGTGAGATCTCCAGAAGTTTGAAGATCATGGCCAAGGAGCTGAATGTTCCCGTCATCTGTCTGAGCCAGCTGTCCCGTGGCCCGGAAAGCCGTACGGACAAGCGGCCCATGCTGTCGGACCTGCGTGAATCCGGCGCTATCGAGCAGGATGCGGACGAGGTCATCTTCCTGTACCGCGACGAGTACTACAACGAAAACACCGAGGACAAGGGCGTTGCCGAATGCATCGTGGCGAAAAATCGCCACGGCGAGGTGGGCACGGTCAAGCTCCAGTGGGTGGGTCAGTATCAGACCTTCACGGACAGGGAGTGGAAGCATGCTGAATAAGCTGCTATCCTTTATCCGCCGGTATGATATGCTGCAGCCTGGTGACCAGGTGGTCTGTGCAGTATCCGGCGGTGCAGATTCCATGGCGCTGCTGTTTGCCATGTATCTGCTGCGGGAAAAACTGCAGATCAACCTTTCTGCGGCCCACTTCAACCACGGCCTGCGTGGGGCGGAGTCCGACCGGGACGAAGAATTCGTCCGGGACTTCTGTCAGGGTTACGGCATTACATTTTTCTGTGACCGCACCCAGGTAACGGCAGGGAAAAAGGGCCTGGAGGCTGCGGCCAGAGATGCCCGCTATGGCTTCCTGCAGACCCTGCCCGGCAAGCTCGCCACGGCCCACACCGCCGACGACAACGCCGAAACGGTGCTCATGCACCTGGTCCGTGGCACAGGTCTGAAAGGCTTGGGCGGTATTACCCCGGTGCGGGGCAGGCTGATCCGTCCTATGCTGACGGTAACGCGGCAGGAGGTGCTGGCCTTTTTGGAGGAGTACAGCATCGGCTACGTGACCGACAGCTCCAATGAAACCGATGATTTTCTGCGCAATCGGCTGCGCCGCAACGTCATGCCCCTTTTGAAGCAGGAGAATCCCCGCCTGGCAGAGAATGTATCCGCCATGGCGCTGGATCTGCGGCAGGACGAGCAAGTGCTGACCGACCTTGCTGTAGAAAAACCACCGACTGTAGCGCAATTGCGCGCTATGCCCTCTGCACTGCAAAGCCGGGCATTGGCTGCCTTGTTACAAAAAAATGGCGTGCAGGAGCCGGAGCGTGCGCACATCGACCTGGCCCGGAGCCTGGTCTGCTCTGACAATCCCTCTGCCCGGGCGCAGTTCCCCGGCGGGATCACCCTGTACCGCAGCTATGATACATTGACGGTACAGCAGGAAGCACAACCTTGGGAGCCTGTGGAGCTGCCCGTTCCCGGTTGCGTAGAGCTGCATGGTTACCGGATCACCTGTACCCCTGCAACAGCTTGTTATAGACAGCATGATCGTTTCACCGTCTGTCCCGATGGCCCTATGTATTTGCGATCCCGATGTGCGGGGGATACCATGCGATTGACCGGCGGCACCAAGAGCCTGAAAAAGCTGTATATTGACCAAAAGATCCCGGCGCAGCACCGCGCGGAACTGCCTGTACTGGCAGATGACAGCGGCGTGCTTGCTGTATGTGGTATCGGCGCCAACCTGGACCGGATAGCAAAGGATGGCGTAGAAATACAAATCGAAAGCTTGTAAACAAACATAATGGGAGGATTTTTCACATGCATCAGGATTTAAAAGAGATACTTTTGACCGAAGAGCAGATCCAGTCCAAGGTACGTGAGCTTGCGGCACAGCTGTCTGCAGATTATGCCGACAAAGACCCTGTGTTTATTGGCGTGCTGAAGGGCGTTGTTGTGTTCTTCGGTGACATGATGAAGCATATCAGCATTCCCTGCCAGATAGATTTTATGTGGATATCCTCCTACGGCCATGGCACAGATGCCGGGCAGATCGTGCTCAAGCGCGATGTAGGTGAGGATCTGACCGGTCGCCACGTGGTGATTTTGGAAGATATTTTCGATACCGGCAACTCTTTGGAATTTACCTACAATCATCTGTTGTCCAAAAATCCTGCCTCTGTTAAGATCTGTACATTGCTGGATAAGCCTTCCCGCCGCCGTCCCGGCATCACCGTGAAGGCAGACTATATCGGCTATGAGATCCCCAATGAATTCGTCGTGGGCTACGGCTTGGATTATGCCGAGCACTACCGTAACCTGCCTTATATCGGCGTTATGAAACCGGAAGTTTACGAAAAATAAGGAGTACCCAACTTGAAACGCACCACAATCATGAACGTGATCGTCTATATTTTGATCCTGGCAATAGCCTTCGGCATCATATGGATGATCTTCGGTAACAGCACCGACGACCTGGCCTACTCCGAGGTCGTGGGACTGCTGGAAGACAAACAGGTCAGTAAGCTGGTCCTGAAGGGCGATGTGCTCCATATGGAGCTGTATCAACCCTATGAGAAGAAGAGTACCTTGCAGGTAGCTATTGCGGATCCGGATGCTTTCTGGACCGAGATGCAGCCGCTGATGAAAGAACAGAAGGATGCAGGCATCCTGAAAAGCTATGACCGCATTGCCAGCAAGAGCTTCAGCCCCTACAGTCTGATCCTGCCTGCGCTGATCGTGGGTATCGTTCTGCTGATGCTCTGGGCCATTTTGGCGGGCCGTGCCAACGCACAGAATCCCATGAATAATTTCGGCAAGGCCCGCACCCAGAAGGGCCAGTCCGGCAAGAAGATCACCTTTGCGGACGTGGCCGGTGTGGATGAGGAAAAAGCTGAGCTGCAGGAGGTCGTGGACTTCCTGAGCAATCCACAGAAATATAAGCAGATCGGTGCCCGGATCCCCCATGGCATATTGCTTGCCGGCCCTCCCGGTACCGGTAAGACCTTGCTGGCTAAGGCTGTAGCTGGGGAATCGGATGCGCAATTTTTGTCAATCTCCGGCTCTGACTTTATGGAAATGTATGTGGGCGTGGGCGCCAGCCGTGTCCGCGACCTGTTTGATCAGGCCAGAAAGGTAGCGCCCGCTATCATTTTTATCGATGAGATCGATGCGGTGGGCCGTAAGCGCGGCTCTGGCCTGGGCGGCGGTCACGACGAGCGTGAGCAGACCCTCAATCAGCTGCTGGTGGAGATGGACGGCTTCAGCGGTGCCGAGGGCGTGATCGTACTGGCGGCTCCCCACCGCCCTGACATT
>CAYVCR010000157.1:0-3347 GCA_964450205.1 uncultured Oscillospiraceae bacterium | reverse complement strand
ACCGTGCTGACATACTCCTGAAACGTCATATTCAGATTATCATGGATAAAGTGGGAAAGATAGGTTTTTGTCACATTTTCACGGCATGCCAGTTCTTCCAAAGTAATCTTCTCGCTGTAATTGGTATCAATATACTCAGTGATCCTGCTCAACCGTGCCATCTTTTTATTTCTTGCCAAGTAAGCAGCTTCTGTCATTTGTCTATACGGAACATAGGCCAGAAGCCTGCTGTAAAGCTGGCAAATACTGCAAATACAATGCAGTCCGTATGTATCGCTGTCGTCTGCGAGATAATCCCGCAAAGACTGCACCATTAACGCAGTTAATTCATACAACTGCGCTGAAGAAAGATACGTAGAAAGATCATTTTTTAACAGTTCAAGATTGCGGAAACAGGATAAATACTCACTGCAAAAACTGTTGGCAACCTGCAAATACGCGATCTTGATGCCTTCCCCGCTGGATGCAATGATCTCATGGGGCTCATTGGCGTTAAAGAAAAACAGCGACCCCTTGTGGACAGAGAAAGAATTGTCGTTAACGCGCACTAAGCCGTCCCCCTCCAACGCAAGGCCCAATTCCAACGCTCTGTGCACATGCGTATTGCGGTTGACGATCTGTACAATGCTTGCCCGAACGTGATTTAACTTCGGGTAAGCAACGACCTCATATTCCTCTTTCAGTACTCTATGTCCTCTCAAGCGGATCGCCCCTTTGAATGTTGCGCAAAGGCCGGCCGCAGCCGGCCTCTACGTAAACAAACAAGCTATAAAATTACTGTATGCCGCTCCCCTCTTCGGTTCACAGCGAAGCGTAAATCTCCTGCACCTGTCGGCACAGATTGACTACTGCATTTTTAAAGCAGCGCTCACCCAGTTCCACAGTCGCATCCCTCGGATCATGGATAACGCAATCACCGGGAGTTCTGTTGCCTGCAAAAACCGAGTCGTCAGCAATACCCCAATCGGTGTATTTTAACCCCACCTCTCTGGGCGGTAGTTCAGACAAATCAACATGTTCGTCATGTAAGTAACGAATCAAAGACGTCTCGATCAGCGTACCATGGCCGAAATCCGGTTGAAAATCAACAGCATTGATATCGATCATGTGATACAGAACTCGACTGTCTGTTTCGTTGGAATATTCGATTGCCAGTCGATCCAACGTTGCGCGCTGGCCCATTGCCCCGTGACCGTTAACAATAACGATCAGCTTGTACCCCTGCTGCACAAGCAGCCGAAGATACTCGCGAATCGTGATCGCAAATATATCCTCACGGGCATAAAAACTCTTCATGCTGTTGGCAGGCACGTCCATCCCCCACACATACATGTGCTCCGGGTCATCAAACCCCTTGGCTTCCAGTATATATGCCGGGCGTTCACGTTCTGTGCCAAAGAAAACCGTTGGCATCACAACGCCGCCTGTCTGCAGTGCAGCATTTCTTGCTAATGCTTGGGCCAGGAGCGGATCCGTACCATAAGGCATGGCAGGTCCGTGCCACTCCAAGGGCGCTATGGGAAGATAGACAATGGAACAACGTTCCTTTTCCGCCTGGATCTCGCCCGGGCGGAGATATTCCAACTGAACAGTACGCATAGGGTTCTCCTTATGCCAGAGCGCTTTCTTCTTTACGGGTCCAGCCACCGTCGCCCATATAACCGGAGGGCAGGCCGGCAGGCGTTTCAAAGGTAGATTCCAAGTTCACGACCTTACCAGTTTCAGCAGAAGTCATAATACCATGCATCAGCTCGAAGACATGGTAAGCCATTTCCTTACTGGCGCGGTTCTTACGGCCCTTAACAATGGACCATGCCATCTCAGCAGCACCAACACCGCGGGAGTTCTCTGCATAACCGTGGGTCAGGGGGAATTCGACCTTGCCGCCGAGGGTCTTCTGGATATACACAGGGTTACCAAACTCATTGGGGTTGCCCATATACAGGATACCCTCAGTACCATAGATTACCAGAGAGTAGGTCTCATCCAGAATGCAGTCAGAGTTCATATGCAGAGTGCCCAGAACGCCGTTCTCATACTGCATGGTGGCAGTAATCACGTTTGCATCCTCCAGGTCGTACTCCTTACCGTAATTGGGAGCACCGATACGGGTGTTGACACGATGGGGCTCATTGATAGCAGTAAAGGCACTAACAGACTTGACAGGTCCCAAAATGGAAGCCAGTGCGGTCAGATAATAGCCGCCCATATCGAAACCGATGCCGCCGCCGCGCTTGCACAGGTGTGTCAGGAACTCACCGTAGATGCCGTAGTTACGGCTAATTGCAGCATGGCAGGAAACAGGCTTGCCGATGAGGCCCTGCTCCACGATATACTTGGCAGTCTGAACAGAAGCGCCAAGGAATGTATCGGGAGCGACACCCAAATACAGGCCCTTCTCGTTTGCCAGTTCCACCAGTTCCTTACCCTGCCACAGCTCAACAGCAATCATCTTCTCAGAGAAAACGTGCTTGCCGGCTTCCAGGCACTGCTTGATCACGGGATAGTGGGCAGCGGGAATGGTCAGGTTGATGACCATATCGATAGAAGGATCTGCGCAGATCTCCTCGGTGGTCATAGCCTTGCAGCCATACTTCTCAGCTTTCGCCTGTGCAGCTGCGGGGAACAAATCGGAGCAGCCAGCAAGTTCCAGGATCTGGAACTTGCCGCTGGTAATGTTGGACATGTAAATGTCGCTGATAGAGCCGCAGCCGATAACGGCAACTCTGATCTTATCCATTATGTAGTCCTCCTAAGAATTACAGGGACAGAATGATCTCACGGATGTTGGCAGCAACCTGATTGATCTCTTCCTCAGTGGAGTTGACATTGATACCGGTGCCAGCGCCCAAGCCCTTGTCCACAACGCCGACAGAAATGTTGACAGCACGCTCCAGAATGTCGTCAGTTGCGGGCAGCATGTTCTTGGAGTAGGTGCGCTCGCTCAGACGGAAGGGATGGTTGTCAGTCCAGGTCTTCTTGTCCAGGATCTGCTCCATGTTGTTGTATACGTGCCAGCCGGAACGGGCGATCACAGCAGTACCGGCCTTCTCACAGAACTTGGCAGCCAGCTCCTTGGTGTCGAACAGCAGGGTCAGCAGAGTGCCGCACTCGCCTTCGTCATTGATGGTACGGAAGCCAACACCGGGCAGATCCTGCAGCTGAGCCTTCAGCAGGCCCTTCTTGTAACGCAGGGTCTCCAACAGCTTGGGCAGCTTGCGGCACTGAGCCAGAGCAACGGCACCGGACAGCTCGTTCATACGCATGTTAACGCCAACGATGGAACGGTTACCGACCTCAACGCCCATACGGGAGGGCTTGTGACCCTGGTCGTGGTAGCCGAATGC
>CAYVCR010000156.1:0-3383 GCA_964450205.1 uncultured Oscillospiraceae bacterium | reverse complement strand
GTGTGGCCCTGGCCTTCCTGTGCGAGGCTTACGACGAGGAGGTCGTGGGCCAGGATAAGAAGGGTAACCCCGATGTCCGTACCGTCCTGCATCTGCATCCTGCTCTGGCTCCCTTCAAGGCAGCTGTCCTGCCCCTGTCCAAGAAGCTGAGCCCCAAGGCAGAGGAAATTTATCACATGCTGAAGAAGGACTTCATGGTGGACTTCGACGACGCCGGCTCCATCGGCAAGCGTTACCGCCGGGAGGACGAGATCGGCACTCCCTTGTGCATCACCGTGGACTTTGAGACTGTTGGCGACGACAACACCCCCGCCGACAACTGCGTCACCGTCCGCGACCGCGATACCATGGAGCAGGTCCGTATCCCCATCAGCGAGCTGAAGGCCTACATTGCCGCCAAGTGTGATTTCTAAGCGATATAATATAATGCAAGAAGCCGACCCGTGTGGGTCGGCTTCTTTTTGATTTGCAGGATGCACCTAAAACCCTCTCCCGGGGAGAGGGTGGCCCGAAGGGCCGGGTGTGGATCGGCGTGCATTGTAAGTTGGCAGCAGGCTTACACATATACAGAATATCTGAGCTTACTGCCCGCAGTCCACATCAGTCACCGCAAGCGGTGACAGCTTCTCCCCGGGAGAAGCCTTTTGCGTTCTACATAGATGGGAAATCTACGGCTCATTTACCACGCCGGCAAAGAGGGGCACGTCGTAGCGGTTGGTGATGACGAAGACGAAGGGCCGGTCCACGATAAAGTCGATGATCTCCTCCGGGGGCTGTGCGGCACCGGCATTGGGCAGCTCGATATAGCTGGCGGCGGTGACGCCCTTTTCGTCGATGGCTACCCGGGTGGCCTGATTGACAGCGGAGATATAGGGCGTAAAATCGGAAAAGCCTGTGTGGTCATAAAGCGTACCGGAAAAATCCGCGTTCTCGGGGCTGAACACATCAGTCACGCCCATGGCCTGCAGGTCTTCTTTCAGATCGCCGCTTGCCCGGATATCAAACTTGGGTAGCTGCAGATTCACAAGCATGTATTTACGGCTTTCGTAGCCGTCTTCGAACAGAAGCTGGGAGAAGGCTGCGCTGGTGAGCACATCGTCAGTGGTCTTGTCCTCGTCCGGCAGCAGGATCCACATCTGGCTGCCGTCTTTCAGACCTAAGCTGACTGCACCGAAATCCTCGGCCCAGTAGTAATAGGTCTGCATCTTCTTTTTATTCATATAGGTGCAGTCCACGTCACCGTCCGGGGCGTGGAACTGGCCGTCGGTGTTCAAGGCCTTGCTGAACTCCACATCGTCTACCCACTTGGCCTGGTAGTAGACCGTGGAGTACAGCAGCATGACGGTCAGCGGATCCACCTGTAGATTATCCACATCGGCTTTGAGCATCCGTCCGGTGTTGCCGTTGAGCCAATCCTTGATGGCGCTGCCGATTTGTTTGCTTTGCAGGTTGCCCTTGTAGACATCGGTGTAGTAATATTCCGCCAGGGTGTCCATCACGTCCTGATTGTAGCTTAGGCCCTTGTCCAGCCAGACGGAGTTGGCCAGCAGTGTTTGATCGCCGTCGTCCCGGTAGGTGGCGTTCCAGATCAGATTTGCCTGGGTTCGCAGGTCCTCTACACTGTCGGCGTTCAGAAGCTCCAAAATCTGCCCGTTACTGTCACTGACCTCTGCCATCAGACACAGGGCCATGTACAGGTTAATGGGGGAGTAGGTCTGGTTTTCGGTGCTGCCGGACAGGGTCTGTGCCATGCTCCCGGCGAAGAAATCCTCCAGAAGGGGCAGGGTCTGCTCCATCTGATCGTAACGGCTCTGCCACACATATTTGGGGTAGTCGGCCTGGCTCACCGCCTTGGCCACGGCAAAGGGCCGCAGTACCGCTAAAGCCAGGATCACCACAGCCAGGGCCGCGGCAACAGAACTGATCCAGCCGATCCGCACCCGCTTTTTCTTGTCTGCTGCTTCGGCGATGTGCTCGTCGCTGATATGATTCAATGCTTCACTCAGATTTTCACGTTTCATCAAAAAATCCCTCCTTGGTCAAATATTCTTTCAGGGATTCCCGCAGGCGGTTTAAGCGCACACTGACGCTGCCGGGGGACATGGCGTACAGGGCGGCGATCTCCTGGACGGAATCGCCAAACCAGTACCGGCGCAGGAAGATGATCCTGTTCTGCTGGGTTTGGCTGCTTAAAAACCGGTCGATGGCCCGGCCCAGCAGCCGTGCGTCGAATTCGTCTTCCAGTGAGCAGCCGGCCACACACTCGGAAAGCTCATCCAGGGAAACGTCATAGCGGCTGTCCCGTTTTTGGGCCGTGTTCTGCCGCAGCTTTTTCAGGGCGGTGTTCTTGCCCACCCGGTACACATAGGCGGTCAGCGGGTCCGGTTTTTCTGGCGGGATGGTGTTCCACAGGGCCAGGTATGTATCGTTCACGCTCTCCTCTGCGTCCGGGTGATTGCCGAGAATGTTCATGGCAAGCCGGTGCAGACCGGCACCGAATTTTTTTGCCAGCAGCTCCAGGGCCTGCTCCGCCCGCTGCCACAAAAGGGTTATGATCTTTTTATCTTCCATGCGTTTTCCCTCCCTCACCCATATACTACCGGTTTGCCTTTAAAATCTTACATTATATTATATAGGAAAAAGGTATAAATGAAAAGATGTGGGGCAATACTTTCCACATTAAGGAGGGATGTGCCGTGAAAATTCGCGACGTGATGACCACCAATGTGATCAAAGTAGCGCCGGGGGAAACGGTGGAGGTGGCGGCCAGAACACTGGCTCAGTACAATATCGGCATTCTGCCGGTGTGTGACCACCGGGACAAGCTCTGCGGCTTGGTGACGGACCGGGATCTGGTGACCCGCTGCGTCGCAGCCAACCGATCGCCGGCAGACACGCCGGTGTCGGATGTGATGACCATGCAGGTGACCTCTGCCAACCCGGATATGGAGACCGGCGTGGCGGCCCATCTGATGGGCAGGGTGCAGGTGCGCCGGCTGCCGGTGGTGGAGAATGGCAGGCTCTGCGGCATGGTGAGTCTGGGAGACCTGGCCTGCCGGGAGGAGAGCGTGATGGATGCGGCGGATGCATTGTCAGATATTTCTGACAACATTTCGAGCCGATAAAATTATTTTTCAAATTGCACAAAATAGTGCTTGACATTTTGTATAACATGTCGTATGATAGGCAGGCTGTCGCAAATCGGGCCCCAAGTTGGGAAGCAAAAAAGATTTTCAAAAAATTTCAAAAAACTTCTTGACAAGTTAGACTCGTTGTGATAACATAGTAAAGCTGTGCGATGAACGGCGCTCGCCGGGAGTGCAGCATATTCTGTACCTTGTAAATTGAATAACGCAAAGACGAACAAACACCTTGACAATAAA
>CAYVCR010000155.1:0-3393 GCA_964450205.1 uncultured Oscillospiraceae bacterium | reverse complement strand
CGCGGCGACGTGGGTGCCGTGAAGGCAGCCACCGATGCCGGTGCAGCTGCAGCGGAGAAGGTGGGCGAATTAGTGTCTGTACACGTGATCGCCCGCCCCCATACCGAGGTGGACAACATCCTGCCCCACGGTAAGCTGAGCCAGGGCCCCGGCAGCAGTAAATAATGCTCTATACCAGACAGACGGTCCGGGAGAATATCCGTAACCGGGACGGCAAGCGGGTATTCTACCTGGGGCGTTCCGATCAGCTGACTTCCGATGCCCGGGACTGGCTGCAAAGCCAGCGGATCGAGATCCTGCCCGCAGAGCAGGCCAAGCCGGAACAATGGCAGCTGCTCAGCGGCGGCTACAGCCAGGAAAAGCCGGAGCACATGACCCACCTGGACGGCACTACCTTAGTGCCCAAGACCCACCCCCGGATCGCCTTCCGGGGGGCCATGGACAGCCTGGAAGCAGAGCTTTTGCTGTGTTGCCTGGAAACCAGAGAGGACAGGCTCCAGCAGGTGCTGGAGCAGGCGCGGCTGCTGCTCCGCTGCGACGTATTGGGCACGCCTGTTCCGGATGAACCCCTGTGCGGACTGACACAGGAGCAGCTCCGCAGCCGCTCCCACCGTCCCCAGGATTTTTATGGCCAGCCTCACTTCATGCCTGATGTGTCCGACGGCAGGAAACTCCTGCTGCTGAACAGAGCCCGGTGTGCTGTCCGGGCAGCGGAGCTGGCGGCGGCCCATGCCTTCCATGACCGGGACGGTGTCCCCACCCGGCCGGATATCCTGCGGGCGCTCAACCGTATGAGCAGCATGCTCTACCTGCTCATGATCGAGCACAAGGCGAAATCTGATCCTATCAAGGAGTGACAATATGGAACTGGATGCATTGACGGACGCTGTGATGGGCCGGCTCTTTGTGGAGCTGGAGGCCTCGGGCCGCCATGCCCACGTGACTGAGGAGCAGGCCATGACCCTCTTCGGCCACAAGCTGACACCCAAGCGGGAGCTGTCCCAGCCGGGGCAATATTTGGCGAATGAGCGGGTCAGCATCATTGGCCCCAAGGGGGAATTTCATAACGTGGCGGTCCTCGGCCCGGAGCGGCCTGAGGGCCAGGTGGAGATCTCCCTGACCGACGGCAGAGTGCTGGGTATTGACCCGCCTATCCGCCCCTCGGGCAAGGTCAGCGGCACCCCCGGTGTGACCCTAAAAGGGGAGAAGGGCACTGTGACCCTCCAGCAAGGCGTCATGGCTGCCCAGCGGCATATCCACATGAGTCCCGAGGATGCAAACGCCATGGGCGTGCAGGATAAGCAGCTGGTGCGCCTGCAGACCTATACCAGCCGCCCGGTGGTCTTCGAGGAGCTGTTGGTGCGGGTACACCCGGGCTTTGAGACCAGAGTGCATTTGGATTATGACGAGGCCAATGCCTGCGGCTTCCGCGCCGGTGACCTGGGAAGGATCCTGTCATGAGCCGGGCGCTGCTCATCGGCACCGAGCCTGCTGCAGACCTGGGCTATATCTACGTGACCGCTCCGCCCTATGATGCGGTGGTCATTGGGTCTCTTTCCATCTCCCAGACCCTGCGTTTTTCTGAGGAACAAGTCCTTATGGCTCTGGCAGAGGGCAAGCCGGTGGTGCTCTATACCCCAGGTCTGCCCGATGCCCCTAAAAACCGGGCCCTGGCAGCCAGCCTGGCCTCAGCGCGCCGGGAGCTGAAAAGCTGGGGCATCGTTTTCACCGACGGCGGACAGAAAAAGCTGATCACCGCCCAGCAGGCGCGCATCCTGCGGCAGCAGGGGATACACCCTGCTCCTGGCGCGGTGCTCACACCCTTAGCAAAGGAGATACTTGAGACTGACGTATGAAAATTGGAACAGTAACAGGGGCCGTATGGTCCAGCCGAAAGGCAAGCTGTCTGATGGGACAGACCTTCCTGGTGGTCAGCACCACTGCCGGTGACGTGGTGGCGGCAGACCATGTGGGGGCAGGGAAGGGCGATAAAGTCCTGCTGGTCACCGGCACCGTGGCCTCCAAATTCTGCATGGAAGCTCCGGTAGACGCAGCCGTGGTGGCCATCTTAGATCCTGAGAAATAATGCTGAATTATAAATGATAAATGCTGAATTATGGTGTGGCTGAAGGTCACTTGTTTCAATCATTTGCGAAGCAAATACAATTATTTTGCATTTAGCATTCTGAATTTTGCATTTATAGATGGAGGATAACTATGTCTGCGCATGAAGTGTTAATTTATATCATGGCCGCCTTTGCGGTGCTGGGTGCCATCGACAGGATCATCGGCAACCGCTTTGGGCTGGGGCAGGAGTTTGAAAACGGCATCATGGCTATGGGGGCCCTGGGCCTTGCTATGCTTGGCATCATCACCCTGGCCCCGGTGCTTGCAAACCTGCTGCGGCCGGTAGTCGTGCCGGTGTATCGTTTTTTGGGGGCAGACCCTGCCATGTTTGCAGGTACCATTCTGGCCTGTGACATGGGCGGCGGCGCCCTGGCGCAGGAGCTGACCACCGATCCCCAGGCGGCCCTCTTTGGCGGCGTGCTCTGCGGCTCGATGCTGGGTGCCACCGTGGTATTCACCATCCCTGTGGCTATGGGCATTCTGAAGGCGGAGGACAGACCTGCCCTTGCCAAGGGCGTGCTGTGCGGCGTGGTGACGATTCCTGTGGGCTTGCTGGCAGGCGGTTTGGTGGCCGGTTTTTCCATTGGGATGATCCTGCGCAATCTGATCCCCATCGTGCTCATCGCCGCTGTGATCGCTCTGGGCCTGTGGAAAGCGGAGAAGTTCATGATCAAGGCTTTCGGTATTTTTGGTAAGGGCGTGGTGGCGCTGATCACGTTGGGCCTGGCTGCCGGCATCGTCCAGGCGCTGACCGGCTTGACAATTCTTCCGGGCATGGCTCCCATCGAGGATGGTTTTTTGACCGTGGGCGCCATCGCGATCGTCCTGGCGGGCGCGTTCCCGCTGGTGTATGTGGTGACCAAGGTGCTGAGAAAGCCGCTGCTGAAGCTGGGTAAGCTCCTGGGTGTCAACGACACGGCAGCCGGCGGCCTTGTGGCCAGCCTTGCCAATTCCATTGCCACCTTCGGCATGGTGGAAAAAATGGATTACCGGGGCAAGGTGGTAAACATCGCCTTTGCTGTTTCCGCAGCATTTGTGTTCGGTGACCACCTGGGCTTCACTGCAGGCTTTTCCCCGGAGCTGCTGCCAGCCATGATCGTAGCCAAGCTCACCGGCGGCATCAGCGCCGTAGCAGTAGCCCTGCTTTTGACCCGAAAAACAAAAGAGAATTAAATTCCGGTTTATTGAGCCGTTCAAATTATCACCGCACAGCCCTAAAGGCGTCATCCTGAGCGTAGGCGAAGCCGGAGTCGAAGGATCTTCGCA
>CAYVCR010000154.1:0-3394 GCA_964450205.1 uncultured Oscillospiraceae bacterium | reverse complement strand
GATACACGCTGAGTCGGATTGTTCTAAAGAGGATAAGAGCGATTGTTTATTGACAAACGTCCTGCGTGTCAAATGCAGGACGTTTTTGCAATTCGATCTGAATAAGAAAATATCGGTCATAAATGAAATAGAAAATGTCAGCCCGGAGCATTTGCTCCGGGCTGATATTTTGTTGAAGAGGTTACCCATTATGTATAGCCGGGGACGTGCCGTTACGGAAAAGTATTCGCGGTTTCTTAACTAATTATTCACAGGTATCATAAGGCAGGATTCAGCAACGGCCAATAGTATATAAAACAACATATTGTAACCGGGAGGCTTGAAAATGACCAAAACAAGAAGGCGGCATAGGAAAAGCATGCCGCGGCTGATTGTAACGCTTATATTGGCAGCTTGTCTTTTTACAATGAACTGTGTGGTAACTGTTAAGGTTGTGCAAACGTCGAAAGAAAATGAGACCGAAGCGGCATTAGACGCAACAACGGCAAGAATGATGGTGGCCGAAAGCAATGCAATTGAAGAAGTGCTCGAAGAGATGACCAATGTGAATACCCGGGAAATTACTGAAGAAATGATCGAGGAAACCATCGAAGAAGCAACAGAGCACATTAGCATTGCAGAAGAAAATCATGATGCAGTCCAGGCTATGATCGAGGCAGTAGCGAAAACCCACGGCGCTGTGGGCATTCAGGTAGCTGTAATCGAAGGTGGTGTTGTGACAGATACCTACGCCTATGGCTGGGCTACGGTAAATGAAACAGAAATGACCGCAGATCACAAGATCCGTATTGCTTCCATTTCTAAAGTAGTGGTGGGTATGGCAGCAATGCTTCTGCAAGAGGAAGGCTGTGTGAATTTGGATACGGACATTGGCCAATATTGGGATGCTGATGTAACAAATCCCTATTATCCCGATGACCCGATCACGATTCGGACCATACTCAATCACACTTCGTCGATAATTGGATACGGTGATGACTACAGCACGGACTATACCAGTGTGCTGTACCGTTTAAAAAACGGTGGCTTCAGTGCGTTGCGTCCCGGCGCCACAACGAGTCGGTTTTATAACAATTATGCATTCCGTGTTTTGGGAATGACTTTGGAGTTGGCGGCGCAGGAATGCTTGGATAACATTTTGGACAGCCGCTTGTTTAAGGCCATGCAGATCGACGCGTCTTTTGCCTCCGGCGATATTGAAATGACGGATATGTTAGTGACCTTGTATCGGGAAAACGGTTTGGTAGCCCGTTCTGTGGAGACTCAGAAAAACCTGCATTTATCGACAGTGCCCGGGGCCAATGGTGTCTACTACGCCGGTGGCCTGACCATCAGCTGCAAGGACCTGGCAAAACTGATCGCATTGCTGGCAAATGACGGCGTTTATGAGGGAATGCAGTTGATGCAGGGCGAATCTGTGGCGCAAATGGAAGAATATTCGTACTATCAGCTGAGCGACGGGTCTTATCAGGCCCTGCCACTATACTATTTTCAGCAGCTTTATGGCCGTGAGGAAATCTACGCCCATACCGGTATTGCTTACGGCGTTTACAGCTGCGCTTCCTACGATCCGTTGACCGGGGACGGTGTGGTGGTATTAACGACCGGGGCCAGCGGCGCAGCCGGTACAAACGAGATTGCGTATGTCTGCGATGAGATCAATGCGTATATTTATCAGCTTTTGGCAGATGGAGTATCAGCAGAATAGTTGATCGATACTGCCGAAGGTATAGCCCTGCTGCTTCCAGGTGGTTAGCAGTTCGTCCAAAATTTCCGCGTTGGTAGTTGACGTGGAGTGGAGCAGCACCACAGCGCCGTTATGGGTACGGGGCAGGAGCTTGCTAAAGGCCTGTTCGGCGGTTGGCTGGGCATCGTTGTTCCAGTCCACATAGGCGAGACTCCAGAAAACCGTCTGATACCCCAGCTCTTGAGCCATTTCCAAATTTTCCTTGCTGTAGATCCCTTGGGGCGGCCGGTAATATTTGGGCAGCTCCTTGCCGGTGGTTTCCTTAAACAATTCTTCCAGGTCGGTCAGTTCCTTGGCAAAGGCCTCTTTGTCCGACAGCTTGCTCATATCGTAGTGGTGCATGGTGTGGTTGCCTACGATATGACCGTCTTCTACCATGCGCCGAACCAGGTCTGCATTTTTCTCTATGTAGTTACCCACCAGAAAAAATGCAGCCGGCACATCGTGCTTTTCCAATACGTCCAGAATTTTCTCGGTGCAGCCGTTTTCGTAGCCGGCGTCGAAGGTCAGATAGATGACCTTTTGGGCGGTGTCGCCCACGTAGGCAGCGTCGTATTTTTCAAGGTCCTGGGTGCTGGCCGGGCCAATGGGCGTCTGACCCTCCGTGCGAAAGCTGAGACCCCAGGAACCGGTCTCAATGGCGCTGCTGCGGAATTGGAGCACACCCAGCACCACGCCCAGAATGATCACGCCGAACAATATCCATAAATCTTTTTTGCGCATAGAAGATCCCTCCTTAGGGACAATCTATGCGCAAAAATCATTCGTTATACAAATTGCCGCAGCCGTCTGGACAGAAGCCAGGCAACGATCAGCTTGGCGGCATCCGGTACCAAGTAGGGGACTACGCATTTGAGGAGTACTGCGCCGAAGCTCAGGCCGCCCTCGGGCAGGTAACCAAACCGGAACCAAAGACTGCCCAACAGGTAACAGCACACAAGTCCCAGGGCCATGCCCAGCAGGCGGAAGATATACTTGTCCCGGCCCAGAGCTGTCACCAGCCAGTACACCAGGGCAGTTGCCAGAAAACCGGCAATATAGCCGCCGGTCACGCCCAGCAGAGCACCTATGCCGCCCTGAAAACCGGAAAATACCGGCAGACCCACTATACCCAGCAGCAGATAAATAACGATCGCTACAGTTCCTCGTTTACCGCCCAGCACCCCAAGGGTCAAAAACAGACCGAAGGTCTGCATGGTGATGGCCACTTCGCCTATAGGAATGCTGATCCATGCACAGACGGCCAGCAGTGCGGCAAACAGCGCACACAGGGCCATATTACGTATTTTCATTTGCCGCACCTCCTTTTGAACCATAGAATAGCAGATACATAACGGAAAGTCAAACAAAAGCACCCCGCAATGCGGGGTGCTTTGCTGATGTATTTTACTTGCCCTGCAGATAGGCGTGGATGTTTTCGGCACCCTTCTTGCCTGCGCCCATGGCCAGAATGACGGTGGCAGCGCCAGTAACGGCATCGCCGCCGGCAAAGACACCGTCACGGGTGGTCATCTCATTCTCATTGACGATCAGACAGCCCTTGCGGTTGGTCTCCAGGCCGGGAGTGGTGGAGCGGATCAGGGGATTGGGGTTGGTGCCCAGGGACATGATGACGGTGTCCACGTCCAGCAGGAACTCGGAATCGGG
>CAYVCR010000153.1:0-3424 GCA_964450205.1 uncultured Oscillospiraceae bacterium | reverse complement strand
GCCAAGAACGGCAAGTGCGAAGTCAGCCCTGACAAGGACTGCGCCTGGGAAAAGATCCACCAGCGTCTGGCAAGCCAGGGCCGTCTGGAGGAGCTGGCCGCCCAGAGCGTCCAGGTCCGGGACTACGCCAAGATCAACTACAAGAAGATCAACGAATACGTCAAGGCCATCCGCGCCGAGCGGTTTGCCGGTTACTACGGCGGCGTACATCCCTCTGAGCACAAAGAACCCACCGAGCATATGCCTCTGGTGCGTTTCCCTGACCCGGACACCGTGGCCATCAACCTGGCCCAGCACGCCGGTGCGCCTGCCAATCCCATCGTGAACGTGGGCGACCATGTGGACGTGGGTCAGAAGGTGGGCGAGGCTACCGGCTTCATCAGTGCCAATCTGCACGCCAGTGTTTCCGGTACGGTCATCGCCGTGGAGGAGCGGCTCCACGCCACCCGCGGCAATCAGACCCTGTCCGTGATCATTGAAAATGACAAGAAATACACCCTGCATGAATCCGTTAAGCCTTACGGCGCTTTGGAGGCGCTGAGCTCCCAGCAGATCATCGATGCCGTCAAGGAAGCCGGTATCATCGGCATGGGCGGCGCAGGCTTCCCCATGTATGTGAAGCTGATGCCCAAGGGTCCCATTGATGCCGTGCTGCTCAATGGCTGTGAGTGTGAGCCCTGGCTCACCGCCGACCACCGGATCATGCTGGAGTATGCTGACGATGTGATCTACGGCCTGCAGGCCATCTGCAAGGCTGTGAGCGCCCCCAAGGGCATCATCGTGGTGGAGGACAACAAGCCCGATGCCGCCGCCCTGCTGCAGGAAAAGGTGGCAGGCCTGGAAGGCATCGAGGTGTTCGTCGCTAAGACCAAATACCCCCAGGGCGCTGAAAAAATGCTCATCAAGAACGTGATGGGCCGCCAGGTACCCCGCGGCGGTCTGCCTGCTGATGTCGGCTGCGTGGTAGCCAACGTGAGCACCAGCAAGGCCATCGCCGACGTGCTGAGCAAGGGCCTGCCCATCGTGGAGCGCGCCGTCACCGTCACCGGTGAGAAGGTCGCCAACCCCGGCAACTTCCTGGTGCGCATCGGCACTTCTGTCAGCGAGCTGCTGGCCCACTGCGGCGCTGACCTGGACAACTCTGTCGTCAAGATCGGCGGCCCCATGATGGGTGCCGTCCAGAAGACGCTGGATGCCCCCACCACCAAGTGCAGCAACGGTGTGACCGTGTATAATACCGACGTGTCCGAGCCTAACGATTGCATCCAGTGCGGCCGCTGTGTGGACGTATGTCCCATGGAGCTCAAGCCCCTGTATTTTGCCAAGTACGCCGACACCGCCAACTGGGCCGGCATGAAGGAGCAGAACGTGATGGACTGCCTGGAGTGCAGATGCTGTGAATTCATCTGCTCCTCCAAGCTCCCCCTCGTCACCAGGATCAGAGCCGGCAAGACCGCAGTAAGGGAGATGAAGTGATATGCTGATTACCGAACTGAAAGCCAAAGAAGCGATCCTCTCTGCCGCCCGCGGCAAGATCTTCGCCATCGTCTGCCACGGCTGCAAGGAGATCCATTTCCCCGAGGCCGAGGCAAACGCCTTCCTGGCAGAGCTGGCTGGTGAAGGCCGCCTGACCGGCTCTGTTACCACCGAATACATCTGCAACGACCACAACCTGCAGCTGTGGCTGGATAAATACGCCGATGCCATCAACGCAGCCGACACCGTGCTGGTGCTGTCCTGCGGCGTGGGTGTCCAGACCGCGGCAGAGCTGCTCCCCAGCAAGCGTGTCATCGCCGGCTGCGACACCTATGCCCTGCCCGGCTTCCAGGGTGTTACCCCTCTGGAGCACGACTGCGGCCAGTGCGGCGAGTGCTACTTAAATATCACCGGCGGCATCTGCCCCATCACCGCCTGCTCCAAGAGCCTGGTCAACGGCCAGTGCGGCGGTGCCAAGAATGGCCGCTGCGAGGTGGACCCGGACATGGAATGCGGCTGGGAGCGGATCTACCGCCGTCTTGCCCAGGTGGGCCGTCTGGATGTGCTGAAATGCCCTGTGCAGGTGCGCAACTATGCCACCGACGAGGCTGTGACCAAATAAGAGGAGGAAAAACCAATGAGAATTACAGAATTGTTTGATAACGGCCAGTTTGTAGTCACCGCAGAGGTTGGCCCTCCCAAGGGTATCGACGCAAGCCACGTGGTGGAAGAGGCCAAGACTTACCTGAGCGGTATCACCGCCGTCAACGTGACCGACAACCAGTCCTCTGTCATGCGTATGGGCAGCCTGCCTGCCTGCGTGGCGCTGAAGAATGCGGGCCTGACCCCCATTCTGCAGCTGACCTGCCGCGACCGTAACCGGATCGCGCTGCAGTCCGAGCTGCTGGGCGCTGCCATGCTGGGCATCGAAAATATCCTGTGTCTGACCGGCGACCACACCAAGATGGGCGACCATCCCGGTGCCAAGCCCGTCTTTGACCTGGACTCCGTATCCCTGCTGCACACCGCCTGCCAGCTGGAACAGGGCGTGGACCTGGGCGGCAACCCTCTGGTGGGTGCGGCTCCCAAGTTTGCCAAGGGCGCTGTGGTGTCCCCCTGCTCCGACTCTGTGGACGCACAGCTGGCCAAGATGGAGCGCAAGGTCATGGCCGGTGCTGAGTACTTCCAGACCCAGGCCGTCTTTGATTCCGAGAAGTTCATCAGCTTCATGGAGAAGGCCAAGCAGTTTGGCAAGCCTGTGCAGCTGGGTGTGATCATTCCCAAGTCTGCCGGCATGGCCAAGTTCATGAACAACAACGTGGCCGGTGTCCATGTGCCTCAGCACATGATCGACGCCCTGGCTGCCGACAAGGAGCGCGCCAAGGCCGGTATCACCGGCGTGGAGATCGCCGCCCAGATCATCAAGGAGTGCCGCCCCTACTGCCAGGGTCTGCACATCATGGCTCTGGGCTGGGAAGCCAAGGTCCCCGAGCTGCTGAAGCTGGCCGGACTGTAAGAACATGATAACCGGCGCTTGCCTGATGGCAAGCGCCGGTTTTTTCAGATCGGCGTAAATACAAACTTCTGGATCAATCCGTCGCAGGTGGCGTGGACCGTCACCGCGCCGTTTTCCCCCTGCTCGGTGCATACGTCCACCGCCTTGCCCTTGAGGAACGCCCGGACGTAGCTCTCCGGGTCGTGGGTTTCTACCTCATCAAAGAAAACATCCCGCATCTGATTGTTGGGACACAGGTTTTTGATCTCCCGTACCATCTCGTATTCCATACCGACACCCCTTTTTTCTTCTAGTATACCACGCCCCGGGCAGAATTACGAGTCCGGCGACAAAAAAGGGTTGAATTTTCCTGCGTGCTTTGTTATAATACCCACACCGTGCAGGGTTCGTATATCGGTAATACAACGGCTTCCCAAGCCGTGAAGGCGGGTT
>CAYVCR010000152.1:0-3464 GCA_964450205.1 uncultured Oscillospiraceae bacterium | reverse complement strand
CGGACGCCGCCTGCCACTATCTGGCCCGGCTTCTGGAGGCGGGGCAGATGCAGTCTGCCTGCCGCCGGCTTATGGTCATCGCGGCGGAGGATGTGGGCCTTGCCTATCCCATGATCCTGCCCATCGTCAAGTCCTGCGTGGACATGGCGCTGATGCTTGGTATGCCCGAGGCACGGATCCCCCTGGGCGATGCGGCGGTGCTGATGGCAACGTCGCCAAAGTCTAATTCCGGCCATGTGGCCCTGGATGCGGCGTTGGAGGATGTGCGTAAGGGCAAGACCGGTGATTTTCCCCGGCATTTGCAAAATATGCATGCCGATACCTACACCATGGAGCGGGAACAGGGCTACCTGTACCCCCATGCATTTCCAAATCACTGGATACAGCAGCAGTACCTGCCCGATGAACTGGCGGGCACGCAGTACTATGAATATGGCCCCAACAAGGTAGAACAGGCCGCCAAGCAATACTGGGACGCGATCAAGGGGAAATGATATGGATATCAGACTGAGCGACATACTGGTTATGAAAAAACCACACCCCTGCGGGGAGAAGAAATGGCTGGTGCTGCGCACCGGCGCGGATTTCCGCCTGCGCTGTATGGGCTGCGGTCATGAGGTCATGATAGACCGATTCAAGGCGGAAAAGAACATAAAACAGGTCTTAAGAGAATCAACGACAGATTCAAGCGGCAGCTGAGCGTATCAGCTGCCGCAATTTTTATTTTTGCCCCGTGGCTTGCAGAAGCGGACGGGGACAGGCCGAGACTTGCGGCAAAACCCGGTGCCCCTTGCGACGGGTTTTGAAATCCGGGTGGCATATACTGAGTCCACGATCTTAACGAAAGGCGGGGCATGTATGCAGGGATATCTGTGGACTGTGATCCTTCTGAACTTAGTGGTAAATTTTTTGCTGCTGCTGGGTGCAGGTCGCCTGTGCGGCGCTCCCGTCCGGATGATCCGTTATGTCCTGGGAGCAGCTGCCGGAGGCCTGTACAGCGGTCTGTGTCTGCTGCCGCAGCTGCATTTCCTGGGAAATCCCTTGTGGCACGCGGTGAGCCTTGTCGGCATGGCACTGCTTGCTTACGGCATACATAGGAGTACCTGGCGACGCGGCGCTGTTTTTGCGATCCTGAGTCTGGCTTTGGGCGGGATCGCTCTGGGAATCGGTGATGGCGGCCTGTTTTCCATACTGGCGGCTTCAGCAGGCCTGTGCCTGCTGTGCATACTTGGGTTTCGGGGCAGACAACCGGGGAACACCTACGTACCTGTGGAGATATCCCTGGGCGATACCAGCCTGCAGTTGACGGCCCTGCAGGATACGGGCAACACATTGCGTGATCCGGTGACCGGACAGTCTGTGCTGGTGATCGGAGCTGACGCAGCAGGGAAGCTGACCGGTCTTACCAGGGAGCAGCTGTGTCGTCCTGTGGAGTCGATCGCAGCACTTCCCGGTCTGCAGCTTGTGCCCTACCATTCCATCGGAAACAAAGGAGGTCTGATGTTGGCGCTGAAATTTCAAAATGTAAAGATCGGAAAATGGAAGGGGAGCAGTCTGGTAGCGTTTGCCCCGGAGGGCTTGGGCAGTGACGGAAATTACGAAGCATTGACAGGAGGCGTGGCATGAAAAGTAAACTGTTGGCATTTCTCATGAAGCTGGGACTGATTCCCTGTGATCCCGTCCATTATATCGGCGGCACGGATATTCTGCCGCCTCCCCTGAAGGGAGCCGATGAGCAGGCGGCACTGGCAGGCCTGGAGGAAGGGGACGAGCAGGCCAAGCAGCTGCTGATCGAGCGAAATCTGCGGCTGGTGGTATTTATTGCCCGCCGCTTTGAGAACACCGGGGTCAATCTGGAGGACCTGATCTCTATAGGAACGATCGGTCTGATCAAGGCCGTGGGTACCTACCGCCGGGATAAGAATATCAAACTGGCAACCTATGCCTCCCGGTGTATCGAAAATGAGATCCTTATGCACATCCGCAAGATATCCAATCAGAAGACCGAGGTGTCACTGGACGAGCCGATCAATATGGACTACGACGGTAACGAGCTGCTGCTATCTGATATTTTGGGTACCGATGAAGATATGATCCTGCGGCCTTTAGAGGACGATGTGGATCTGTGCCTGCTGCGCCAGGCAGTCAAGGAACTGCCGGACAGGGAGCGTCAAATCGTACAGATGCGATTTGGTCTGAATGGATATAAAGAACTGACCCAAAAGGAGGTCGCACAGAAAATGGGGATCTCCCAATCCTACATTTCCCGGCTGGAAAAGCGCATCATGCAGCGGCTGAAAAAGGAGATTTTACGCCAAACCAGCTGTGTATAACCATTTTTTTCGGCGCACCGTGTGAAGAATTTGACGGAGTGAAGCAGATTATAACAAAAAATGTTTGCAATTTGGAAGATCCTGTGCTACAATCGATACAAAATTATATCGATAAAAATTTGTATCGAAAGAAGTTGACTGTATGGAACGCAAGGAAATTTCCAAATCCGTTCTCAAGCGCCTGCCCGGCTACCTGTCTTACTTGAAGAGCCTGCCGGAGGGCACCGCCACCTATATCTCCGCAACAGCCCTGGCCAATGCTCTGGGCATGGGTGAGGTGCAGGTCCGTAAGGATCTGGCTATGGTCTCCGACGGCGGCCGCCCTAAGGTTGGCTACCTGCGGGAGAGCCTCATCGAGGATATCAGCCAGTTTTTGGGCTATGACAACACCACCGATGCGATCCTCATCGGTGCCGGCAAGCTGGGCCAGGCACTCCTGGGCTATATCGGCTTTGAGGCCTACGGCCTGAACATCCTGGCTGCCTTTGACGCAGCACCCACTGGGTCGCAGACCGACGAGGGCAAACCCATCTACCATATCGACCAGCTGGAGAGCTTTTGCCGTGGCCATAACGTGCTGATGGGCATCATCACTGTTCCTGCCGAGCATGCCCAGCAGGTCTGCGACAAACTGATCGCCTGCGGTATCAAGGCCATCTGGAACTTCGCGCCCACCCACCTGGACGTGCCCCAGAACATCCTTGTGCAGAATGAAAACATGGCCACCTCTCTTGCCGTGCTGTCCATGCACCTGCAGGCACAAATCAAGAAATAAGAAAAGCGGCTGCGCGTAATGCGCAGCCGCTTAAACATTATTTGGCAGGCTTGAAGCTGTCCTTCAGGCTCACAGAGCGGTTGAAGACCAGATGCGCGGGGGAGGAATCCTTGCTGTCGGGACAGAAGTAGCCCAGGCGCATGAACTGGTAGGAAGCAGGTGCCTTGGCATTCTGCAGACTCTTTTCCACCTTACAGCCGGTGAGAACTTCCAGAGAGTTGGGATTCAGGCAGGCCAGATAGTCCTTGCCGGCGGCATCGGGATCGGGATCATCGAACAGGTTGCTGTACTGGCGGACTTCCGCGTCGCAGCAGTTGTCGGCATCCACCCAGTGGATGGTAGCGCCCTTGACCTTG
>CAYVCR010000151.1:0-3466 GCA_964450205.1 uncultured Oscillospiraceae bacterium | reverse complement strand
CGGCCTGGAGGATCATTTCATGGGCAAGCTCACCGGTATCTCCATGGGCTGCGATTGCTGCTACACCAACCACATGAAGGCTGACCAGAACGACATTGAAAATCTTGCTGCCTTGCTGACTATGGCAGGCTGCAATTACTTTATGGGCATTCCCCACGGCGACGATATCATGCTTAACTATCAGACCACCGGCTTCCGGGAGACAGCCGCCCTGCGGGAGCTGACCGGCAAGACCGCCATCCCGGAATTCCAGCGCTGGCTGGAGAAGATGGGTTTTGTGGAAAATGGCCGACTGACCCCCAAGGCCGGCGACGGTTCAAGCCTGCTGTTTTAAGGAGAGATTATGAACAAACAAGAATTGTCTGCATTGGTTGCAGAGCTGCTACAGTCCATGGGAAAAGAGCCTATGGTCAAGGGCAGCGACTATAAGCCCACAGACCCCGGCCCCCAAAAGCCGGATGCCCACCATCATGACGGTGACTTCGTCCCGGATGTGACTACGTTGGATCTGCGCAAGCTGTATCTGACGGAAAACCCTGCCGATAGAGAGGCCTTTGCAAAGCTCAAGGAAAAGACCCCTGCCCGTTTGGGTGCAGGCCGGGCAGGCCCCCGGTATAAGACACTGACCATGCTCCGCTTTCGTGCAGACCATGCGGCGGCCCAGGACGCTGTGTTCTCCCAAGTGCCGGAGGACTTCGCAGCCAAAAACGGTATGACAGAAGTGAAGACCTGCTGCAGCAGCAAGGATGAATACCTGACCCGCCCGGACCTGGGTCGGTGCTTTGATGAAGAAAATCAGAAAAAACTCCGCGCTGCCGTGCCTGGTAACCCCCGGGTGCAGCTGGTCATCGGTGACGGCCTGTCTTCTGCGGCAATTTTGGCAAACGCCATGGACTGCGCTGCTGCCATCCGGGACGGCTTGAAGCTCAAGGGCATCGATGCCGGGATGCCAGTGTTCGTCCGCTATTGCCGGGTCGGCGCCGGTGACGCAGTAGGCGATGTGACCGGCTGCGAGCTGGTCTGCGTGCTGGTAGGGGAGCGGCCGGGCCTTGTGACCGACAAGAGCATGTCCTGCTATATCACCTACAGACCCCATACCGGCGTGTCGGAGTCCAGCCGTACAGTGGTCAGCAATATCCATGCCCAAGGCACGCCTGCGGTGGAGGCCGGTGCCCATGTGGCAGAGCTGATCGACACGATCCTTAAGAAAAAGGTCTCCGGCGTGGGCCTGCATCTGGAGGCGGCCCAATGATCCCGGTGATGGTGCTCTCTGTGCGGTATTTGGCGAATGCCCCTGCCATGGCCAAAGCCCTAGGTGCTCCGGCAGGGTATCCGTGCCTGGGTCTGATCACAGCCGACAGTGACGACCCCACCTATATCGCCCTGGATGCAGCCACCAAGGCTGCCAACGTGAAGGTCTGCTACGGCCAAAGCTTTTACGCCGGAGCTGCAAATGCCTCTACACCCCACGCGGGAGAGGTCATTGGCGTTTTGGCAGGCCCAACCCCCGGGGAGGTGCACAGCGGCATGGAGGCGGCGCTGAGTGCCCTGCAGACGGTCGGCTTTGAAATGGCAGGCAAAGTGCCATACCTGGCTTATACGGTAGCCAGCACCGGCAGCTTTCTGGCTCAGGAGGCAGGCGTGCCGGAGGGTACAGCCATCGCTTACCTGATCGCACCGCCCCTGGAGAGTATGTATGCCATGGATGCAGCGCTGAAAGCCGCGGACGTAAAGTTATGTAAACTATATGAGCCGCCCAGTCCCACCAATTTCGGCGGCGGATTGCTCAGCGGCACCCAGGCTGCCTGCCAGGCCGCCTGTGCAGCCTTTGCCGACGCTGTGGCAGAGGTGGCCGCAAGACCCATTGAATAACAGAATCATTCGATAGAACGCTGTAGGGCGGGGGCTTGCCCCCACCGACCAAAACATTTGATGATTTCCAGGGCGGGAGCAAGCCCCTGCCCTACCTTGAATATTCCATTAAAAAAGGAGTGAATCCCATTGGAACTGGATAAGGATTTACAGGCCCGTCAGGAGGCACGATGCCTTGCCAAGCAGGCAGAAAAGGCCCAAAAACAGCTGGCGCAGATGTCCCAGCAGCAGCTGGATGCCATCACAGAAGCTGTGGCGGCTGCGTTCCAAAAATCCGCTGTGGAGCTTGCCGAGCTTGCTGTCCGGGAGACCGGCTTCGGCAACACCGAGGATAAGACGGTAAAAAATAATTTTGCCTCACGGACGGTGCTGGAGCGGATCCGCCCTATGAAGACCGTGGGCGTATTAAAGGAAGATGTCCGGGAAAAGCTATGGGAGGTGGGCGTGCCGGTGGGTGTGATCGCAGCCATCGTGCCCAGTACCAACCCCACCTCCACTGTGTGCTACAAGGCGCTGATCGCCTTGAAATCGGGTAATTCTATCGTATTTTCTCCCCATCCCAAAGCCATTGCGTGTACCCTGCGGGCTGCCCGGATCGTGGCGAAGGCCGCCGAAAGTGCCGGCGCACCGGCAGGCTCTGTCAGCTGTCTGAGCATTGCTGCCATGGCAGGCTGCCAGGAATTGATGGGCGCGCCGGAGGTCCGGCTGATCTTGGCCACCGGCGGCCCCGGTATGGTCAAGGCGGCCTATTCCTCCGGTAAGCCTGCCATCGGTGTGGGCGCCGGTAACGGCCCGGCCTATATCCACCATTCTGCGGACGTAAAACAGGCCCTTAGCTGCATCCTGCGCTCCAAGAGCTTTGATTACGGCATAGTCTGTGCCTCGGAGCAGAGCATCATCGTGGAAAAGGACATGGAGCAGCAGGTGCGCAGCACCGCGTCGGCCATGGGCTTTTATTTTATGGATAAGGCGCAGGCCGGGCTTTTAGCAAAGCTTTTGTTTCGCCCCACAGGTGCCTTGAATCCGGAGATCGTGGGCCGCCCGGCGATCGAGCTTGCCCGGAAGGCAGGCTTCACAGTGCCCCCGGATACCAAGGTGTTGGTGGCCCGGGAGCAGGAGGCAGGTCCCACCCGGCCTTATTCTATGGAAAAACTGTGTCCGGTGCTGGCTTTCTTTGTCATGGACAGCGAGGATGCGGTTCTTGCCAAAGCCATCGAGGTGCTGACCCATGAGGGCAGCGGCCACACCTTTGCCATGCACGCCAATGACCGGGACGTGGTGCAGAAATTTGCCTTGCAGATCCCCGTATCCCGTTTTCTGGTCAATACGCCGGCGGCTTTGGGTGGTATCGGTGCCACCACGGCCCTGTTTCCGGCCTTGACCCTGGGCTGCGGCGCAGTGGGCGGCAGTAGCTCGTCCAATAACATTTCCCCTATGGATCTGATCAATATCCGCCGGGTGGCCTGGGGCAACGCGGAAACATCGGCAGCACCCCAGGTAGACAGCGCCCTGGTGGAAATTCTGACAGCTAAAATTCTGGAACGACTGAAATGAAAGGAAGCATGCATATGAACACAAATTCTCTGGGTATGAT
>CAYVCR010000150.1:0-3561 GCA_964450205.1 uncultured Oscillospiraceae bacterium | reverse complement strand
GACCGATCAGAAGATTACCTTTGCCAACGCATTCGGCATTGCTGACGATGTGCTGAAGCAGGCTGTTACCTCTATCTCTGAGCTGGTTGGCGACGCAGGCAACGTGGTCATCAACCTGGACTTTGCTGACGTTTCCGCTATCATGAAGGACGCAGGCCGTGCACACATGGGCGTAGGTACTGCTTCCGGCCGTGAGAAGGCTGAGGAAGCTGCTCTGGCCGCCGTTTCCAGCCCCCTGCTGGAGACCTCCATCAATGGCGCTACCGGCGTGCTGGTCAACGTGACCGGTTCTTCTGAGCTGACACTGGATGATGTGGAGACTGCTGCCAGCATCGTGCAGGAGGCTGCCAATCCCGAAGCCAACATTATCTTCGGCGCTACCTGGGATGAGGCCTTTGAGGATGAGATGCGCGTGACCGTTATTGCTACCGGTTTCGAGCAGAAGGCTGAGATCGCTGAGACCACTGCAGCTGATGCCAAGACCAGCAGAGCTGCTGACGACATCGACGATATCTTCAGCATCTTCAACCGCTAATCTAGAACTCTGCAGCATCCCGGACACTTTGTCCGGGATGCTTTTTATGTGACTGTAGCACCGACAGGAGAGTAACCATGGATGCCTATCATGCCCTGGCAGCCAGCTATGACCGGCTGACCAACGATATCCGCTATGAAAATACGGTAGACTTCTACCGTCAGATCCTGGACAGGGAGCACCTGCAGGTGCGTACTGCAGCTGACCTGGCCTGCGGCACAGGCTCTGTGACCCTGCTGCTGGCACAGCAAGGCCTGCAAGTGGTTGGCGTGGACATGTCCGAGGAAATGCTCTGTGTGGCCCAGCAAAAGGCGCAGGCCCTGGAAAACCCGCCCTTGTTCATATGTCAAAGGCTGGAGCAGTTACAGCTTCCCCGGGGCGTAGACTTAGCAGTCAGCGCACTGGACAGCATGAACTACATTACGGACCCAGCCTGCTGCCAAGAGGCGATCCGCAGGATCTACAGAGTTTTAAACCCCGGCGGCTGCTTCATTTTTGACGTGAACACCCCGGAAAAGCTCCGCGCCATGGACGGACAGGTATTCCTGGACGAGGATGACGATGTGTACTGCGTCTGGCGGGGCGAATTTGACGAGGATACCAATATCCTCTCCTACGGCATGGACCTGTTCCAGCGGCAGGGGAATGTGTGGCATCGCAGCTTTGAAGAGCATAGAGAATACGCCTACACAGCCGCCGAGCTGACACGCTGGCTGCGGCAGGAAGGCTTTACAAATATTGAGGTATTCGCCGACAGGCTTCTGACTGCACCCCGGGAAGGAGAGCAGCGGATCTACCTGAAAGCGAGAAAGGGAAGAATCAAATGAGCGATTATTTAGTACGCGGAATGACCATGGACGGCTTCGTAAAGGTCGTGGCCATCCGCTCCACGGAGCTTGTCCGCAGAGGCGCGCAGATCCACGGCACAACGCCTAACGCCACGGCTGCTTTCGGCCGCGCGCTGACAGCAGCTTCTATGATGGGTAATATGCAGAAGGTGGACAACGGCTCCATGACCCTGCAGATCAAGGGCGACGGCCCTATCGGTACGATCGTCTGTGTATCTGACCCCACAGGTAATGTCCGTGGCTATGTATATGAACCGAAAGTGCCCTTGGTGGAGAAGCATCCCGGTAAGCTGGATGTGGGCGCTACCGTGGGCAGCGGCACCTTGACGGTGATCCGCGACCTGCAGATGAAAGAGCCCTACGTGGGCTCTGTACCTCTGGTCTCCGGCGAGATCGGTGACGATGTGACGGCCTACTTTGCCCAAAGCGAACAGACTCCCACTGCTTGTGCCTTAGGTGTGCTGGTGGATACGGACCTGTCTGTTAAGGTGGCAGGCGGCTATCTGCTGCAGCTGCTGCCCGGTGCCCCTGACGAGGTCATCGATGTGCTGGAGCAGGGCATCAAGCGGGCAGGCGCGGTGACTGCTATGCTGGAGCAAGGGTTGACTCCGGAAGATATCCTGGGCGCCGTCTGCGGCGATCTGGGCGTTGTTTTCATGGAAACCACTGAGGTGTCCTACAAATGCTATTGCACCCGTGAGCGGGTCACAGCGGCGCTGCTGAGCCTTGGAAAAGAGGAACTGACTGAGATCATGGAGGAGGGGAAGACCTTCCCTGTGGAGTGCCAGTTCTGTGATGAAACCTACGAGTTTACCCCGGAGGATATCCGGCAGATGCTTATGCATGCACAGGAGGAAGAATAATGGGTATTATCAGCTTTGCCTTAAAGGGTAATTACGGCCGGTACTATAATGACCTGAAGGAGCTGTCCAAGAAAAACGGTAAGCCTGCATGGTGGATGTTTTTGGATACGGCCCTGTGTACGCTGGTGCTTGGCTCTGGTCTGCAGGACTATCTGAACTATGAATTTCACAAGAAGAGCTTCAAAGAGCGCCGCACCTATGTCAGCGTTGGCTATCTGGACAAGGTGACCCCGATCATCGCCAATATCAAGTGGTCGCCCTACATGTCCAATAAGCTGAACTTCCATAAGAATTACGGCAAGTACACCAAGCGTGACTTTTTCGATCCCGAGGGCGGCTTTGAGGCGTTTGAAGCCTTCCTGGACAGAAATCCTGAGTTTGTGTTCAAGCCTCAGATCGGCCAGTGCGGCGAGGGCGTGACCAAGATGGTCACCGCCGAGATAGAAGACCGCAAGGCCCTGTATGAAAAGACCCTGGAGACCAAGGCCTGTGTGGAGGAGCTGATCAAGCAGCACCCTGACTGGGAGGCCCTGGGCCCCGGCAGTGTCCATACCATCCGTGTGCTGACCGGTGCTGTCAAGGGTAAGTCCCGGATCATGTATGCAGCTGCCCGCGTGGGCAGCGGTGTGTCCATTGCCGATAACTTCCACCTGGGCGGCAGCGCTGTGCTGGTTGACGTGAAAAAGGGCTGCCTGGTCGGCAACGCCATCGATAAGAAACTCAACGAGCATGAGGTCAGCTCTACCGGTATCCGCTTTGACGGCTATCCGATCCCTTATTGGGATGAGGTCAAGCGCATGGTGCTGGAGGCCGCTCTTGTGAACGACGAGATCCATCTGGTCGGCTGGGACGTGGCCATCGGCAAGGACGGCCCCCTGGTGGTGGAAGGCAACCGCAGCTCCAGCTTTGATATTATCCAGGTGCCCCCCAAGAAGGGTGCAAGAGACATGCTGGACGGCCTGATCGCGGAGATCCGCGCGGCAGAAAAGGAAAACTGAGCAATCACCCCCGCTCACGCGGGGGTGAATCGTTCCATATATGCGGAGAAAATGTGGTTTTTTCAGTGGTTTCAGACCGGGAAAATTCTTATAAAAAAATCGGAAAAAATGCTTGACAAATCTGCCTTATATGTGTATAATGAGTCACGTCGCTGAGGTGTGCAGCACCTTGGAAGGCATTTGGGAGCATAGCTCAGCTGGGAGAGCACATGCCTTACAAGCATGGGGTCACAGGTTCGAGCCCTGTTGTTCCCACCACAATTTGGCCCTGTGGTGCAGTCGGTTAGCACGCCAGCCTGTCACGCTGGAGGTCGACG
>CAYVCR010000149.1:0-3604 GCA_964450205.1 uncultured Oscillospiraceae bacterium | reverse complement strand
ACCCCATTCAAGCGCGATACCAAACTTCGCCACACCCGGAAATATGCTTGCGTTTCCTTAACGCCACAGTATATTAGCACACCTTGACGAAAAATGCAAGCATTATTTTGAATAAATTTAAAAAATTTTATTCGCCAGCTTCGGACTTAATTACCTTACCTAAGTTCCATAGCCGGGCGACATGAAGTTCAGCTTCTTTCTTCTCTTCGGCATTCGTATATTCTACATAGACTGTATGCGCGCTGCAGTCGGCACACTCGATCTGAACATTCCAGCCACCTTCGTGGACCATAAATCCGCTTCCGCGGCATACAGGACATTCTTCCAAAATGACATTGGGATTGACTTCCATAAAAACATCTCCTTATCTGAACACAGTTTCCTGTGCATCATAAATTTCTTCACGGCAGCACCTTGCAAAATCAGGCGAAAACCCAGGGGCATGTAAATTCACGGCAGCAACAAGCTGCATAGGATTTAATGTAGGGTTTTGACAAAAAGCAATCAGCTCCATGACAATTTCCGAATGATTTGCCTTAAAAATTTTCAATTTCCGAATCAAGGGAATAATATCTTGCTCCTGCATGCCGTTTTTGGTTTTCTTCGGCACACAAAGCGTTTTAGCGGAAAAAAGCGTCTGCAGCGCCTCCTCTGCCCCATCAGGCACACCGTTATCGTATTCCAGCGTGATCGCGCTGCGCAGCAGAGAAAGCTCTTTGATCTTACGGCCCTGGTGATACACCTGGAGCACTCTGACACCGTCAACCAGCGACTGGTTCAATCGCTTCTGTATGCTTTCTGCTGTGATCTCCTGACAGTCCAGATCAAAGTCCAGAAGCTCGCAGTGGCTCTCTACGCCAACGGATAACGGCAGCGCAATAGAGACAGAAGGCCGCGGATTATAACCTTGTGTATGCGTCAGCGGCAAACCTGCACGTTTAAAAGCACGCTGAAACAAGCGCATCAAATCCAGGTGGGATATCCAAACAGCATTGCCTGTCTTTTCAAACAACAATCTAGGCATCGCACCCAACCTCCTTCAGCAGCTTATTGGCCCCACAGCCAGCGCAGCCGTGCCGGCAATCTTGTGTGACTGTTTCATTGTATGCCTGTTTTCTTTCTCGTAGCAGAAAGCCTTTACTGACACCGACATCCACAGTATCCCACGGCAGACATTCATCATCAGCATAACCGCGAATCGTATAGAAATCAGGATCAATACCGCAGGCCTCAAACGCCTCCAGCCAGGCATTGTAGTTAAAAAACTCATCCCAGCCGTCAAGCTTAGCACCTCTGCGCACCGCCTCATCAATGACAGCGCCCAAGCGCCGATCACCTCGCGCCATGACAGCCTCTAATCGGCTGAGATTAGATTCATGGTAATTATACTCAATGGACTTTGCATATAGATGCTTTTTCAAAAGTTTGCAACGACGCAGATATTCTTCCTGCGAAATCTGCTGTTCCCACTGGAATGGGGTATGCGGCTTTGGTACAAAATATGCTGTCGCCACGTGCACGCGCAAACCGCGCTTCTTATTGACCGCGTTTTCCTTCCAGCACTGGATGATCTTATAGACAAGCTCAGCGATGCCCAAAACATCCTTATCTGTTTCTGTTGGAAGACCCAGCATGAAGTACAGCTTTACATTGTTCCATCCGCCGGAAAACGCATTAGTGCAGGTCGTTAGAATCTCATCTTCGGTCAAGTTCTTGTTGATCACATCCCGCAGCCGCTGTGTGCCAGCCTCCGGCGCAAAGGTCAGTCCGCTTTTTCGGACTGTCTGCAGCTTCTGCATCAGTTCTCTGGAGAAATTATCTGCCCGTAGTGACGGAACCGACAAATTGACCTTATTAGCAGCGCAATACGGGATCATCTCATCCGTAAGCTCTTTTAGCTGCCGGTAGTCAGAAGTGGACAGGCTGGATAATGTGATCTCATTGTGTCCGGAATCTGACAGCGTTTCTACTGCTTGCTGATAAACGACCTCAGCGCTCTTGCGTCTTACAGGTCGGCAGGAAAATCCAGCCTGACAGAAACGACAGCCACGGATACACCCGCGGAACAGTTCCAAGTTAGCCCTATCGTGCACGATCTCGGTAGAGGGAACGATCATCCTAGTGGGATAATACGCAGTATCCAGGTTTTCTATAATACGCTTGCTGACTGTCGTCGGTGCGCCAGGTTTGGGAATGATCGCCGACAGCGTTCCGTCTGCATTATATACATGCTCATAAAAGGATGGCACATATATACCCGGAATCAATGCAACCTTCTCAAGAAATTCATCCTTAGACCATGCCTCAGCCTTAGCCCGCTCGTACAGCCGAATAATTTCAGGAGTAATCTCTTCGCCTTCACCCAGGGAAAAGAAGTCAACAAAGTCAGCCAGCGGCTCAGGATTAAATGTACACACACCACCTGCAAACACAATGTTTTTCAATCCGGAGCGATCGCAGGCTCGCTTAGGTACGCCACTAAGATCCAGCATATTCAAAATGTTGGAATAGCACATTTCGTACCCAACCGTGAAAGCGATCATATCAAAATCCTTCACGGGGGATCGACTCTCCAGCGCCCATAACGGAAGGTTATGCTTACGCATAGCTTCTTCCATGTCCGGCCAAGGTGTAAAGACACGCTCACACCACACTCCGTCCATCTCATTCATAACGCCGTACAATATCCGCATGCCAACATTGGACATGCCGATCTCATAAGTGTCCGGAAAACAAAATGCCACACGCACACGGATATCAGCCAGATCCTTCTTTACTTCGTTAAACTCACCGCCCGTATAGCGAGCCGGTTTTTGCACATTAGGCAAAATTCTCTGCAGTAATTCGGTCATAAATATACCTCATTTGTTTCAGTTAGAGTTATTGTACCCGCAACAGGTCTTGTTTGCAAGGGGATTTTAATTTTCTCCACTTTCCAAAATACAGCACACCGGCAAAAATAGCAAGCGCTCCCCAGGACAATCGCCATGCAATATACAAGGCAGCCAGGAATAATGCAATGCGTAAAATCCTGTCCACCCAATTACATATGGCTTCTGCCATCTTTTCACCTGTTAGCATAGATAGTAAATCCAGCAGAGCCTTGCCGCCATCCAGTGATTGTAACGGTATTAAGTTATAAACAGCATGTATACTTCCGCAAAAAGCCGTAATTGGTATCATCCTGCGAAACAACAGCAGCAACAAACCTCCGATCGGCCCAGCCAGCGCGCAGCATGCTTCTTTTCCCCTCGAAAGCGCATCCGCCGTTATCTGTGCGCCCGATAATGTCAGGCGGATGTGATGCACGCGCCCACCGGACAGTAAAACTGCAAGATAATGACACAACTCATGGACTGTCAGCGCCAACAGCCAGGAAACTACCCAATTCAGAGGTAATACAAACAGTGAGAAAGCAAGACATATGCAAAGTCCCGGTGTTACTTGGACACGTACCTTACCCTTCTGCATGTGAGATGATCTCCCTGTAAAAAGCGGCGATCGCCTCGCCACCTGTTGCACCATCCCGAATATCTGTAACGAGACCGTTGATTGCCGCCTCCGTTACTGCTGGGTCTCCGGGGAGTAACCATCTGCGCAATGC
>CAYVCR010000148.1:0-3608 GCA_964450205.1 uncultured Oscillospiraceae bacterium | reverse complement strand
CTATCGGCAATTCTTCTGATGGCGACAGCACCTCCAACGGTGGCAGCTCCTCCAACAGCGGCAACACCTCCAATGGTGGAAATACCTCCAACGGTGGCAGCACCTATACGCAAGAAAGTACACCCGAGTCTGCGCAAACGAACAGAAATATTTTGGAAGCGCCCAGTTCATGGAAAATGGAATACAAGCAAAGTGGCTACGTTTATCAATATGCGCTTATGCCAGACGGAACATGCTACATGATTTTTGAAGCACTTAACTGGGTTCTTGCCGGGTATTCCGGGACATATACCATCACCGACGACAACATTCTTATTGTTACGCTTGACTTCCACTCCAAAGGTGCATATTCTGTCAGCTTTGCTGTAGATACGCAGGCACAGACCCTAACACAGGTTTCTGCACAAGGTTTTCCGAGTTTCCAGGAAGCGGGCGTTGTATACGATTATCAACCCACAGAGGACTCTCCAGAAGCCATTGCCGAACGAGCGGTTAATCTTGAAAAGAACGGCGGTTTCTCATGATAACTATAAAAGTTAAATGATTATAAAAAGAAGTGCTGAAAGTAATTACGTTTGTTATGGCATATGTGCTGCCGCTATACGTACAATCATTTTGATATTGGAGGAACAATGAAAAAAATCATCATCAACATACTTTTAGTCGCATTGACGATAACCCTGTTGGCAGGCTGTAGCAGACAGCTGACAACAACAGGCTGCAGGGTGATCCGGGATGAAGATAATTATGTTACATATCAACAAGTGTGTGATCATTGTGGTTACGAATACGGCGACCCGACTACGGTATATGTTGGCACAGAAAAACTCGTGTACAGTTTAAATTGTACATGGTGCGGAGAGATTATCTATATTCGGTTGGAGCGAAACTAATAGAAAATATATCAGACCTATGGCATGAGCGAAAAGGACGATGGAAAAACATCGTCCTTTTTTTACGATCATCATGGCCAAATGCTTGGCAGGTGAAATATAAAATGCCCCGGAAGGCGGATGCCTTCCGGGGTGTGCTATGAATTAAGATTAAGCCCAGTCAGAGGGATGATTCTCGGGATCTTCCCAGAAGTAGTTGTAGACGTAGGGGAACATGCCTTCGTGGCCGGTCTTGCCAATGGTACAATGGAATAATGTTGCGAATGCTTTAGCAGGAGAAGCCGTAGGTGGCTTCTCCTGCTGTTTTTCATATTATTTCTGCTGCTAGCTGCTTTTTTTCTTTTGCCGGTACTGGAGAGGGGACATACGCACATGCTCCTTGAACACCCGGTTAAAGTAAGTCACATTATTGTAGCCTGACTGGGTGGCGATTTGAGAAATACTTAGTTTGGTGGACTTGAGCAGTTTTTTAGCCTTGTTCAGACGCACCTGATTGCAGTACTCCCGAATAGTGTAGCCGGTGCGGCTTTTGAACAGCCGCCCTAAATACTTTTCGTTATAATTATAATGCTTGGCCAGGGCGGCGATAGAAAAATTATTATAGGCGTTTTCCTCTATGTAGCTGCGAATCTCCTCCACCAGGGCATCAAAGGTCTTGGAAGTCCTTTCGCCGTATGTATCCAAAAGATAGGAAATGTAGCTTTCCAAAACGTCCGCGGTCCGCTCACAGTCCTGCCGGGTGAAGCCGTGCTGCATGGTGGGCTCCAGCGCAAGCAGGTCCTTTTTGGTCAGTCTGCGCAGCTGCTCCGGGCTGCCGTCGTAGATATTACCGATGAGGATCACACCCACCACCTGCTCATCACGGACCAGGGGACGGCAGTACTCATACACACCGTTGATGCACAGACCGTAAAAGGACTTTTTCCGGGTGGTGGCCATCCGCAAAACCGTCTCCCGGCACCGGTAGCACCGGGAATAACTTTCGGTGTCGCTCTTGGCAGCGTCACAGACCGGCGCCTCATGGTTACGCTGTTCCAGCGGCAGCCGGGTCTTGGCGTTGCCGCAGCGGTTAAACATAACAACGGCAATATGAAATTTGTTCCCGTGTTCCAGAGCTGTGATCATATCGCTCAAATTGCTGTGTTCCAAAATTTTCACCCTTGCGTATTTGTTTTTTGCAATTATAACACAAATGTATCTTTTGTTCAAGAATTAAGTTTCATATATTATAGAAATAGGGAAGTACCGTCCGTATAATATAAATTAAAGATACTTCTTTAGCAAAGGAGATATTATGTGTAAGCAGGAATATCGGATGCAAAATCCTACCGTTTGTTTGAATGATGAATATGATGTGATCGTCTGCGGCGGCGGCCCTGCCGGCTGTACCGCAGCCATCGCTTCTGCCCGTGAGGGCGCGAAGACCCTGTTGCTGGAAGCCTCTGGTATGCTGGGTGGTATGGCTACCCTGGGCATGGTCAACGCCTGGACGCCGGTCCATGACGGCGTGCGTGTGGTCCATGGCGGCCTGGCCAAGAAGATCATCGAAGAAAACCGTGCCACCATGCCCCATATTCCCCCGGAGAAGTGGAACTGGGTGACGATCAACTACGAACCGCTGAAGGTCCAGCTGGACCGGATGGTCACGGAGGCCGGTGCGCAGGTGCTGTTCCACAGCGTGGTGTGCGGCGTGGAGATGAAGGATGACCGGAATATTGACGTGATCCTGGTGGCAAACAAGGCGGGGCTGACTGCCTATCGGGCCAAGGTCTTTATCGACTGCACCGGTGACGCGGACCTGTACGCCTGGGCCGGCAAGGAGTACTTAAAGGGCGACGAGCTGGGCCGTATGCAGCCCGGCACCATGTGCTTCGCGGTCAGCGGGATCGACCCTGTCGGCTACAAGACCATGAACGATCCCTACTACAATGGCGAGGGTGAGAAGAAGAGCGCTCTGCTGCGCAAGATAATGGCCGATGGCAAGTACGATATCCCGGACGACCACTGGGTCGTGCATCCCATGATGCCGGGTGTTTACACCTTCAATGCAGGCCATGTCTACGGCATTGATGCCACCGACCCCAAAAGCCGCAGCTGGGCATGTATACAGGGCCGCCGGGCGGCTTGGGAGCTGAAGAACGCCTACACCGAGTACGCCGAGTGCTTCAAGGATTCCACTATGATGCAGACAGGATCCACCATCGGTGTGCGGGAATCCCGCCGGATCATCGGTGACTATACCTTCACCATGGACGATTACATCAACCGCCAGTCCTTCCCGGACGAGATCATGCGGGGCATCTACCCCATCGACATCCATGAGGAAGTCCCCGGCATGGTGCGCAACACGCTGCTTGAATATGAGCACTACGGCAAGGGTGAGAGCTATGGCCTGCCTTACCGCTGCCTGTGCCCCAGAGACCTGGACAATGTGCTGGTGGCCGGGCGCACGATCTCTTCCGACCGGATCTCCAACGGATCTCTTCGGATCATGCCCTGTTGCATGAACGCCGGCGAGGCCGCCGGTATCGCAGCCAAATTCTGCTGTGATATGGAAAACGTCAACATCCACACAGTCGATACACAGCAACTGAGAAAACGCCTTCTGGAGTGGGGCGCCTATCTTCCCAAGCTGGAAACCGATCAGTTCTGAAAACATAAGGAGGATACATAATGAAAAACTTCACAAGAATTCTGACCCTTCTGCTGGCGCTG
>CAYVCR010000147.1:0-3626 GCA_964450205.1 uncultured Oscillospiraceae bacterium | reverse complement strand
GCCCGGTCATATAGTTGCTGAGCAGGCACCGGCCGGAGTAGCTGACGCACATAGCGCCGTGACCGAAGGTCTCGATCTCCAGCTCCTTAGGGGTCTTGGCGCGAATTTCCGCGATCTCACCTAAGTGCAGCTCTCTTGCCAGCACCACACGCTTGGCACCCAGGTCATACCAGGCATTGGCACATTCATAATTGGCGATGGATTGCTGGGTGGAAATGTGACGCTCACACTTGGGAGCATATTTTCCTGCCAGCATAAACGCGCCCATATCCGCCACGATCAGCGCGTCTACCCCTGCATCCTGCAGCTGCTCCAGATAAGCGGGCAGGGAAGCCACCTCGTTGTTACGGGGCATGGTGTTCACCGTCACATGGACCTTGACCCCATGGCTGTGGGCAAATTCCACGGCTTTGGGCAGCTCCTCGGGGGTGAAGTTCCCCGCAAAGGAGCGCATGCCGAAGTCAGTGCCGGCCAGATATACGGCATCTGCACCGTAGAGCACAGACATTTTGAGCCGTTCCATATCTCCGGCAGGACTTAATAACTCAATTTTTTTCATTTACAGGCCCAACTCTCTGAGCTTCTGCTCGTGCTCTGCCAGGGTGCTGGAGAACAGGTGCTCCCGCTCCACGGAGGAGTAGACAAAGTAGTAGTAATCGGTCCGGTTGGGATCCAGAGCTGCATACATGGTGTAAGAGCCGGGATTGCAGATCGGTCCGGGAGGCAGGCCCTGATGGTTACGGGTGTTATAGGGGCTGTCAAAGTCCAGATCTGCCTGGGTCAGCTCCTCCTTCTCGCCGAAGTAGTCGCCGATGGCGTAGTAGACCGTGGCGTCAGAGCCCAGATAGGGGTGACTGCCGGGGTTGGTCAGACGGTTGTAGAAGACAGAGGCGATGTCGTAGCTCTCTGCGTCGTTGGCAGTTTCCTTCTGGACGATTGAGGCCAGGGTAACCACCTTGTGCAGGGTCAGGGGGTGGGCATCGATATAGTCGCTGCTGTAACCGTTGTTAGAGAGCATATTCCGGTAGCGCTGCTGCATGAGCTTGAAATCCTCTTCCATCTTGTCGGTGAAACGGTCGTCAAACTCATCCAGGAATTTCTCCAGCACACGGCCGGGGTCATCGTTTGTGTAGAACTTGTAGGTATCCGGGGCCAGGTAGCCTTCCAGGCAGTACTTGCTGCCCCGCTCCACGCCTTCCAGGAACCAGTAGTCGGGCAGCTCACCGTTCGCGGCATATTCCTCCAGCTCTGCTGCGGTACACACGCCCTTTTCCTCCAAAACAGCGAAGATCTGGGCACAGTTGTAGCCCTCGGGGAACATGATTTCCACCTCATCCTGTGCAGGTCCGTAGTTGACCATGCCGTTAAGCAGGGCGTTATAGTCCAGATGGGAATTGAGGGTATAGGTGCCGGGGTCGATCCGCTCACCCTTGCCGGTCAGCTCGGCAAAGGTCTGAAACAGGCCGGGGTAGCGGACGATCTCTGCGTCGGCCAGCTTTTGGGACACAGATTCGATGGTGTCGGTTTCTGTGATGGTCAGGGTGATAGACTGAGACTCCTTGCCGAAAGCAAATACATCAGCCACGTACAGCCAGCCCAGGCGGCCCAGAGGTACCGCGATGACCACGATCAGAGCCAGCCAAATGACGGTGGCCAAAATGTGGGGGATGCCCAGCAGGCCATACCCCTTCTTTGTTTTGGGGCGGCGTTTTTGCCCGTCATGTATGATGGGCTCTTCCTCTGCTTCTTCTGCCGTTTCGGTTTCTTCAGGCATCTCTTCTGCAGGTATTTCCTCAGCAGGGGCAGGTTCTTCCTCCTCATCGATGGCAATGGGAAGCTCCTCCTCCACAGGGAAAGCCTCTTCCGCCTTAGGGGTCTGCTGCTGATCGGCAACATCCCAGTTTTCTGCCAGGATCTGCTCCAGCTCCCGATCCTCGGGTGCTACCAAACCGGCAGCGGCAATGGCCATCTGGTCAGCGCCGATCTCCGGCTCAGCCTCTTCGGCTTGCTTTTGCTGCAGGAAATCCTCCAGCCAGTTGTCATTGATCTGCTCGTCGATGAAGCGCAGTTCCTCGGCCAAAGCAGGGGCAGCAGTTTCCGCAGGAACGACCTGTTCTTCGGCAGAAACGACAGGCGCTTCCAAAGCTGTTGCCTGTTCCTCGTCAGGGACGATCTGCTCGTCCATCGGATTCAATTTTTCGTCCATAGAGATTCCCTCCTCAGCGGATCACGATCTGCTTAGCGATAGTATCCGCAGCTTCCTGACCCTTCAGCGCGGCGACCAGCGCCAGACCAAAGGGGATCGCACAACCGGCAGATGCGCCGGTGATCAGTCTGCCGTCGCGAACACAGGGCACGTCAGCGATTACCTTTGCGCTGCCCATGCCGTCTTCGCAGCCGGGGTAGCAGGTGGCATCCAGACCATCGGTAATGTGCAGGTCGGCCAGCACCGTGGGGCCTGCACAGATGGCAGCCACGTATTTGCCGTTCTCCCAGGCAAAGCGCAGGGCGTTCATAGCCTGCTCACTTGCCCGGCAGGAGGCTACACCGCCCAGACCGCCGGGCAGCACGATCATTTCCAGATCCGTCAGATCCATTTCATCCAAAGTGATGTCAGCCTCAACACCGATGTTGTGACTGCCGTAAACAGTTTTGCCATTGATGCCTACCGTCAGTACGCTGATCCCGGCCCGACGCAGCAGATCCAGGGGCGCGATGGTTTCGGTCTCTTCAAAGCCAGTACCAAGCAGAATATATACCATGGTTTATTCCTCCAGACATTTTTTCACGTGTGCGTAGATCTCGTTGTGGATGTCTTCGATGGTGCGCATCTTTCCATCCTTCACACAGGGAATCACGGTCCAGCCGTAGTAGGCGGCAGCGGCCCGTCCGGTCTCCCGGCAGGTGGCCAGATAAGCGGTATCCCGTTCGTGGATATCGGCCTTGGTGTTCGTGTCCTGCTCCCGGTGCCGCAGGAGCTTTTCGGTGAAGTCCGTGGGCACGTCCAGGTACAGGGTCAGATCCGGGCGGGGGAGCGAGAGCTTGTCATACTCAAAATCGTACAGCCAGCCCAGAAAGTCCTGTTGCTTGTCCTTAGCCTCCTTGGAAGTCTGGTGGACAGCATTGGAGGTGGTGTAGCGGTCAGAGAGCACCACGCCGCCGTCTTCATACCATTTGCCCCAGTCCATTTTGTAAGAGGCAAACCGGTCCACAGCATAGAAGGCAGAAGCTGCATAGGCGTTTACATCAGAAGGATTGGCACCGAACTGACCGCCCAAATACATGCGGATCAGCGCGGAGCTTTCCTCCTGGTAACGGGGAAATACGATATGTTTAAAGGCAACAGCATCCTTTTCCAGGTGCTCCGACAAAAGCCGGAACTGGGTAGATTTGCCGGAGCCGTCAGTACCTTCTATTACGATCAGTTTGCCCATCTTTACAGCCTCCTTGCGGAAAGAACACAAAATATCACCATAAAATATATCATATCTTACTCCGTTTGTCCACCGTTGCAGCAAAGGCTTTTCTTAAATTTCCATAAATTCCGATTTATCGAGCCGATAGCTCAATCAATAATGCAGAATTCATAATGCATAATGCATAATGAATGTGTGGCCTTTGGCCAC
>CAYVCR010000146.1:0-3689 GCA_964450205.1 uncultured Oscillospiraceae bacterium | reverse complement strand
CCTTTGCCCAGTCGGGGGTGGTGAGCTCCACCGGGGTGCAGGTGACCTGCCACAGATCCCCTGCCTCCATATTGGTGTCATCCCCCTGCTTGAACAGCCGGAAAGTACCGGTATTGCCGGTGATGACAAAATGGTAAAAGTACAGGCCGGGCTGCCGGAAAGAGAAGCTGCCGCTGAAAATATCGTAAGCGCCCTCGGTGCGCTGCAGGGTCAGGGGCACCTCCATACAGGGCGTGCCATCCTCACAGGCGATCTTGCAGACCACGCTTTTCGTGCCCACAGAAGAGGGAATGTGGATCGTCAGGGTACATTCCTGCCCCGGTGTCAGGCAGCCGAAGGGGGTCTTGAAAACAGGTTTCTTGGAATCAAATAAAATTCGCATATGTTACTCCCGGAAATATATTTTCGGTATATGAAAAATACCGGGGCGGCGGTGGCCGCCCCGGAAAATATTACAGCTGCTCGCGCATGACGCGGAAAAGCTCCATATACTTTTGGGCAGGCTTATCCCAGCTGAAGTCCTGTTCCATATCCCGCTTCTGCAGGGCACGGAAGCCCTCCGGGTCATTATGATACAGGTCAAGGCAACGGCACAGCGCTCCGTAGAAGTCGTCGGCATTGTAGCTCTCAAAGGTGAAGCCCAGTCCGCCCTCTCCGTTGCTGTCCACAGGGGGGACGGTGTCCTTCAGACCGCCGGTGGCATGGACCACAGGCACAGTGCCGTAGCGCATGGCGTTCATCTGACTCAGACCGCAGGGCTCACTCTTGGAGGGCATCAGATAAATGTCACCGCCTGCGTAAATTCTGGCAGCCAATCCTAAGTTGAAGGTGATCTTGGCAGCTACCTGGTCGGGGAACTCGTTCTCCAGATCCCGGAAGAACTGCTCGTAGTGGTATTCACCGGTGCCCAGGATCAGCAGCTGGCAGTCCTCCTCCCAAAGAAGCTGCCGGGCAATGTGGCACAGCAGATCCAGGCCCTTATGACCGGCCAGGCGGGTGACCATGACCATCAGGGGCACATTGGGATTGACGGGCAGACCCACTTCCTCCTGCAGGGAAGCCTTGCACTTGGCCTTGCCAATGACAAAATTGTCTGCATTGTAGTGAGAGGGCAGGCTGGGGTCCGTCTCCGGGTTGAAGGTATTCGTGTCGATGCCGTTGGTGATGCCGGTCAGCTTCCAGGCGTTGCTGGACAGGATGCCGTCAAGGCCGTGGGCAAAGTAAGGATACATCAGCTCCCGGGCATAGGTCTCGGAAACGGTGGTGACCAGATCAGCCGTTTCGATGGCTGCCTTCATCACATTTACCGCGCCGTTCATATCCAGACAGCCACGGTATTCCCAGGGCAGTGCCAGCACATCGTCGAAGAAGTGGCTGCTTGCCCAGCCCTGATACTCCACGTTGTGGATGGTGAACATGCACTTGGTGTTGGGGAACAGGGGGCGGTACTGGGCCTGCAGGAAGGTAGGCACCAGAGCGGTCTGCCAGTCATTGCACTGGATCACGTCAGGAATAAAGTCCAGGCTGACCAAGGCATCCAGGCAGGCCTTGGAGAAATAGGCGAAGCGCTCGCCGTCGTCCATGTCGCCGTAGATAGCACCGTCGCGGCCGCCGAAGTAGTACAGGTTATCGATGAAATAGACCTGCACACCGTCGGTGCGGTTTCTGAGGGCATAGATGCCGGCGTACTGCTGCCGCCAGCCCAATGCCACATGGAACTGGGCTACCTGCTCGACTTCATAAGCAGGGTTATCTTTGATCTTCTTGTACCAGGGCAGGAGCAGCACTACCTCGTTGCCGGGGATCCGGGCCAATGCGGCAGGCAGCGCCTCCATGACATCACCCAAACCGCCGGACTTGGCGTAGGGTGCGCCTTCGGATGCCAGAATGGCGATCCTCATACGATCTCACCTCTTCTGATGATGATGGGATTGGTGGGCGTGCCGCAGAGCTTGGCACCGGGACGGACGGTCACGTCCTTGTCCAGGATCACGTTCTTCAGCTCAGCACCCTCACCAATGATGGTGTCGTTCATGATCAGGCAGTTTTCTACCTCAGCGCCGGGGCAGATAGTGACGTTACGGAACAGAACGGAGTCCTCTGCTTCGCCGCCCAGCATACAGCCGTCAGCCACGATGCAGCGCTCGATCTGGCAGTCCTCGCCGTAGAAACTGGGGACCCGGTCACGAACCTTGGTGTAGACGGGATGGTTGTAATGGAACAGGTCATGGCGGATGTCCTTGTCGATGAGAGCCAGGGAGTTGCGGAAGTATTCCTCTACAGACTCGTTGTACATGGCAGTGCCCTTGAACTGGTAGACATTGACGGAGATATCACCTTTCTGCCACTGGCCAAGCACCAGATCCCGGTCCATGTGGTACAGGTTATGGGCAATATGCTCCTTGACCTGCTTGGTCAGCCACTTCTTGGAGAGCACGAAGATGTCCATGGAAGCTACGTAGTCAGCAGGTGCCACATAGTCCACAGCCATGTCCAGGATCTTGCCCTTTTCGTCCAGCTTCAGAGCCAGATCCAGCTGCTTGGTGCCGTTGGCGATACCGGCCTTGGTGACCACAGTCACATCACAGCCGCTGGCAATATGGCTGTCCAGCACGCTGTTCAGGTCGATGTTGCTCAAAATGGCGGAGTCGATCATGAAGACGTACTCGTCTTCCTCGCCGTACTCCAGGAAAGCCATGGCGGAGTACAGAGACTCCAGCTTGCCCCGGTAATTGTCGGTGCGGCTCATGGCGTAGGGGGTCAAAAATTCCAGACCGCCCTCTTCCAGCTCCATGCCCCACTCCTCACCGGAACCGATGTGGTTCATGAGGGACTGGTAGCTGTGGCGGGTGATGATGCCCACATGGCGTACGCCGGCTGCGGACAGATTGGACAGAGCGAAGTCCACCTGGCGGTAACGGCCGCCGAAGGGCAGGCTGGCCATGGTGCGCTTCTCAGTCAGGGCACCGATGGTGCCGTCGTTGGCGAAAATAATACCCATTGCGTTCATAGCTTGACCCTCCTTACAGCATCTCACCGGGCAAGAGCACGGTGTTGGCTTCAACCACAGCGCCCTTGGCGGTAACGCTGATCTGCTTGGCCTCGTCTTTTTCAAAGGCACCGCCCACAACTGCGTTGCGGCAGACCTTGCTGTTTTCACCTAAAATGGCATGGCGGACGATGGCACCGGACTCGATTGCAACGCCGGGCATGACTACGCTGTCTTCCACCAAAGCATCCTCGCCGATGGTGCAGCCAACGGAAATGACGCTGTGACGGACAGTGCCGTAGACCTCACAGCCCTCTGCAATAAAGCAGTTGACGGTCTTGGCATGCTCGTCTATGTAGGAGGAGGGATGGGCGTCGTTGCGGGCATAGATCTTGCTGCGCTCGTTGCCGCGGATGTTGAATTCCGGATCCTTGCCCAACAGCTCCATGTTGGCTTCCCACAACGAGTCGATGGTACCCACGTCCTTCCAGTAGCCGTCGAAGGTGTAAGCCATCATCTTGTGACCGGCGTTTAAGAGGTTGGGAATGATGTTTTTGCCGAAGTCATTGGAGGAGTTCTCGTCCTCTTCGTCGGCGATCAATGCATCCCGGAGCACGCTCCAGTTGAACACATAGATGCCCATGGAGGCGTTGGTGGACTTGGGCTTCTTGGGCTTCTCCTCAAACTCATAGATGGAGTT
>CAYVCR010000145.1:0-3726 GCA_964450205.1 uncultured Oscillospiraceae bacterium | reverse complement strand
CGCCCAGCTTCTTGGCCAGTGCCTCGATGGAAGCCTTACGGCCGCGGACCTTACCCATGCTGATCAAGTGCCCCTCGTCGTCCACATGAAGCACAGGCTTGATATTCAGCATAGTGCCAAGCAGAGCCGTAGCAGCGCTGACACGGCCGCCCCGCTTCAGATACACCAGATCGTCCACCGTAAACCAGTGGCACAGATTCAGCTTATGGCTTTCGCACCAATTATAAACTTCCTCCAAGGACATGCCTTCGTCCCGCTTCTTGCAGGCATACCAAGCCAGCAGGCCCTGGCCCCGGGAGGCGCACAGGGTATCCACTACGTAAACAGTGCGCTCAGGATATTTTTCCTTCAACTCGTCCGCAGCGATCACAGCAGACTGGTAGGTGGTGCTCAGACCGGACGAGAAAGCCAGAACCAGCGCATCCTCACCGGCTGCCAGAACAGGCGCAATGACCGCTGCCCACTCTGTGGGGTTGACAGCTGCGGTACTGGCAGTCTCACCGTCGCGCATGCCGTTGTAAAGGGTCTTGATAAACTTCTCGGACAGATCCCGGTGCTCTGCACCGCGGAAGTTCAGGCACAGAGGCACATAGACAAGGCCCAGTTCGCCATAAGCTTCTTCGGGCAGGTCGCAGCAGGAATCGGTAATGATACGATAAGACATAGGTTTTCTCCTTGACAAAAAATTCTTTACAGTTTCCCCTGGGTAGGGTATAATTCCCGAAAGGACGCATTGCTTCTATTTTAGCAGACCGGGCTCCCATTTGGTTGCCCTGGCTTGGAGAATGCCATATTTTTGGTGCTACCGTGGGTGGAATTTTGAACTCTACTCACAGTAGAGTTTTTGTTTTTTTCGTTTTTTTGCAAAAAACCTGGAGGAATTTACATGACAAAGTTGCTTTTACGCTGGTTTATAAAGAATCACGAAAATACGGACTCGCCGAAGGTGCGTAACCGTGTAGGACGGCTTTCCGGCATTACCGGCATCGTGTGCAACGCAATTTTGTTTGCCGGTAAGCTGGCTGTGGGTATTTTGTCCGGCTCCGTTTCTATCGCTGCCGATGCTATGAACAACCTGTCCGACGCGGCCAGCTCCATCGTGACCTTCATCGGCTTCAAGCTGGCAGAAAAGCCTGCCGACGAGGAGCACCCCTACGGCCACGCCCGGTATGAATATCTGTCCGGCCTTGCGGTGGCAGGCATGATCCTGATCATCGGCTTTGAACTGGCCAAGACCTCTGTGGAAAAGATCATAAACCCAAAAGCAGTGGTCTTTACCCTGCCTGCGCTAATCGTACTAATTGGCTCGATCGCTGTAAAACTGTGGCTTTCTTTCTTCAACCGCCGTCTGGGCAAGCACATTGAATCCGGCACGCTGCTGGCCACAGCGGCCGACAGCCGCAACGACGTGATCGCCACCTCTGCTGTGCTGATGGCAGGGGTCGTGGAGTATTTCACCTCCTGGCGGGTGGACGGCTACATGGGTCTCGGGGTGGCACTGTTCATCCTGTACAGCGGCGTGACCATGGCAAAAGAGACTATCTCGCCCCTGCTGGGCGAGGCAGCCAGCCCCGAGCTGCGCAAACTGATCGTGCAGATTTTGGACAATGAGCCCCGGGTGCTGGGTTACCACGACCTGATGGTCCACGACTACGGCCCGGGCCAGCGGTTTGCCAGTCTTCACGTGGAAATGGATCAAAAGGAAGATCCCCTGCTGTGCCACGAGATCATCGACAATCTGGAGCGCCGGTGTCTGCAAAAGCACAACGTACATCTGGTGATCCACTATGATCCGATCGTCACCGACGATGCGGAGCAGGATGCTCTGCGCACCTGTTTGCAGCAAACTCTGGCAGACATGGATGTCCGTCTGACCCTCCACGATTTCCGCATGGTACGTGGCAAGGGCCACACCAATCTGATCTTTGACATCGCGACTCCCCAGGACTGGGCCGGGCGAGAACAGGAGATCAAACAGGGCATAGCAAATGCCCTGGCCGCATTGGACCAGGGCACGTTCTACACGGTGATCACCTTCGACCCGGAGGCCTTTAATTAAAGTGCTTGTAGGGCAGGGGCTTGCTCCTGCCGCCAAACATACCAAAAACAGGAACGGCGGGGGCAAGCCCCCGCCCTACTTTATTTTTTTGGCTTCAAAAAGCTTGCAAACAGCAGGCAGGCCCATGCAAACAGGCTCATGACCCAGTACTGACCGCACAGCATAGGTACAGACACCAGCACCAGCAGCACATGCAGCAGGTTGTTGGTGGTCTCTGCCCCTGCAGCCACAACCACATTGGCAATGAGCAGGCACAGCGTCAAGCCCAGCGAAACGATGGATACGATCCGCACCCGACGCAGGATCTTCCTGTTCTTCTCCCGGAATCCCAACACCAGCAGGCCAATACCGGGCAGGAAAAAAATCAGTGCTGTCAGCACCAGCAGCACCCGGCCAACGCCTTCGGCATCGCCGTAAAAACCCAGCGCCGCACAGATGGCATACAGGATCACCCATATACAGTACAAAGCCTTTTCTTTCATAACGCACTCCTTTCCCCGCTTGTTACCATTCTATCCCATTATGCCCGGTTTGGCAAGGAATAAAAAATACTGGACATAGGGGCATTTCATTGGTATAATTATGTAAATCAACCTGTGAAAGGGAGTGTTTGTCCCATGAAATGTCCGTTCTGCGGCGACCAGGAAAGCAAGGTCGTGGATTCCCGCCACTCCGAAGACGGTTTGAGCATCCGCCGCCGCCGTGAGTGTCTTGCCTGTCAGCGCCGTTTTACTACTTATGAATATGTGGAGAGCCTGCCCATTATCGTGGTCAAGCGGGATGGCTCCCGTCAGGCCTTTGACCGCAATAAGATCCTCAACTCCATGGTCCGCGCCTTTGATAAGCGGCAGGTGGCTGTGGAGGATCTGGACAGGATCACCACTGAGATCGAGCAGACCATTCAAAACACCCTGGACCGGGAGGTCAGTACCGACAAGATCGGTGAGATGGTCATGGAGCGCATCAAACCCCTGGACGAAGTCGCCTACATTCGCTTTGCTTCTGTGTACCGCCGTTTCCAGGATGTGAGAAGCTTCATCCACGAGATCAATAAATTCCTGGAGGAGAAATAATCTATGGATTTTATCAGCTCCATTCTCGATGGACTGGATAATGTGGGCAACATGGTGCCGGAGCTGGACAAGCTGCTCAGCAGCGTAGAGCTGTGGGTCAGTATTTTCCTGCTGATCGGCCCCCTGTGTATGCTGATCCTTGGTATCATCTACCTGTTTCTGCCGCCTAAGGAGGCCAATCACCACATTGGCTACCGTACATATTTTGGCATGGGCAGTGTGGATGCCTGGCGGCAGACTCAAAAGATCGCCGGTATGATTTACGGCGGCCTGGGCTTGGTGCTGACAGTTATCATGGGTATCATCTGCCTGACACTGGGCAGCAAGGACAGCATGCAGATCGCCAAGACTGCCGTGACCTGCCTGTGTATTCAAGTGGCTATCGTATTGCTTGTCTACTTGATTGTTTTTGCCTACACAGCCATCGTATTTGATAAAGACGGCAACCGCCGGAAAGAGAAAAAGAACGCCTGAAATGGGTGCTTCTCATAAGGCAGTTAAAAACCCGACGGATTTACAAAGTCCGTCGGGTTTTTCTGTTAGACAACTTGGGATTTATTGCTTCATATTCTTTATTCCATACGCAGATATCAA
>CAYVCR010000144.1:0-3752 GCA_964450205.1 uncultured Oscillospiraceae bacterium | reverse complement strand
CAGGACAGTTCAGCCGCCCGATGACCGGACATACTCCGCAGAAGTTACCGTTTTTTAGACGCAATCTCCTGCATCATCGCAGTGCACGCGCAGAATGTCCCTACACGCGCTCGATTATCATACCACTGTCCCGGGTGTTTGTCAAGTGCAATTTTAGAAAAAATCACAAAAATTTCAATGCATTTTCGTTGATTTCGCAGAAATTCCTTGAACCCCTTTGCCGAGGCATTTGCTCGCAAAAAAGGAGAGGGTCTCCCCTCTCCCTTTTATACATTATAATATATTAACCTTTATATCTGGGCTGGCAGGTCAGATTAACACCCAGCCGCTTGAACACATTCACATCCACCTGGGACAGGATCACAGAGGAATGGACCTCACAGCCACGGAGCTTGTCCAGCTGCTCCATAGCCCGCTCAGCCTTTGGGTCAGTAGCCGCACAGATGGAAAGGGCGATAAGCACCTCGTCGGTGTGCAGGCGGGGGTTGCGGTTGCCCAAATGATCCACCTTCAGATGCTGGATGGGGTCGATGACCTCCGGTGCGATCAAATGCAGCTCATCCGGCAGACCTGCCAGTTCCTTCAACGCGTTCAACAGCAGTGCTGCGGAAGCACCCAGCAGACTGGAGGTCTTACCAGTCAGGATCTTACCATTGGGCAGTTCGATCGCCGCCGCAGGCTTTCCGGTCAATTCTGCCTTGTCAAGGGCAGGCGCCACCACCCGGCGTTCATCTGCCGCCACACCAGCCTTCTTCATTAGAAGCTCCAGCTTCAGGATCTGGCTGTCCTCCGCCTTGCCCTGCTTATGGTCACACAGAGCCGTATAGTATCGGCGCAGAATCTCCTGGCAGGAGGCTTCCCGTGTCACTGCATCATCGACGATACAGTTACCAACCATGTTGACACCCATGTCTGTGGGGGACTTGTAGGGGCATGTGCCCAGGATCCGCTCGAACATAGCCACCAGCACCGGGAAGGCTTCTACGTCCCGGTTGTAGTTGACTGTGGTAACGCCATAGGCTTCCAAGTGGAAGGGATCCAGCATGTTCACGTCGCTCAAGTCTGCGGTGGCTGCTTCATAAGCCAGGTTTACCGGGTGATTCAGCGGCAGATTCCAAACCGGGAAGGTTTCGAACTTTGCATAGCCTGCCTGAACGCCCCGCTTATGCTCATGGTACAGCTGGCTCATGCAGGTGGCCAGCTTGCCGCTGCCGGGCCCGGGTGCTGTGACGACCACCAGCTCCCGGCTGGTCTGGATGAACTCATTCTTGCCGTAACCCTCATCGCTGACGATATGGCTGATATTGGAGGGATATCCCTCGATGGCATAATGGTGATAGACCTTCACGCCCATGGTCTCCAACCGGGCCTGGAAGGCCTTGGCCAGGATCTGGTCATTAAACCGGGTCAGCACCACAGAGCTGACATACAGGCCAAAGCCCCGGAACACATCGATCAGCCGGATCACGTCCCGGTCATAGGTGATACCCAGGTCGCCCCGGACCTTATTTTTCTCAATATCATCGGCGTTGATGGCGATCACCACCTCCACCATATCCTTCAGCTGCAGCAGCATGCGCAGCTTACTGTCCGGCTGGAAGCCGGGCAGGACACGGGATGCGTGATAGTCATCATAGAGCTTGCCACCAAACTCCAGATACAGCTTGCCACCGAACTGGGCGATCCGCTCCTGAATGTGAGCCGATTGGGTCTTGATATATTGTTCGTTATCGAAACCGATATTCATGATACCAACGCCTCTTTCTGTAACACAAAATACGTGTTTGTGCATTTACAAATACGCTATATATTGTATAAGAAAGCGACAAAAATATCAAGCCTTTTTCCGCCGGAATACAAAGAAAAAGACCGTCCCGCGGGACGGTCTTTCTATTTACTTCATCAGCTTACAAACCAAAGCGGTATGGGCAGCAGGATCCTCCAGCGGCAGGTCCGCCAGCAGCTTTGCCTGGGCGCACAGCAGCGCTGCATAATCCTTGGCCTTTTGAGTATCGCCGATCATAGCCTCCTGCATAGCCTTGACGGCAGGATGCTCCGGATTCAGCTCCAGGATCCGCTCTGCGGGGATAGGCATATCGGGGTTGACCCGCTTCAGATACTTCTCCATCTCAAAGCTCATGCCCGTGGCAGGCGTCATGCAGGCAGGGGCATCGCCCAAATTACCGGAGAGCTTGACCTCCTTGATCTGCTCACCCAGAGTCTCCTGCACGAAGGACAGGAAGTCCTTCATTTCCTCGGCCTTTTCCTCGATGGCCTTCTTCTCTTCCTCGGTCTGCAGGCCCAGGTCGTCGGTGGCTGCATTGCAGAACTGCTTTTCCCCATAGGTCATCAGCGTCTGGGGAATGAACTCGTCCACTTCGTCAGTAAACAGCAGCACATCGTAGTCCTTGGCAGCCAGTGCCTGGACCTGAGGCAGCTTGCTCAGGCGCTCCCGGCTCTCGCCGGGGATATAGTAGATCTTCTCCTGGCCTTCGCCCATGGCATCCACATACTCCTGCAGGCTGATCAGCTTATCCTGCTTGCGGCTGTAGAACAGCAGCAGATCCTGGGTAACATCCTTATGGGCGCCGTAGTCACCTACCGTGCCGTACTTCAGCTGGCGGCCAAAAACGCCGTAGAATTCCTCATACTGCTCCCGCTCGTTTTCCAGCATGGATTTGAGCTCGCTCTTGATCTTCTTTTCAATGTTGCGGGCGATGATGGTCAGCTGGCGGTTGTGCTGGAGCATCTCACGGCTGATATTCAAGGAAAGATCCTGGCTGTCCACCACGCCACGGACAAAACGGAAGTGCTCAGGCAGCAGCTCCTCGCAATTTTCCATGATCATCACGCCGGAGGAGTACAGCTGCAAGCCGCGCTTGTAGTCCTTGGTATAGAAATCAAAGGGTGCCTTGCCGGGGATAAACAGCAGTGCCTTAAAGGACACGGTGCCCTCGGCACTGGTGTGGATGGTACGCAGGGGCTTATTGTAATCAAAGAACTTCTCCCGGTAGAAGTTGGTGTACTCCTCCTCGGTCACATCCTTCTTGGCCCGCTGCCACAGGGGCACCATGGAATTGAGGGTATCCTCCTCCATATAGCTTTCGTACTCGGGCTTGTCCTCAGGAGAATCCTCCTTCCTCCGGGACTTGCTGACCTCCATGCGGATGGGGTAGCGGATATAATCAGAGTACTTGCGCACCAGGGAACGGATCTCGTACTCCTCCAGGAATCTGGAGTACTTCTCGTCCTCGGTGTCGGCCTTCAGAGTCATGATCACATCAGTACCGGGATCGTCACGTTCCGCCTCTGTGATCGTATAGCCGTCTGCGCCGTTGGAGGTCCACTGCCAGGCAGTATCCTCACCGTACTTTTTGGAGATAACGGTCACATTGGAGGCCACCATAAAGGCAGCATAGAAGCCAACGCCGAACTGGCCAATGATATCGATATCCTCGGTCTTGTCCATAGCCTGCTTAAAGCCCAGAGAGCCGGACTTGGCGATGGTACCCAGGTTCTCCTCCATCTCCTCCTTGGTCATGCCGATGCCGTTATCAGACACAGTCAGAATGCCAGCGTCCTTGGCCCGGGTGATGATGATGGCGAATTCATCCCGATTGATGCCCACCTTGTCGTCGGTCAGCGCCGTGTAGGCCAGCTTGTCGATGGCATCGCTTGCGTTGGAGATGATCTCCCGCAGGAAGATCTCCTGGTGGGTATAGATGGAATTGATCATCAGATCCAACAGTCGC
>CAYVCR010000143.1:0-3759 GCA_964450205.1 uncultured Oscillospiraceae bacterium | reverse complement strand
TGCATCATCCAGTCCGGCGAGACTGCCATCTATGCCAATATCATCCTGCAAAAGGGTGTTATCAAGTAATGGATAAAGTCATCTCTGTGATCGAAACGGCCCTGCCGGTGTTTTTGGCCCTGGCTATGGGCATGCTTTGCCGCAGCAGAAAGTTTCTGACCCGCGACGGTGTGGATACACTGAAAAAGGTGGTCATCAATCTGACCCTGCCATTTGTGCTGTTTTCTTCCTTTGCCACAGCTGAGTATACGCTGTCATCCCTGATCCTGCCGGTGATCATCTTTGCCACCTGTACGATCATGCTGGGCCTGGGTTTCCTGGTGATCCGCATAAGCCGCATGAAGAGCAAGCTGGCACCCTTCCTGGCCTCCGGTTTTGAAGCCGGCATGCTGGGTTTTGCCCTGTTTGCCCTGCTGTTCCCCAATGAGAGCTCCTCCAAGTTTGCTATGCTGGTGCTGGGCCAGGAGATCTTTGTGTTCACTCTCTACAAGATGCTGCTGACCGGCAAGACCAGCTTAAAGGCTATCGGCAAGGACTTCATCACGTCTCCCACCCTGATTGCAGTGGTATTGGGTATCATCGTCGGTGCCACCGGCCTGTTTGACCTGCTGGGCAAATGGGGCGTGGCGGGTATCGTCACCTCTGTCACGGACTTTATCTCCGCACCTACCGGCATGATCATTCTGCTTACGGTGGGCTACGACCTGGTGCTCAAGCAGATCCCATGGAAGCAAACGATCGGCCTGGTGGCTATGCGCCTGTGCATTGCAGGCAGCATGTTGGCAGTATTGATCCTTCTGAACCGGACGGTGCTGAACGGTATGATCTTCGAGGGTGCAGCGGTGCTGATGTTTATGCTGCCGCCGCCTTATGTGATCCCTGTGTTTGCCGACGAGCCGAGCGAACGGGTACAGATATCCTCCTCACTGTCTGCACTGACACTGGTGACTATGGTGCTGTTTGCCGTGTTCTCTGTTGTGCTGGGCATGCAATAATATGTGTAAAACGGGCCGACTTGGGCGGAATCACATAGGGATTTACACGGTTTTGAAAACATCTTTTGCTCCATAGCGTCCCCCGTCGTCCTTGAAATACACAAAGTATTTCTGCGGCCACCGGTGACCACTATGAAGAAAAATCTGAATTTCAAAACTGCGAAGCACTCCAAAAGGTGGAATTTTCCCGTAGGACAAAGAAAAAAGCCATGGCAAGGCTGACGCCTGCCATGGCTTTTTGATGCAGGGATACGGGAAAAAATCCGTTTTGGAGCGTATAAATCCCTATGTGAGTCCGCCCTTGTGTCCGCCCGTTTTGTTGACATCCCCCGTGCCATTTGTTATAGTTACTGCAAAAAGGAGGTGGCCGCACATGCAAAAGACATTCCCCCAAACCGCACTAACAGATACCCGTATGCCCGGACTGGATCTGTACCGCTGTATGGCATTTTTGTTCGTTACCGGTGTCCATGCTTTTTTGTATAATGGGTTTTACAGCCAACCCCAGAACGGCTTTCTCATGTGGCTGGCAAACGCTGCCCGCTGGCTGTTTTTTAGCTGCAACGGCATGTTTATGCTGCTGACCGGCTACCTGAAATCAACAAAACCCTTAACCAAGGGTTATTTCCGTGGACTGCTGACGGTCTTGGTAGGCTATGTACTGACCTGCATCATCAGCTATCCCATCCGGCACTTCCTGTTAGACGATCAGCAGTCCTTGACCACGTGGCTGTCCTATTTTGTGACCTTCAGCAACTATGCTTGGTATATCGAAATGTATATTGGACTGATTCTGCTGAGCCCCATTATCAACTTGGCACTGGCACAACTGAAGGACCGGCAGCTATGGTATGTGGCAGGTGTCATGCTGCTGCTGACGGCTCTGCCTACGCTGACCCCGGCAAACATTGCTCCCGATTATTGGAAGAGCCTGTATCCTCTGACGTATTATGTACTGGGCGCTGTGATCCGTCGGTCGCCGCCGAAATTTCCCGCATGGGGCGCGCTCATTTGTGCAGCATGCAGCGCTGGCTTTACCGGCTTGCTGACCCTGGTGACGGCCAATGGCGGCAAATTCTCTGACGGCTTCGAGCAGGGCGGTTACGGCGGCTTCCTGACGACGGTAACCGTGGTATTCCTGTTCTTAGGTGTGTACCGGCTGCGGATCGGCAAGGGCTTGGCAAAGGTGCTGACATGGATGGCAGGCGGTGTGCTGGAAGGATATATCCTTTCCCGTCTGTTTGATGTGTGGATCTACGGAAAATTCAGCTTTTGGCACAGCCCCGGAAAGTACATTTTGATTTTCCTGTGCGTCACAGTACCGGTGTTTCTGGTGTGTACGGCAGCGGGCCACTATGTCCATAAATTGTCTGTACTGCTGACCAAACCCAGACAAAAAGGAGAGAAAACCCTATGAGCATGGAAAAACTGAATGCTATAAACGGTGCACCCTGTGCCTGCGGCAAAGAGCACCGCTTTATTGCCGATGTGGTTATTGGCAGAGGCGTCGTGGAGCAGATTCCCAAGTATATACAAAAGCATGGCGGCACGAAGGCCTTCGTGCTGTCGGATGTGAATACTTACACAGCAGCAGGGGAGCAGGTCTGCAATATTTTGCAGCAGGCAGGTATTCCTTTTGCCGGGTATACTTTTCCGCAGAAGTCCCTGGAGCCGGACGAAAGAAGTGTTGGCAGTGCGGTCATGCACTACGATGCATCCTGCGATATGATCGTAGCGGTTGGCTCCGGTGTGATCAACGATATCGGTAAAATTCTGAGCAATCTGACCGGAAAACCTTATATTATTGTTGGCACGGCGCCTTCCATGGATGGCTATGCCTCCGCGTCTTCGTCCATGACCCGTGACGGACTTAAGATATCCCTGCCATCCCGCGGCGCGGACGTGATCATCGGCGATACGGACATTTTGTGCCGGGCTCCACTGCACATGATGAAGGCAGGCCTTGGCGATATGCTTGCAAAATACGTGAGCATCTGCGAGTGGCGGATCTCTCATCTGATCACCGGCGAGTACTACTGCGAGGAAGTGGCGGACCTGATCCGCAGCGCCCTGAAGCGCTGTACAGATAACGCTGAGGGCCTTTTGAAGCGGGACGAAACGGCTGTGCAGGCTGTGTTTGAGGGCCTGGTCATCGGCGGTGTAGCCATGAACTACGCAGGTCTGTCCCGGCCTGCCTCCGGCGTGGAGCATTACATCTCCCACGTACTGGATATGCGTGCTGTGGAATTCGGTACACCCATGGACCTGCACGGCATCCAGTGCGCCATCGGCACATTGATCGCCGCCGGGCTGTATGAAAAGATCAAAACGGTTACTCCCAACAGGGAACATGCCCTGTCCCATGCAGTGGCCTTCGATTACGCAGCCTGGCAGCAGACCCTGCGGCAGCTGCTCGGCAAGGGTGCGGAGAGTATGATCGCTCTGGAAACCAGGGAAGGGAAGTATGACCCTGTTGCCCATAAGGACCGCCTGGAAGTGATCCTGGCAAACTGGGACAAGATCCTGCAGATCATCGACGAGGAGATCCCCTCTGTGCAGACACTTACCGCCATCATGGATACCATCGATGCCCCTAAGACCCTGGCAGCCATCGGTATCGACGAGAGCCTGCTGCCCACCATCTTCCGGGCCACCAAGGACATCCGCGATAAATACGTCCTGTCCCGCCTTGCCTGGGATCTGGGCATTGAAGACGAGCTTCTGTGATATACAAAAAGCACCTGCCTGCAGGTGCTTTTTTGAT
>CAYVCR010000142.1:0-3786 GCA_964450205.1 uncultured Oscillospiraceae bacterium | reverse complement strand
CGTTTCCATCGCCGCCAACAAGGTAAACGGCATCCGCTGCGCTCTGCTCAGCGATGTGATGTCCGCCCGCATGACCCGGGAGCACAACGACACCAACGTGATGGCCATCGGCGCAGGCGTGGTAGGTCAGATGCTGGCTCTGGAGATCATCGACACATGGTTGGGCACCGAATTTTCCGGTGAACCCCGCCACCAGCGCCGGATCGACAAGGTCATGGCTCTGGAAAAATAATATTTGGCCTAAAGCACCCCCCAAGAGCAAAGCCCTTGGGGGGTCGTCTTTTATCTTCAGAAAACATCCGGGTACATCTCTTTAACAGCCTCAAACCACTGTGCATAACGGTCCGTATTGAAATCGGAGGCTATTTCAAAATTCCTTGCTGTTCTAACTCCCGGAATGTACTTTCCGTAAGTCAGATCCACAATGCGGTACAGCCCGGCATAAGCAGAATCCGATTCATAGGCCTTCAAAAAGAGCAGATATTCCTCTCCCTGCTGCATGGGCAGATAGCCGCTGATGGTCCACAGCTCTGTTCCGTCATTGCGGGTATAACTCGCTTCTGTTAGTTGAATCTGTGCATTCACCTCTATGTTGCCCTGCAAGACCTTTGTCACACGCCCTGTAGTTAATGTATATCCGAACGCAATCAAACCGTCAGTATGGAAATTCAGTTTCGTTTCTTGCGTTTCTGGTTTAAAGAGCACCACCAGATCGCTGACCTGGGGCAATTCCTCTGGACTGTTTGCTAAATTTTTCCAGTCAGCATCCAGTTCATTGACTTGATTATATTGCGCTTCAATCTGTGCGCTCTGTCCGCAACCAGCCAACAGGCTGATGCACAAAAGGACCGTTACGATTACACTTATCCGCTTTACCATTTTACTCCCCCCTTCAACACTACTATACTTCATACTATTTTTTACTGCTTATTTGTCTTTGAAACATTCGCGCATTTTTAGCGATATTTCGTTTCCAGCATTTTTAGTCCTTTTAAAAAAACAAGGTGACAGCACGCAAAACAAGCATGCTGTCACCTTGTTTTGCGCATATGCGGCAAACACGGCTTCACTCAGGCAGTTTATGCCCTGATTGTATTTTTATTATATTATAATATATGCGCATTGTCAACAATAATTATTGTGGAAATCTATATTCTTTTGTTTATATTGCACATTATTCGTTTCTGCTTCTATTACTCGTCGTTTTTCAAAACTTTTGCACTATTTTTATTTCTTGATGCTGTTGACCACGCCCATCAGGCGCTCCAGCCACATTTTCTTTCTGCGCCGGTCCATAGCCTCCGCCAGGCGGCGGAACCGGTCACTCCAGCCGGAGGCTGTCATGCGCACCTCCGTGCCCAGCTCTACGTAAGGACAATCCGGCAGCGGCATTTTGCCAAACCGCTTGGCAAACTGTTTGTCCGCGCCCAGAGCCAGCGCGTAGGGTGCCATGGAGAAGAAATACTCCGGATTGCTCTGACAGATCCTCTGCAGATCCTCCCGGGATACCTTTCGCAGATATCGCCGCAGACCCAGCACCTCGGACATGGTCTGCATGCCCGCCTCAGTACGTCTGCCGCCAAAGGCCAAAAACAGACCTGCCAGCAGCTGGGCTGCCATCGTCCAGAAGCCGATGGAGAAGACCCCTGCCAGGATGCTCAGCAGCAACCAAACACCGCAGAGGACCAAACCGGTCCACAAAGGCTTTTTATCGTTCAGCAGCAGGCCTTCTGCCCACCGCTGGATATGCCAGCTGAGCAGAAAACCTATGAGCGCAAACAAGATGACCAGCAGCCATTGCAATGCCGCGCCGGCACCGATGGCGATGCCGACACCGGTACCGCCGAACAGGCCCACCAGCGCTGCCAGCACCCGGAAAATTCTCTTGCTGCCAGGTCTTGGCTTGAAAAGCGGCTGGATGTTGGGACTCATTTTGGCCGTCTTTTCCCACTGCTCTATATAGCGCAGGTCGGAGGTATCCACCACATCCCGTTTTCCAAAGAGGCTGCCAAAGCACCGCTGCTCAAAGCCGCTGCGCTCATTGCCCATTTCCATTCGCTTTTGCAGCAGAACCCGGCCTCCCCGGCCCTTGCGGATATACAGATAGCCCAGCTGTGCCCAGGTAAATACCATCATCGTTAGGTCGGCACCCTTCATATGCAGCACGGCACCCATTTGACCGGCACTGAAGCCCTCGGGCGCAGACACCGTGGTCATCCGGCGGGGAATGGGACAGCGCAGGAAGATGATCCAGTATAACGCTGCCAGTCCCAGACTGATCCACATAAGCGTGTTTGTCACATTGAAGTCCGGCAATTCGATCCTGTTCTGCGGGAACATTTCCTCAGAGACGGTCATGGTCATGGTCAAGGTCTCGTGGTCCTTCAGTTCCTTATTGGAGGTGCCGGAGATCACAGCACCTGACACCTGGCTCGTCAGGTCCTTTTCGATGTTGGATTGGTGATAGCCGCTGGAGAAGGCGGGTTTACTGCTGACCTCGCCGGGCATGGTAACAGAGTATTCCAGGCTCTGTATCGGATAGGCAAAGCCGGACAGCAGCGGAAGCTGCAGCGCCAGCACTTCAATATCATTATAAGCCACCAGATCCCGCAGGATATAGGTGATAGTCACGGAAAATTCGCCCACCAGATTGCCGGCGATGCCGCTGAGATCCACCTGTTGGGCCGTAGCCGTCTTGCTGGTGCGCACACGGGAGCCGTTGAGGGTCACGCTCTCTGCCTCCAGCGGCACCGGGAACGTCAGATCACCAACAGTCTGCTCCAGATGCAGCAGCACCGTGGTGGTCACCTGACAGGAACCGTCTGCGGAGACGGTAGCGTACACTTTGACAGAATTCGCACCTGTTTCCGCGAAAACAGGGCAGATCAGCAAGCCGATCAGCAGCACCAACACCGCCGCGACCGTTAAGATCCTGCGCACAAAAACCGCCTCCTTTCGACAAAATTCGTGATTTTGCGCATAATCGCCAAAATATTTTACCATAACAAAAAAAGAAAAGCAAGGCTTACAAATATCTGCCGAAACATTTTCCATTTCTTATGTTTTCTTTATTATATCTTATTTTTCTTGCCTTTTTTACCGAAAGGCTGTATACTTATCATGCAAAATAGAATGTTTTTCTTAAAGGACATGCTAAAATGAAATTGCTTACTGTAACTGTCCCCTGCTATAATTCGCAGGATTATATGGAAAAGTGTATAGACAGCCTGCTGACCGGTGGTGACCGGGTGGAGATCATCATTATCAACGACGGCTCCAAAGATAATACCGGTGCTATTGCTGACCGCTATGCAGCCCAATATCCCAACATTGTCCGGGTGATCCACCAGGAAAACGGCGGCCACGGCGAGGGCATCAACCAAGGTCTGCGCCACGCCACCGGCACCTATTTTAAGGTGGTGGACAGCGATGACTGTGTCAGCGAGGATTTTCCCGCTTTCCTGCAGGCTTTGGAGGAATGTGAACAGCAGGGCGGTGTAGACGCGCTGGTGACCAACTATTTTTACACCCACACTGACGGCATCGGCGACCGGGCCATCCATTACCGGAACGCCCTTCCCCAGGACACCCTGTTCACCTGGGAGGAGACCCGCCGTTTCCGAACCCATCAGATGCTGACCCTCCACAGCTGCACCTTCCGCACGGAGCTGATGCGCCGGTGGCCCATGGAGCTGCCCAAGCATACCTTCTACGAAGACAACCTGATGGTCTATATGACATTGCCACACGTACAGAAGCTCTACTACACCGACCGGGATCTGTACC
>CAYVCR010000141.1:0-3849 GCA_964450205.1 uncultured Oscillospiraceae bacterium | reverse complement strand
ATACCTGTGTATCCATGAAGTCTTCCACTGTACCTACCATGGTGGCAGCAGCCCGGCTGTTCCGGGAAAAGTGCGATTATCCTATCCATATCGGTGTAACGGAAACCGGTCCTGTACGCATGGGACTGATGAAGTCCGCCATGGGGATCGGTGCCTTATTGCTGGACGGGATCGGTGATACCATCCGAGTCAGCCTGACCGACGACCCTGTGGAGGAGGTCTATGCAGCTAAGGATATTCTGAAGGCTGCCGGACTGCGTAAGGAGGGCGTGAACATCATCTCCTGTCCTACCTGCGGCCGTACCCAGATCGATCTGATCGGTCTGGTAAACCAAGTGGACGAAGCACTGAAGGACTGTGAAAAGCCCATTACCGTAGCGGTCATGGGTTGTGTCGTTAACGGCCCCGGTGAGGCCCGGGAGGCCGATATCGGCATTGCCGGCGGCGATGGCTGCGGCATGCTGTTTGAAAAAGGCCAGCAGGTGGAGAAGCTGCCCTATGACCAGCTGCTGCCTGCCTTACTAAAGAGAATCGAAACACTTTGAGGTTTTTATGGACAGTAACGTGTTGTTCCTGAATATGTTTCCGGACTATGAGCCGCCTGAGGCGCTGTATGGCGCTGTTTCTCAGGCGGCCATCGTTGCTGCCGATATTGATCCTGTGAGCCGTACGGTTACTGTCGCGATCCATAACGGCCAATACATACCGATGAAACAGCTGGAGCAGCTTGCGCGCGACATTGAGGCGTCTTATGGTCTGCAAAAGCTGCAGATCATGCCCACTTATCCTGCGGATCAGTTGCCCGCCATGCTCCCGGAAGATCTGATGGCCCTGTTCGTGACGGAGAACTCCATGACCCGTGGCTCCCTGGCCGGAGCCCAGTGGGAGTGGGAGGACACCTGTCTGCATATCCGGTTGAAGGCCAACGGCAAGGATCAGCTGGAGGAATGCCTGTCATGCATCTGCCGCAACTTAAGCGAATGCTTTGGCTGTCAGGTAACTGTCCAGATCCACGCCGGTGAAAAACTGGAGGGCGCAGCGCTATTTGACGCCATGGAAAAGATGCGCTCGACCATGATCGAAGACCTGCCGAGCGCTGCGATTACAGAGAAAAAACAGACCCCCGCTGCCCAGCCAAGCAATGCCATCTATGGCAAACCCTTTAAAGGCAAGCCCGTATCCATGCAGGAGCTTTCCCTGGATATGGGTACGGTGATCGTGGAAGGCAAGGTCTTCAATATCGAGCATAAAGAGCTGACCAAGCGCAATGCCTGGGTCATCAATTTCGATATGACCGACAACACCTCATCCATCCGGGTCAGCCGCTTCCTAGAAAATAAGGAAGCCAAGCCGATCCTTGAGGGCGTGAAGCTCGGCTCTGTGATCCAGGTCCAGGGCAAGCCGCTGGTAGATAATTTTACAAATGAAACAGTACTCAAACCCTTTGCCATCATGCCCGGCTCCATGCCCAAGCGCCAGGATACAGCGCAGGGTGCTAAGCGTGTAGAGCTGCACCTGCATACGTCCATGAGCAATATGGACGCCCTGACCAGCACCAAGGATGCCATCAAGCAGGCTGCCGCCTGGGGCCATCGTGCCATTGCCATCACAGACCATGGCTGTGTCCAGTCCTTTACGGACGCATTGCATGTGGTTGAGGATTGGAAAGGTCCCCCCAAGGTGGCAGGCACCGACGAGCCTATCAAGATCCTCTACGGCTGCGAAGGTTACTATATCAACGATGTAGACGATAAGATCGTGGTCAAGGGCAGTGCCGACATGGCGTTCAGCGACGCGTTTGTTGCCTTTGACCTGGAGACCACCGGCCTTTCTGCCCGCACCGACCGGATCATTGAGATCGGCGCAGTCATCATGAAGGACGGCAGAGAAGTGGACCGTTTCCAGACCTTTGTGGACCCGGAGCGCCGGCTGGATAAGAAGATCGTGGAGCTGACCGGCATCACCGACGAGATGCTCAACGGTGCACCCAAGATCGAGCAGGTGCTGCCCCAGTTTCTGGAATTTGTGGGAGACCGGGTACTGGTTGCCCACAATGCGGACTTTGACACAGCCTTTATCCGGGCAGCTTGTGAGCGTCAGAACCTTCCGTATTCCTTTACCTCCGCCGATACGCTGGTTTTGGCCCAAAATATGCTGCCCCAGCTGAATAAGCATAAGCTGGACGTTGTGGCGGACGCACTGAGTCTGCCGGAATTTAATCACCACAGAGCAGCCGACGATGCGGTGATCTGCGGCTTGATCATGACCCGGCTTCTGCAGAAGCTGGAGGAATGGGATGTCTATACGCTGCAGCAGATCAATCCGGCAATGGAAAAGGTGCGCTCTGCCCACCGGGCGGACAACCGCTATGCCCAGCATATTATCCTATTAGCGAAAAATCAGATGGGCCTGCGCAATCTGTACCATCTGATCTCTGATGCCAATCTAAAGCACTTCAAGCGTGTGCCCAGAATCCTCAAATCCGAACTGATAAAGCTGCGCGAGGGCATCATCATTGGCTCTGCCTGTGAAAACAACGAGCTGTTCCAGGCGGTCATCAAAGGTGCCAGTGACGATGAACTGAAACGCCTGGCGGCCTTCTATGATTATTTGGAGATCCAGCCCATCTCCAACAACCGCTTCATGCTGACACCCGGTAAGGACGGAACAGCTATCGCGGAAACGGAGGAGGATCTGAGAAACTTCAACCGCACCATCGTCCGTATCGGGCAGGAGTTGGGGAAAATGGTTGTCGCGACCGGCGATGTCCATTTCTTAAATCCCGAGGACGAGATCTTCCGCCATATCCTGTTGGCAACCAAGGGCTTTGACGATGCGGACAAGCCGAATCCCCTTTACTTCCGCACTACCGATGAGATGCTGACCGAATTCGCTTACCTGGGCGAAGAGAAGGCCTATGAGGTGGTCATCACCAATCCCAATCTGATCACCGATATGTGCGAGACTGTGCGTCCCGTGCCCCATAACCTGTTTGCTCCCAAGATCGAAAATTCTGTGGAGGATCTGAAAGCGCTGGTCTATGGCAAGATGCACCGCCTGTACGGCGAGAATCCCCCGGAGCTCATCACCAAACGCGTGGAAACGGAGCTCAATGACATTATTACCTGCCACTACGATGTGATCTACATGTCTGCTCAGCGCTTGGTACAGAACTCTCTGGAGAACGGTTACCTGGTCGGCTCCCGTGGCTCTGTGGGCTCGTCTATCGTGGCCTACCTGTCCGGTATTACGGAGGTTAATTCTTTCCCTCCCCACTACCGCTGTCCCAACGAAAGCTGCAAGTACACTACTTTCGATGTGCCTAAGGGCTATGAGTGCGGCGCGGACCTTCCGGATGAAGTGTGTCCCAGGTGCGGTACGCCCTTTGCCAAGGAAGGCTTCAACATCCCCTTCGAAACGTTCCTTGGTTTCGGCGGTGACAAGGTGCCCGATATCGATCTGAACTTCTCCGGCGAGTACCAGGCTAAGGCTCACAACTACTGTACTGAAATGTTTGGAAGGTCTCATGTGTTCCGTGCAGGCACCGTGGGCACCGTGGCGGAAAAGACCGCCTACGGTTATGTGAAAAAATACCTGGAGGAGCGCGGCAAGACCGCATCCAATGCGGAAAAGGCCCGCCTGGCTAACGGCTGTGTAGGTGTTCGCCGTACTACCGGCCAGCATCCTGGCGGCCTGGTTGTCATTCCTCAGGAAAATGAGATCTGGGATTTCTGCCCGGTCCAGCACCCGGCTGATGACCCCAATTCCGATCAGATCACCACCCATTTTGAATACCACTCTATGGAGGAAAACCTGCTGAAGCTGGATATGCTGGGTCACGATGACCCC
>CAYVCR010000140.1:0-3849 GCA_964450205.1 uncultured Oscillospiraceae bacterium | reverse complement strand
AGGAAGATGCTGAGAAGCTGGTCGCTGAGCTGAAGGAAGCTGGCGCTGAGGCTGAAATCAAGTAATTATACTTCCCTACACAAAGATAAAGCAGCCGCCAGAATTGGCGGCTGTTTTCCCTTTTGATCCACGGCTGTACAAGGAGCTTATCTTATGAAAGCAATCGTACAATATATTGCCGATCTAGAACTGGACTGGCCGTATCTTCTGAAGCTGGGCGGCGTTCTGCTGTTGGGCTGTTTACTGATCAGCCTGTTTGGCCGCTTTATCTTCGGCAAAAAATCCGCAATTAACAATGCCGTTTCCTCTGCGATCGGCATCGTATTTATCTGCGCTGTCAGCGTAGTTCTGCGAAGCTTTGGTGTTCAGTTTGATGCCTGGGTGGCTCCCCTGCCCTTTGTCAGCATGCAGGGTGAAACCATGGAGCTGTTTAATTTCTTTGCTTCAGATTATACTGTGATCTGCGCAGAAGTATTAAACATGATCATACTGGCGTTCCTGATCAATCTGATCGACGGATGGCTGTCTAAAAGCAAGAATATTTTCAGTTGGCTGCTCCTCCGTTGTCTGACTGTGGTAATCGCTTACGGTCTGCATCTGTTGGTCAACTGGCTGTTTACAGCATATCTCCCGGAAGGTATCGTAACCTACGCGCCTGTGGCGCTGCTGGCACTGCTGATACTGCTGATCCTTACCGGCGCGCTGAAGATTCTTGTTGGTGCTGCCATGGCAACGGTCAATCCACTGATCGGTGCACTTTATACCTTCTTCTTTGCCAACATCGTAGGCAAGCAGATCACAAAGGCAGTACTGACAACTGCGCTGCTGGCCGGATTTGTGATCCTGCTGCGCTATATCGGTATCACCGCGATCTGCATTGCATCTTCTGCTCTGGTCGCCTATATTCCGTTCATTATTATACTAGTCGTCCTGTGGTATATTATCAACCGCCTGCTATAAGTGAGGAAAAATATGAAGCGCATGCTCTGCTGGATAACACTAATCAGCCTTCTGATAATCCTTCTGAGCGGCTGCCAAGCAGCCGTACCGGCTCCGTCACAGCCAACCGAGCCGGTGGTTATCAACACTACAGAAGAAACCATTGCACCGTCTGAAGAAACCATTGCACCGTCAGAAGAAACAACAGAAGCCACCGAAGCTGGGTTCGATCCTTATTCCATCATAAACACTATGACCACAGAAGAACTGGTCGGTCAGATGTTCCTTGCCAGGTGTCCCTCAGATGCAACAGCCATATCCCATATCCAAGACTATCATCTGGGCGGTTATATTCTATTCGGACGGGATTTTGAAGGGCAGACCCCCGACACCATCCGTGCCACCCTTGCAGCTTATCAGGCAGGCTCCAAGCTGCCAATGCTGATTGCTGTGGACGAGGAGGGCGGCCTGGTCACCCGCGTTAGCAGTAACGCTGCCTTCCGCAGTGAGCCTTTCCCCTCTCCCAGACAGCTCTTTGACGAGGGCGGCATGGCGCTTGTTGCGGAAACAGAGGAAGAAAAATGCCAACTGCTACGTACTTTGGGCATCAATGTAAATCTGGCGCCTGTCTGTGATGTTACAACAGATCCGCAAGCCTTTATGTACAGTCGATCCCTGGGGCAGTCAGCTGATGTGATCGGACAATATGTGGACGAGGTCGTCACGATAATGGCAGATCACAACATTGGCGGCGTACTGAAGCACTTCCCCGGTTACGGCAACAACACGGATACCCATGTGGGCATCGCAACGGATGACCGTTCTTTGGAGTCCCTGGAGGCAGTTGACCTGGTGCCTTTTTATGCAGGAATCCAAGCCGGTTGTGATGCGATCATGGTCAGCCATACCATTGTAAATTGTCTGGATGACCAGCTACCTGCATCTGTGTCACCTGTTGTCATTGGGTATTTACGGCAGGATATGGGATTTGACGGTGTTATAGTGACTGACGACCTGGTCATGCAAGCCATTACAGATCAATACGGAACCGGCGAAGCCGCTGTTCTGGCAGTTCTGGCGGGAAACGATCTTCTATGCAGTTCGGAATACCCCGCACAATACGAAGCCGTTTTGGATGCTGTAAAAACAGGCAGGATCGGCCTCGACCAGATAGAGGCATCTGTCGCCCGGATCCTGCTATGGAAATACGAACTTGGACTATTGAAAAATTTCTACTAAATATAGTAGGATAATTTACATATTCCACACGATTTTACCTTTACAAATTCTCCGGATGTCATTATAATAATTGGGTAAAAAGCACCACTGTTATTTGCTTTCCCAATGGATTCTACTATTAGATTGGATGTGTTTTTATGAGCCGTATGTTGGGTACTGTTTCTATGGGTCTTCGTGCGCCGATCATTCGACAGGGCGATGACCTGGTGGAAATTGTAACCAGATCTATTGCCGACGCCATCAAGGAAGACGGCCTTGCTCCCCGCGACCGGGATGTAGTCGCCATGACTGAGGCCATCGTGGCACGTGCGCAGGGCAACTATGCTACTGTGGATGCCATCGCTCAGGATGTACGCACCAAGTTTGGCGGTAATACCGTGGGTGTGATCTTCCCGATCCTAAGCCGCAACCGCTTCGCCATCTGCCTGCGCGGTATCGCTATGGGCTGTAAAAAGATCGTATTGATGCTCAGTTATCCTGCTGATGAGGTAGGTAATCATCTGATCGACTGGGATCTGATGGACAAGCACGGTGTTGACCCCTACCGGGATGTTCTTTCCGAAAAAAAATACCGTGAGCTGTTTGGCTATATCAAGCACCCCTTTACCGGTGTGGACTATGTGGAGTACTACTCTGATCTGATCCGCGGCTGCGGTGCAGAGGTGGAAGTGGTTTTTGCCAATGATCCCCGCGCCATTCTGAAATACACCAAAAATGTGCTCAACTGCGATATTCACACCCGAGCACGTACCAAGCGCCTTCTGAAGGCTGCCGGTGCAGAGTGTGTATATGGTCTGGACGAGATCATGACCGCTCCTGTAAATGGCAGCGGCTTCAATGAAAAGTACGGCCTGCTGGGCTCCAACAAGTCCACCGAAGACTCTGTGAAGCTGTTCCCCCGTGATTGCCAGGATCTGGTACTCGCCCTCCAGGCTAAGCTGTTGGAAATGACCGGCAAACACATTGAGGTCATGGTTTACGGCGACGGCGCTTTTAAAGATCCTGTGGGAAAGATTTGGGAATTGGCTGATCCGGTGGTGTCCCCTGCTTACACCCCTGGCTTGGAAGGCACGCCCAACGAGCTGAAGCTGAAGTATCTGGCTGATAACGACTTCGCAGACCTCACCGGCAAGGCCCTGCAGGAGGCCATCAAGAATAAGATCCAACAGAAGGACGGGTCCAGTCTGGTAGGCAATATGGCCTCGCAGGGTACCACCCCCCGCCGTCTGACCGATCTGATCGGCTCTCTGTGCGATCTGACCTCCGGTTCCGGCGATAAAGGCACTCCTATCGTCTATATTCAGGGTTATTTCGACAACTACACTACTGACTAAATACAAAAAGAGCGAACCGAAAACGGTTCGCTCTTTTTTATGCTTTTTTCACAGCTTCGATCACGCCCGCCATAGCGTCCGTGTTTACAGTCTCCATCAGGCCGCTGTCATAGCATTCTGCTACCTTGGGATCGATAGGCAGCCGGGCCAATACAGGCAGTCCAAACTCTGCAGCAACTTCGTCCAGCTTGCTCTTGCCGAACACCTCGATACGCTTGCCGCAATCGGGACACTGCAGGTAGCTGTAGTTCTCCACGAAGCCCAACACAGGAATGTGCATCATGTTGGCCATCTTCACAGCCTTGGATACGATCATAGACACCAGATCCTGGGGGCT
>CAYVCR010000139.1:0-3873 GCA_964450205.1 uncultured Oscillospiraceae bacterium | reverse complement strand
ACACCAGGGACTTCATCGATGTGCCCTTCAAAGGATTTTTAGGCCCTTCCTGGAAGATGGCCATTCTGACTAGGATACTGCACCGTCGGAATGTATATTATCATAGAATTTTTGAATATACAAGTATAATTTCATATTTTGTATAAATTTCCACTTGCATGAAAAGAGGCACAAAACGTGCCTCTTTTTACGTTTTATCTATTTATAAACCAGTCGTCCACTATATCGCTGTGGGTCACAACTATTTCCATATCCTTAAGTTCTTCTTTCGTAAAAAAGCGCAGTTCTTTGGACTCCTCGCTGATCTTCATATCCGGCATTTCTTTCATATCCAGACCGAATACAACTACCACCATCTGCCAGATACTTCCGTCCCGGTAGGCCGCAATTCTCCCAGGTTCACCGTACACGGCCAGCTTTTGCAGACATTTTTGTGATATGCGCAGACCCAGCTCTTCCTGAATTTCCCGGGCAATCGCCTGCAGGGCCGTTTCTGTCTTCTTAACGCCACCACCAACCAGCCCCCAGGTATCAGAATCCCTGCGTTTTTCCAACAGGAGCTTACCATTACAGGTGATGATCGCATTGGCTCCCAAATGGGTCGGCATGGTCGTTTTGGGGGCTTTGACATCCCCGCGATAGAATGTCACCACAGGTCTTTGCGGATCCAGCTTGATAGTGGTGCAGTAATATCGCTCCTGGAATCGGATTGCACTGCGGATCTGCCGTATGTTAAAGAGCATGCCCTCCGGGGCGGCAACCAATTTATCTTCCGTGTCATCTTCCCGATATACCACTGCAATGATTTTTGCTGTGTATTCTGCAACCGGCTCATCCACGCCTAAAAGGTACACATCCTGGGGCTCACCATCACCGCCGATCGCATCTGGTAAATAACCATAGTTGACCGGATAGATGATATTGGAGTATTGGGGATGTACGCTTCCCATAGGCCTGTCGATTTTTATCTTGACTGTCTTGCCAAGATATTTACTGATATCCCTGCAGCTTTTCTTTTTCATAGATGTATCCCTCCAATGGGATTATACAATATTCTGCATGCTATTTCCATATTAAAATTCATCGGGCACCGGCTTTGTAACACCAGTGCGTCGCGCTCTGTCCAGGCCACCAGCCATATGCGCCTGGGGATCTTGCGCAAATTTTGCCCGCCGAATAATATCCTCGCCGAATTTATCCCGTAGGGCATCCACAGTTTCATCCAGCCGCAGCTTACGCTCATACTGTATCGGTGAAACACCGGAAAACAGATCGTACTGCTGATAAGGTTCTCTGGAGAGCCGTGTGACCTGTACACCAAGCTGCCGCAGAGGTGTCTGACTGTCCCAGAGCTCGTCAAATACACGGCAGGCTGCCTGGAACAGGATTTCTGTGATGTTGGTAGCACCATGCAAAAGCATCTGGTGGGAACAATGAGAAAATTCGAAGGTGCGCAGATGGACCGAAATACACCTGCCGCATTGTCCATCTTTACGCATACGCATGGCCACCGTTTCACACAGGCTGAGCAGCACCTGATGGCCCTCGCCTCTCGTGGTCACATCTTTTGCCGTAGTGATGGAGTTACCATATCCCTTGTTTTCTGCAGGCTCAGGTGTCACCAGGTCCGCATTACGCCCATTAGCAAAATGCCAAACCGTTTCCCCATGCTTGCCCAAACGCCGCCGCAAAGTCCTTACATCAGCCTTCGCCAGATCCCCAATGGTATAGATCCCCAGCAGTTTCAGTTTCTGCTCCGTAGCAGGACCCACAAGAAACAAGTTCCGTGCCGGCAGCGGCCAAAATTTCGTCTCCATCTCCTCTGGAAACAGGGTATGGACTTTATTGGGTTTTTCAAAGTCGCCAGCCATTTTGGCCAACAGTTTATTGGAAGAAATTCCTACATTAACTGTAAAGCCTAATTCCTCCCAGATCCTGAGCCGCATCTTTTCCGCAGCGACCCGGGGATCTCCGTGCAGTCGCCGGGTACCGGTCATATCCACCCATGCTTCATCGATGGAATACTGTTCCACTGTGGGACTGAACTGCTTCAGCATAGCCACAAAGTGTCGGCTCGTCTCTACGTACAGCTGATAATCCGGCTGTACAACAACCAACTCCGGACATTTTTCCAGCGCCTGAAAAAGCGGCTCCCCTGTATGGATTCCGTACTTTTTTGCTGGGGTACTTTTGGCCAAAATGATACTGTGCCGGGATTCCTTATCACCGGCAACTACAGAAGGTATCTGCCGCAGGTCCACGGAGTCTCCCAGCACCTTGACCCGGTAGGCTGCTGTCCAGGACAAAAAGGCGCTGTTGGCATCCACATGAAATATGACCCGGTCTTCCATATCAGTACACCTTTCTCATCAGGCACCAGCTGTGGCTGCGGATCGTATATCGCAGTTCAAACAGAGTATTCTTACCCCGCACCGTTGCACGGCACAGAAAGATCTGCGCCTCGATCCCCACATACTGGATCAACTTGCTACTGATGATCTCTTCAATATCTACCCGCAAAAGCTGATGGTCCTCGTCCTCCATGCGAAAGCGCAGCGGACGGATCTCGCCGCCGGCACTGCACATGGAGATCACATCTACCGGACATACGGTCTGTTTCACTGCGCTCACCTCCTGTCATCATTATAGTACATTCGTTCGCATTTGACAAGAGGAATTTTGTGGTTGTTTCTGCTGCATTTCTTATGATATAATAAAAAGAAAAATACAGGAGTCAACCATGCTGAAATATCCCTGTTTGATCTTAGATCATGACGATACAGTAGTGCAAAGTGAAGCCACCATCAATTATCCCTGTTTCTGTATCTCTCTGGCCCGCTTCCGTCCCGGCGAAACGATAACGGCAGCAGAATATGCAAGAGGCTGTTATCAGCCCGGTTTTGCGGAAATGTGCCGTCAGAAGTATCACTTCACAGAAGAAGAGCTGTATCAGGAATACCTCGACTGGAAGGAATATGTCCGCGATCATATCCCCGCCCCCTACCCCGGTATTGAACGGATCATCCAAAAGCACAAAGCCGCAGGCGGCAAGCTGTTCGTGGTATCCCATTCCAGCAGTGAAAACATCTCCCGGGATTATATGGCCCACTTTGGGATCCTGCCGGACGGCATTTACGGCTGTGATCTGCCAGAAGAACAGTGCAAGCCCAATCCCTACCCGTTGGAGCATATCATGCAGACCTACGGTTTTACCAAAGAGCAGATGCTGGTAGTAGACGATCTGAGGGCCGCATGGCAGATGTGCAGTGCCGCAGATGTTCCCATCGCCTTTGCCGGCTGGAGCAAAACCGACCTTCCGGAGATCACAGCAGAAATGTCCTTACTTTGCGATTTCACATTTAATACTACGGCAGAATTAGAGGAATTTCTGTTTAACTAGCTTGACAATCATGGTATAATATCACATAGTCAAGGAGGTGAGTATTCTGGAAAAGGAAAGCATAAAAGTCATGGCCCGAAACCGGGAAGCCTATCACGATTATTTCGTAGAAGAGGAAATGGAAGCCGGTATTGAGCTTTGCGGCACCGAGGTCAAGTCCATACGGCAAGGCACCTTGAATCTGAAGGATGCCTGGTGTGGCATCAAGGACGGAGAGTTGCTTCTGAACCAGATGCACATCTCCCCCTATGAACACGGCAATCGGTTCAACCCCGATTCCAAGCGCCCTCGCAGGCTGCTCATGCACAAGCGGGAGATCATGCGACTGTTTGGTAAGGTCAAGCAGGACGGCTATTCCCTCATTCCCCTGTCCGTTTACTTTAAAGGCAGTCGGGTCAAGGTAAAAGTCGGTCTGTGTAAGGGCAAAAAACTCTATGATAAAAGACAATCCGCGGCCGAGCGGGACGCAAAGC
>CAYVCR010000138.1:0-3887 GCA_964450205.1 uncultured Oscillospiraceae bacterium | reverse complement strand
AGTCGTGCGTGCCATCAGCATTGATCACGTACTCGTAGCTGTGAGCGCAAGTGGCAGTACTGTCCACGGTGGTGTAGTAAGTTGTGCCGGAGGAACCGTCCTTTGCGTAAAGGGCAATGGCCTGCTGGCCTGTATAAGATGAGGACTTGTAATAGCGGAAACGATACTGTCCACTGCTATTATTGAAGCGCAGATAAGCGCCGCCGGCTGCAACAATATTGGCATTGCCGTCTGCATCCAAAGAAATCGTATTGACCATCTCAGTAGTACTGGTGTAAAGCTTGTTGCTGTCGGCAGAGTTACCGATGTACAAGTCATTCGTACCCAAAATGGAATAGCCGTTATTATAGGCGGCGATCACAAACTTGTACGCGTCCGCTTCCTCTGCGCTGATGGTATTGTTGGTGATAGTCACTGCCTTGTAATTACTGACGGCGTCAAGCGTAGACAGGCTGCTGTCCAGAATGTAGCCACTGTTTTCATAGACAATGACATATTCACCGGACCAGTCTGCAGGCGCAGAAGTCACCTTTACATAGTCTCCGGAGCCAGACCCGGCAACTACATAGGTATACAAAGCATACAGCGTGGTATCTTCCGCCGCAGTATAAGTACTACCGGCAGTGTAGATAATGGGAGCGGTTTCCGTGTCTTCCACAACATCCGTTGTCCAGCCTGCGAAAGCATACGTATATTCGCCGGTGGGAACACCTGCAGAAGGCAGGGTAATACCATTCTTGCCGCAAGCCATGTTTGCTACCGCATCCACACCGGAGGGAACGCAGAATTTGACCGTATAGGTCTCACCCAGTGCCTCGGTATAGTCGCCAACATAGCTGTCGCCACAGGCAGAGCAGGTGTAGGTGGTATAGCCCTGCTCGGTGACTGTCGGTGCTGTAACCACGCCTGCATATTGATGACCCAGTGCGTCTACAGTCTCGTGCCCGCTAATATAGGAATTGCAATCATTACAGTACACGCCCGCAGTAACACCTGCCACTGTACATGTAGGATCTGTCGCGGCTGTGGTAACCGTATTCACATGATCACACTGTACGGGGTTACTGGTATAGTATGTTGTTCCTGCAGAGCCATCCTTCAGATACAAAGCGATCGGCTGCTGATTGGTATAGCTGGCCGCCTTGTAGAAGCGGAAACGAGTCTGACCGCTGGTGTTGTTAAATCGCAGATATGTTCCGCTGGCGCTGATAATATTAACACTGCTGTCAGCGGACAACGTGATGGTATTTGCCAGTGCAGAGCTGCTGGTGGTCAAGCCGTTGTTTGTGCCGTTCGGCCCGATATAGCCGCCGCTGATGCCCTGTACAGAATAGCCGTCACCGCAGGGTTCAATGATAAACCGATAGGCATCAGCCTCCTCTGCGCTGATCGTATCATTCGTGATCGTAACGGCTTGGTAATTGTTGACTGCATCAAAGGTTGTCAGGCTACCATCAAAAATATAGCCGGCAGCTTCATATGCGATCACATATTCGCCAGACCAGTCTGCAGGCGCAGAAGTGACCTTCACATAGTCACCCGTGCCGGTACCGCTTCCCTCTTCCACATAACTATACAGTGCGTACAGGGTGGTAGAAGCAGTGGGCACAAAGGAATCCGTATAATAAGTCGGCTTATCGGTAGTGTCACCGGACAAGGCCGCAGTCGTCCAACCCAAGAACGTATAGCCTTCCGGTGCGGTTGCAGCAGGCAAGCTCATGCTGTCGCCTGCATAACCTGTCTGACTGCTTACGCCTGCACCAGAGAAGCTGACTGTCACCGCAGTCTTGGGTGCAAAGTTGATCTGGATCGTACAATCGGAATCCGCTCTGACAGTAAATGTATTACCACTCTGCGTCACGGTTGCAGAACCGCTGATCAATGTATACCCCTGTGCAAAATATCCCGTTGCGGGAACGGCAGTAATGGTACTTCCATTGACAGAAACCGTACCATAATCCGTATTATTGCTTTGCGCAGTTACGTCATACTGACTAAACAGTGTATATGTAGATTTGACCGTCTGCAGGCTGTCTGCACCATAGGAGCTGCTCGTCCGCTGACCGGGGTGCACATCTTCGTCCGATACAACGATCGGGAATGCACAATAATCCTTTCTGGCTGCGCTAATGGTGGAATAGCCATCATTATAGCCATAGTAGCTGGCTATCTGCGTAGACCAGTCCCAGTTACCGTAGGTGCTCTTCATGGTGGCGATCGCGCTTGCTACTGTTGCGCCACTGCACATATTATCCCAGAAAACTTCCTCATACAGGTAATCACCGTCAAACGTGACAGACTGAGAGTAGCCATAGACCACTTCTACGCCCTTTTCACGCAGAGGCTCACACATCGTATCGGTCGCCATGCCCAGACAAATCGCCATCCAGACAATGCCTGCAGGGCTGTCATATGTCATGTGATTGGCAATCGCAGCACCATTGACAAATGCATCGTAACCGTCCCAAACCGCACCGGCACTATAGTCCGCTGTGGTCAGACCAGTCTTTGTAGTCAGGCAAAGATAGGAGTAATTCGCGCCTGTTACATAGTCATACTCATCGCTTGGATTTTCATAATCCGTGCTGCCATGGGAATCAAAGATGACCACAGCACCATTACTGATCGCCTCTGCAACCTTATCAATGGTAGCAGCAGAACCGGAATACAGCGTGTAACCATCCGTATCACCAATGGCCTCAGCGATCGCTTTTGCCTCGTTTTTGTACTGATCTGTAAAATTGCTATCACTACCATAATAGGGGCCTATCAGATACACTTCATTACCGGAAGGCCAACCGCCCTTGGTTGCAACAGGTTCGTTATAAATACCGTCAGCAACTGGATCTTCCGGTGCAACCATGTTTTTGCGTTTTTCACGCATGGCCGGATTGTAAGTACAGCAAATGCCTTCCTCAGTCCACCAAGTGAATGCATTGCCATTACGCTCCAAAGAACCTTCCACATAGTTTTCAGACGCCAGGACCAATGCCTCTGCGGCATCCGTCAGCTGCGTTTGAGTCGCATTCTTCTTCTGTGGCTCAGCTTCCATAGCATCGATCTGAGTAAACACAGCGTCTACTGCCGCATAGTCCGCATCCGTGAGCACTTTGCTGTTATCCTGTTCAGCGGTACCCTGTGCAAATGCGGTTGGCAGTACAGAAACTGCAAATGCCATCACAAGCAAAAATGCAACAAGTTTCCTAAAAAATTGGTTCACACATGTCATCCCCTTATTTTTGATCTTACTTTTACATTGTAATGCAAACAAACAGACAATGCAATAGGCAAACACAGTCTTTGTCGAATAAAAAAATATACGCCCCGGCGGTTCGTTGCCCGCCGGGGCGCTTGCTATATGGTTGGATTTCAGATCGCCTCGTCGGCGGAAGCTTCCTCCAGGATTCTGGACTCGGGGGTAATGCCAGGCTTGTAATCCCGGTAGGCCATCAGGCCGGAGCCTGCAGGGATCAGCTTACCGATGATGACATTCTCCTTCAGACCGACCAGGTGATCTACCTTGCCCTTGATAGCAGCATCGGTCAGGACCTTGGTGGTCTCCTGGAAGGATGCGGCAGACAGGAAGGAGTCGGTTGCCAGAGATGCCTTGGTAATGCCCATCAGCACTGCACTGGCTGTTGCCAGCTTCAGCTCGGTCTCGCCTGCATCGATACGGGCCTGGACCTCAGCGTTGGCATCCTCAAAGACGAAGGAATCCACAACAGTACCGGTCAGCAGGCTGCTGTCGCCGGGATCTTCCACGCGTACCTTGCGCATCATCTGACGGATAATGACCTCGATGTGCTTATCGTTGATCTCAACGCCCTGCTGGCGGTACACAGCCTGGACGGACTGGACCAGGTAATCCTGGACAGCCTCAACGCCGG
>CAYVCR010000137.1:0-3949 GCA_964450205.1 uncultured Oscillospiraceae bacterium | reverse complement strand
ATAGCCTGCCAGTATCACAACCGCCGCAACCAACAGGTTTGGCGGCTCCCATTCCAGAAAATCCTGCATTGTCATTCCGTGTTCTGCATGCAGATAAAATACCCCAGCAACCAGCCCAAATGCAAGTATGATACAGGTCGTCTTTTTCATATCGTTCCTCCGCGAAAAGGGACCGCCTATTGCAGTCCCTTTCGAATATATTATTTGTGACGTGTAAATGCTGCCGCCTTTACCACTTCCATAACTACTGTCGGGACAAAGATCAGCATGAATCCTTTCAGATACAGCGCAACCGGGAGGGTTATCAAACCGAATGCCATTCTCAGAGGCGTAAACAAAACCAGACAAACCAGCACCAGAGAAGCAAATACCGCCCAGTTCAGTTTGTGGTTGCCGAACAGACCGATTTTGAAGACAGACCGGTCAGAGCGAAGATGAAACGCATGGATGGTCTGAGACATGGCCAACACCATGAATGCCATGGTCTGACCACCGGCCAGCTGACCGGTAGCAGCTTCGCCCAGCCGGAATGCAATCAGAGAGAGCACGCCAAACATCAGGCCCTGGAGAATGATCCGAAGACCAAGGCCACGGGAAAAAAGCCCCTCATCCTTGGGCTTTGGCGGATGGTCCATAACATCCGCTTCCACGGGCTCCATACCCAATGCAATGGCAGGCAGGCTGTCGGTCACCAGATTAATCCACAGCAGCTGCATGGACATCAACGGAACTTTGTGCCAGAGGATCATGGACATAAAGACGCAAACAACCTCACCGATATTTGTTCCCAGAAGGAAGCAGACTACTTTTTTAATGTTGGCATAGATTCCGCGTCCTTCCCGTACAGCATCGACAATGGTGGCAAAATTGTCATCGGTCAGAGTCATATCGGCAGCCTCCTTGGCAACATCGGTACCGGTGATACCCATGGCGCAGCCAATATCAGCAGCCTTCAGTGCCGGGGCATCATTGACGCCGTCGCCGGTCATCGCGACCACCTGGCCTTTTCGCTGCCACGCCTTGACAATGCGGATCTTGTTCTCAGGAGACACGCGGGCATAGACAGAGATTCTGTCCACCTCAGTGTCCAGTTCGGCATCCGTCATTGCATCCAGCTGGGATCCGGTAATAGCTTGATCTCCGTCGCGGAGAATGCCCAGCTCCCTTGCGATGGCCGATGCAGTCACAACATGATCTCCGGTAATCATCACGGGCTGAATACCCGCCTTGCGGCAAAGGGTCACCGCAGCTTTCGCCTCTGGCCTGGGCGGATCGATCATACCTACCAGGCCTGCCAGAATCAGATCGCACTCCAGTTCCTCCGGTGTCGGGTTTGCAGGTACGGTTTCGATGATCTTATAGCCGATAGCCAGCACCCGAAGCGCCTGTTCGCTCATCTCCTGATTGATGATATTGGCCATTACCAGATCGGAGGATTCACATTTCTCAACCATCACATCGAAAGCGCCTTTGACGATGACTACATTTTTGCCGCCCATGCGGTTGACTGTGGTCATCAGTTTCCGGTCAGAATCGAACGGAATTTCTGCTACACGGGGATAAACATTATGAAGCTGTTCCTTGCGAAACCCGTTGCGGTAAGCTGCTGCGATGATAGATGTTTCTGTAGGATCGCCGATGTGCTGCTCCTCATTGTTGTGGAACACCACGCAGCCATCACAGCACAATGTACCCAGTTCAAGAAGATGACAAATACCGGCATTATTTCTGTCCGTAATGTCCTCAGCTGCTTCAGACCCGCTTACCCACGCTTTTACCAAGGTCATTCTGTTCTGCGTCAGTGTGCCCGTTTTATCGGAACAAATGACGGAAGCGCCGCCCAGGGTTTCCACGGCGGGCAGCTTACGGATAATAGCGTTTTTCTTCACCATCCGCTGCACACCGATGGACAGCACAATGGTCACAATGGCAGGAAGTCCCTCAGGAATTGCGGAGACTGCCAGAGATACCGCAGTCATGAAAATCTCCAGCATTGGAATGCCGTTTGCAAGACCCACCACGAAAATAACCGCGCAAGCTGCCAGCGCCAGTGCACCGAGATATTTACCAAGCTGGGCCAGTTTCTTCTGCAATGGAGTCTGTCCCTCTTCTTCTGCTTCCAGCAGATTGGCGATCTTACCCATTTCCGTGCCCATGCCGATGGCAGTCACCACCGCTGTACCAGTTCCGCTGGTGATGGAACTGCCGGAGAACACCATATTGACGCGGTCGCCCAGAGGAGCATTTTCGTCCACAATGGTATCCGCGTCCTTCTCAGCAGGAACAGACTCGCCGGTAAGGGCGGATTCTTCGGACTTCAGGCTCGCAGAATGTATAAGCCTCGCATCAGCGGGAACGAAGTCACCCGCTTCCAGGCGGATCAGATCACCGGGAACCAGCTGCGTGGCTTCGATGATCTGTTCCTCGCCATTGCGGATCACTCTGGCATGGGGAGCCGACATATTCTTCAGGGCATCCAACGCCTTTTCCGCCTTGTTTTCCTGGATCACACCCATGATGGCGTTGAGAATCACGATCAGCAGGATCAGCACCGGTTCGAAAAATTCGTTGGGATCCCCTTCCACACAGGCAATCACGAAAGACACTGCAGCTGCTACCAGTAAAATCACGATCATGGCATCCTTGAATTGGTCAGCAAAACGCTGCATCGTTGTCCGTTTGCGTTTCTCATTGAGCTTGTTTTCACCAAACACAGTTCTTTTTTCCTGTACCTGGCTGTCAGTCAGGCCGATGAGGGAAGAATGCAGCTGACATATCGCAACATCTCCCGATTCAGTATGGTACTTCATTTCATGAGCCTCCAATCATATCGTTGATACGGTCATTATACCGGATGTTATTTCCGGTTTCATTGGACACAAAATCATCTCCTGTCCCATTTTTGCTCACCGGGAGAAAACTGTTACCTTTTGGGACACTCGGTTCATTTTGTCCCCAAACTGTCTATTGAAATCATATGCATCTTTCGATATAATGTACCCAAATAAGGGAGTAGTCGGCACACTCGGTGCGGCAATGCCAACAGACTGGAGACATCCTGGTATTGTCATAATTGACGAGACTTATCTGCGAAAAGCGGGTGAGCCTCGCTTTTTTATTGGGAGAGAAAAACATGGCAGATTCCAATATTACCAAACACGCCCTGTCCACCGCGCTGAAAGAACTGATGGATGAGAAGCCTTTTGAAAAAATCAGCGTTTCGGACATCTGCGAGCGGTGCCACATGAACCGCAAGAGCTTTTACTACCATTTCCGGGATAAATATGATCTGGCCAACTGGATCTTCGATATGGATTTGCTGGAACTGACCCGCTCCAACGGTATCGAGGTCACTGATCCCTCCCGTTCCTTCTACGAACGCTGGGCAGGCATTGCAGCTTTCTGCCGGTATTTTTACGACAACAGAGCCTTCTACCGCAACGTCATGCGTGTAGAAGGTCAGAATTCCTTTGCTGAACACTTTCGTTCCTTCCTGTATCCCCTGCTTCGTCTTCGTGTGAAGGAACAACTGGGATCAAAAGAGGTACCGCAAATGGTCTATGATATCGTTATCGACGGCATCGTGTGTGCCTTTGAACGATGGATGCGTGACAAAAACTGCATCAGTGCAGAGGAGTTTGTAAAAAACCTGTATATTCTGCTGAACCTGCTGGTCACCGGCGTAACACGGGATACAAAAGAATAAAGGAAGGTCGGCAGAATGGATCTGCCGACCTTTTATGTTAGCCAGTGCGATGGATGGAATGAGAGGATCTTGAAAGGGGGTAAAAGAAAATGAGAAAAGAAGGTAAATCGCACTGTGCTTACTTGTTGAACGGGATATCAGCCGAAAAGGAATGGGGTGATCGTTTCGGCGTCTGTGTAGCCTTTTTTGTAAAGGCGCCGCATTTTATCCCCATCCCTGCAGAGGGTATGGACGCCGCAGGTA
>CAYVCR010000136.1:0-3959 GCA_964450205.1 uncultured Oscillospiraceae bacterium | reverse complement strand
GCCATGCACAGGTACATACCGACCTCGCTGCACTCGCCGTTGAAGTTGGCCATCAGCTGCTCGAAGATATACTTCTTGTCCTCGTCGGAGATGTCGGGGTTGTTCTTGACGGTTTTGGCGTAGATGCCGTACTCGTGCTCAGCAGCCAGCTTCATCTCACCGGCCTGCTCCACGAACTTGGAAGCGGGAACCTTACAGACGGGGCAGCGGAAATCTTCTGCCAGCTCATCGGCGGTGTGAACGTAACCACAAACAGAACATACGAACTTCTTCATAATATTTTCCTCCAAATGTTAAATGTTGATTTTTTGTTATATATCTATTTCAGAATTTACGGGATTATTCCTGCTCTTCAAACAGGTCGGGACCTACGCCGCACAGAGGGCACTCGTAGTCTTCGGGCAGCTCGTCGCCCTCGTAAACGTAATCACAAACAGTACATACGAACTTTTTCATGCTGATTCACCACCTTTTGCTTGGATATCATAACAATTTTTACATTGACCGGTGAAGCTGAGCTGGCAGTCGTTAACGTGGCCGCCGCAGCAGCCTTCTGCGATGGATTTCAGGGATTCCGGCACATCCATATCCATCAGATCGATGACTGCGTCGCAGTCAGTACAGATGAAGTGGACATGGGGGTCGGTATTTCCGTCAAAGCGCTCCACACCCTTGACCGTCGCCACGCTGGTGGCCAGGCCCTGCTGCTTAAACAGGCTCAGGTTTCTGTACACAGTACCCATGGAAAGATCCGGGATCTGCTGTTTCAGCTCTGTGAAGACCATTTCCGCCGAAGGATGGTTTGTCACGCTGCGCAGGTAGGAAAGGATCGCGTTACGCTTACGGAACTGCTTAGTGGAAACGTCCAACTCTCGTCACCTCCTAAATGAGAACAATTCTTATTTACATCTTGAGTATAACATGCATGCTTTTCCTTGTCAATAGAAAATTTTAAAAAAATCAAAAAATTTTTCCCGCAATACGAAAGCGTATTGCGGGAAATAAAAAGGATCATTCTTTGGGTTTCTTTTCTGCGTTCAGCGTGTCTACCACGATATCCTTATATGGATTCACAATTACGGTGCGATAGGTATGGTAGATGACCATGCCGGGCTTGCCGCCCGGTGTTTTCTTCACCTGCTTGACGGGAGTCACATCCACGGGGATATTCTGACCGCCGGAGGATTCCGCGTAGTAAGCAGCCAGCTGGGCGGCCTGGGTCACCGTGTCGTCCGGGGGCGTGGTGCCACCGCAGGATATGATCACATGGCTGCCGTGGACCTTCTGGGCATGGAGCCACAGATCATCCTTCCGGGCCAGCTTAAAGGTCAGCTCGTCATTCTGCCGGTTATTTCGGCCCACATAGATGGGGTAACCGTCGGTGGATTCAAACCGCATGGGCGAGAGCTTACTCTGCTTCATGCGTTTTTTGCCGTGATCGGCCCGGATATAGCCGCCGGCCTGGAGCTCTTGTTTGATCTCCTCCAGCTCTGCGTCTGTCTCGGCACGTCCCAGTTCCTCCAGCACACTTTGCAGATATAGGAGCTCCTGCTCACCCAGTTTGATCTGATGGGTCAGCTCCTTTTCCGCGTTTTTCATACGGGTGTAATCCTTATAATACTTGGCGGCGTTCTGCTGGGGTGACAGCAGCGGTGACAGGGGCACGTCGATAGAGGCCATATTTTCATCGTAGAAGTCCTCCACCGTCACAGTTGTCTGACCCTTTTGGATCCGGTGGAGATTGGCGGTGAGAATATCACCAAGCTGACGCAGCCGCTCCCGGTCATAGGTAGCAAGCAGCTCCTTTTCCTGGATAGCCAGCTTTCTTTGGGTGCGACTGACCAGGTTGGAGACGGTCTTGCGGACGGCCTGGCTCTTTTGCCGCATGGCATCCCGGCGGTCCCGGAGACTGTAAAAACTGTCCAGAAGTGCGCCAAAGGATGCAGCCTGCGTAAATTCACCATATTGCCGTATGGGACAAAAGGCGTACTGCTTAGGCGTACCGTCTGCCAAGGCATAATAGTAAGGGGCAGGGTGCTGCAGATGTTCGGTAAAAAACAGGAAAAGCCGTTCTGCGGTATCCTGGACATCCATCGCCTCCACCCGGGCATCTGTGTCACCGGCAGCAAAGAGGGCTGCCTCCCGGCAGACCAGGGGTGACAGGCCGCCCAGACGATCCATCAGCCGGTCAGCCAAAAGATCGGCACCGGGATTCAGCAGTATGGAAAGGTAGTCATTTTGTGTCAATTCGGCAGGGTTTTGCTTTTGTACAGGCTCCGGCTGTTGGTAGTACATGCCCGGCAGGGCGGGGCGCTTAGAAGTTTCATCCAGTCCCACACGGCGCAGACAGTCGATGATCCGTCCGTCGGGGCCCAGCAGGTACAGGTTGCAGGTACGGCCCATCAGCTCGGCTACCAGCTTTTTCTGTACCGCATCACCCATCTCGTCGATGCAATCAAAGGTGAAGGCGGCGCAGCGCTCCATAGGCGGCTGGGAAATGCCGCTTAGTCGTGCACCGGACAGGTGCTTGCGCAGGAGCATGCAGAACATGGGCGGCTCCGGAGGATTTTCCGGACTGGTGGCGGTCAGATGAAGCCGGGGCGCAGTAGGGTTGGCCACGAACATCAGTTTCTGCCGGCCTTCCTGGGTCTTTAGCAGCAAGATCACCGTGTCCCGGCTGGGCTGATGGATCTTTTCCACCCTTGCGCTGGCGGTCTTTTCCCGGATCTCGTCCAGCGCCGCAGTGAGAAATAATGCGTCAAAGGCCATCGTCTTCCTCCATCAGAATGTGAAACAGTTCGTTGAGCCGGTCTGTCTGACCCAGCAAGTACAGCGCGCCGAACAACGCCTCCAGACCGGTAGCCTTGGCATACTCGGCCTTGGTGGCAGACTTGGGTGCGGCGTGGGTATGGGCGTTCTTGCCCCGGCGGTAGTAGGCAAACTCGTCTTCTGTCAAATGGGGTTTGATCTTGTCGGCAAATTTGGCCTGGGCAGGTGCTTTGACAAGCTGCACGGTATCCTTGTGCAATTTCAGCACCGTCTGATCGCCTTGGGTACACAGATAGGTACGCACCAAAAGCTCATAAACACCGTCACCTACCAGTGCCAGGCCTGTATTGGAGATGGCGTTGACCTGCTGCACAGTGAAATTCATTTGAAATAAGTTTTCCACAGTTGTTCCTCCGTTGGGAGATATATTATATGTATGGTATCAAATTTTCATCGGTTAGTCAAATTGAACGGAGTCTTTACCTAAAAGGTTTTTTGTGTTATGATAAACAAAAGACTTCTTTGGGAGGAAAAATCATGGAAATTCGTTTTGCTGAGGCACAGGATGTGGCAGGGATCTTAGCGCTGCTGCGGCAGGTGGGCAGAGTCCACTATGAGGGCAGAAAGGATCTGTTCCGCTCCAATGCCCAAAAGTACGGCGCATCCCAGGTGCTTGCCATGCTGAATTCCTCCCAGACTCCCATTTTTGTGGCTGTGGAGGACGGGAAAGTCCTGGGTTATGGCTTCTGTCAGATGAAGCTGTACGAAAATGACCCGGTGATCTGCGACCACACAGAGCTGTACATCGACGATCTGTGTGTGGACGAAGCCTGCCGGGGTCAGCAGATCGGTACGGCCATCTATAAAGAGATCCTGCGCTACGCCAAAATGCGCGGCTGCTACAATGTGACGCTGAACGTGTGGAGCTGCAATGAAAGCGCCATGAAGTTCTATGAATCTCTGGGCCTAAAGCCCCAGAAAATCGGTATGGAGACCATTTTGGAGGAAGCTTGATGCTCGTAAAGAATCAGGTTTATGAAGCGGTGATCTGTGATTATACTGCCGAGGGACAGGGTGTTGCCAAGATAGACGGCTGCGCGGTGTTTATTCCCAATGCGATCTATGGCGAACGCTGCCTGGTGCGCATCGAGAAGGTAGGCAAGACCTGGGCAGCCGGTAAGATCACAGAG
>CAYVCR010000135.1:0-3960 GCA_964450205.1 uncultured Oscillospiraceae bacterium | reverse complement strand
GTGGGCGCCATCAACGAATCCGATATCCTGCTGGCTTCCACCGCAGGTGCGATCATCGTTGGCTTCAACGTCCGTCCCGATGCCGGCGCCCAGGCAAGCGCTCAGCGTACTGCTGTGGATATGCGCTTCTACCGGGTCATCTACGACGCCATCGACGAGATCGAGTCCGCTATGAAGGGCATGCTGGCACCCAAGTTCCAGGAAGCTATCATCGGCCACGCCGAGGTGCGTATGACCTACAAGGTCTCTGCTATCGGTACGATTGCAGGCTGTATGGTCAAGGACGGCAAGGTGTCGAGAGATGCCCAGGTCCGCGTGCTGCGTGACAATATCGTGATCCATCAGGGCGAGGTGGGCTCTCTGCAGCGCTTCAAGGATGCTGCCAAGGAAGTTACTGCCGGCTTTGAGTGCGGCATGAGCATCGCCAAGTTCAACGATATCAAGGAAGGCGACGTCTTCGAATGCTTCGTCATGGAAGAAGTCAAGAGATAAATCAGTCCAGCCGCACCGCATAAGCGGCGCGGCTGCTGATTTTAGTGAATAGTGAAGAGTGAATAGTGAAAAGGTAAGGTATCGGCTTTGCCGATGCTTCAAATCTGTGTGCTTTGCACACACAATGCTTTTTCACGTTTCCCGATTACTTGTTACCTATCATTACGAAAGGAATGATATTATGGCATCCAATCGAATCGGAAGGATCAATGAGGAGATCCAGAAGGAACTGGCATCCCTCATTCGCAATTTAAAGGACCCCAGAGTCCAGGACACCATGATCTCCATCACCCATGTGGAGACCACCCCCGACCTGCGCTATGCCAAGGTCTATGCCAGCTTCCTGCAGGAGGAAAAGGCTGCAGAGGCGCTGAAGGGTCTGAAGTCTGCGTCCGGCTATCTGCGCCGGGAGCTGGGCCAGGCGCTGCAGCTGCGCTATACCCCGGAGCTTGTGTGGACATTGGACGATTCCATCACCTACGGCGCAAAAATGCTAAAGCTGATCAACTCCCTGGAGGTTGGAAACGATGGGGAAAATGAAGATCGGTGAGACTGCCCAGTTTTTGGCAGATGGAGATCATTTTGTTATTTTGACCCACCGCCGTCCGGACGGTGATACTGTGGGCTCTGCGGCCACATTGTGCCGGGGACTGCACCAGATGGGAAAGACAGCACACGTGCTGTATAACCCGGAGGTCACGCCGAAGTATCAGCATTTGCTGGAGGGGCTGACGGTGACGGTCGTACCGGAAAACGCCACGCTGGTGGCCGTGGATGTGGCCACAACGGAACTGCTGCCGGACTGTGCCAGGTATTTGTCCGACAGGATAGCGCTGCGGATCGATCATCATGCTACCGGCGCGTCCTTTGCGGAAAATGAATTGGTAGACGGCAGCTATGCCTCCTGCGGTGAGCTGGTCTATGATGTGCTGATGGCCCGGTTTTTGGACCTGGACGTGCCCATGGCCAACGCCCTGTATACGGCGGTGTCTACCGATACCGGCTGCTTCCGCTATGCCAACACCACCAGCCACTCCTTTGCGGTGGCGGCGGCCTGCGCCTGGGTCAGCCAGGATATTTTCAAGATCAATCAGAGCCTGTTCGATACCAATTCCCTGGGCCGCCTGCGTTTGCAGGGCTGGCTGGTGGAAAACGCTCTGTTCCTGCAGGATGGCAAGGCTGTGATCTGCGCATTGCCCCGGGCAGTGGAGCAACAGCTTGGCCTGACAGAGGATGACCTGGAGAACGTCTCCGGCTTCCCCCGTTCCATCGAGGGCGTGCGGGTAGCGGCAACGCTGCGGGAAGAGCAGGACGGCAGCATCAAGGTGTCTGTCCGGGCAGTGCCCGGCTATGATGCTGCGGCGATCTGTGCGCACTTTGGCGGCGGCGGTCACAAGGGTGCTGCGGGAGCAACGCTGGCGATGACCATGGAACAGGCTGTGGAAGCGATCAAGGCAGTCATGCCTGAAATGGAGTAACCATGAACGGAATCGTAATTGTAGATAAGCCCGCGGGCTGGACCAGTCAGGATGTGACGGCTAAGCTGCGGGGCGTATTCCAGACCCGGCGGATCGGCCACGGCGGAACGCTGGACCCTATGGCCACCGGTGTGCTGCCGGTGTTTGTGGGACGGGCCACCCGGGGCGTGGAATTTTTCGAGCATGCGGAAAAAACCTATGAGGCGGTGCTGCGGCTGGGAATTACCACCGACACCGAGGATATCACAGGAACAGTGCTCACTGAGCAGGAAGCCTTCGTGACCGGGTCTATGCTGGAGCAGGTGCTGCAAAAGTTTCGCGGGGAAATCCTGCAGATCCCGCCCATGTATTCGGCGCTGAAGGTGAACGGCCAAAAGCTGTGCGACCTGGCCCGGAAGGGTAAGGAAGTGGAACGTCGACCACGGCCTGTTACCATCCATGAGCTGACCCTGCTGAGCATGGAGGCCGACGGCATCCATCTGCGGGTACGCTGCTCCAAGGGTACGTATATCCGCACTCTGTGCAAGGATATCGGCGAGGCTCTCGGCTGCGGCGGCTGCATGGCGGCACTGCGCCGCGTGTCTGCCGGCGCTTATACCATCGACGAGGCGGTGCCCCTGGCAGAGCTGATCGAAGCAGCAGAGCCGGAAAAATACCTGCGGGGCGTGGATACCATGTTTGCCGAGTATCCTGCGGTGACATTGACACCCAACCAGGAAAAACGCTGCCGCTGCGGCAACAGCTTCTCCGTTGCTATGGAGCCGGGTACATACCGGGCTTACAGTAAGACCTGTGATTTTTTGATGCTGGCCAAGGTGGAAGACGGCGTTATGTCAACTATCAAGAGCTTTTTTGAGGTAGAATAAACAGAAACTGGCGGCGGCTGCCGCCGCGGTATGACTATGAAAGAAAAAACCATCTATGCGCTGGGCTTTTTTGACGGCGTGCATGTGGGCCATCAGGCGCTTTTGGCGGCCTGCCGGAGCTTGGCAGACAGCTTGGGCGCAAAGGCTGGGGCGGTGACCTTCACCGCTCACCCGGACACCTTAGTGCTGGGCAGCACACCGGCACTCATAAACACCTCGGCTGACAGAAAAATGCTGCTGCGGCAGTATCATATGGATATTGTGCTGGAGCTGCCCTTTGACAGAGCCATGATGGCCATGCCCTGGCGGGACTTTTTCCGGTTGCTGCAGGAAACCCACGGCGCAGCAGGCCTTGTCTGCGGAGAGGATTTCCGTTTTGGCAATCGCGGTGAGGGCGACAGCGAAAAGCTGCGTACAGCCTGTGCAGAAGCAGGGATCCCCTGTGTGGTGGTGCCCCAGAAAAAAATTGGCGATACGGTGGTGTCCTCTACCCATATCCGCAGGCTGCTGGAAGAAGGCTGTATGACCGAGGCAGTCCGCTTTTTGGGTCACCCCCATATGTTGACCGGACAGGTGGTCTCCGGCAAGCAGCTGGGACGCACCATCGGCATTCCCACTGCAAATCTTGCCCAGCCGGAAGGCATGGTGGAACTGCGCCACGGCGTATATGCATGTAAGGCGCTGGTGGGGGGTCAGGAATATCTGGCAGTGACCAACATCGGCAGCCGTCCGACAGTAAACGGCAACTATGTGACGATAGAGGCACACTTGCTGGATTTTGAGGGCGATCTGTACGGCAAATACCTGTCGCTCTGGTTTTATGAATTCCTGCGTCCGGAGAGAAAATTTGATTCTTTAGAGTCTTTACAGGCCGAGATCCGGACAAATGCTGCCCAAACACGGAAAATCTTTGAAAAAAGCTGAAAGTTTTCCTTTACTTTTGGCAAAACTTATGCTAAGATAGTCGGGCTGGCTATGGCCAGACGATATTACTATGCCCATTGCTCAGTTGCGGGACAACGCCAACAAGGCACTCCACTGACCCCTACTTGGCTCTTGGGTAATCAAATTGAAAGGTGGAAAACACAATGATTCAGAAGGAAAAGAAGACTCAGGTCATCCTG
>CAYVCR010000134.1:0-3985 GCA_964450205.1 uncultured Oscillospiraceae bacterium | reverse complement strand
TCTGCCATTCGCCAATGATACAGCTCTCAACTGTGATGCCCGCCTTGGGCATGATGACTGCATTTGCCAATGTTCATAGTCCTCCTTTTAAGGTGTTATAACGTGATAATTATAACACCTCATAACATACTAAGTCAATAGTATTTTGCGTAAAATTTAGAGGTGTACCGGGGTGGTACACCTCTGATTTTTATAACAGTTGAACCCCCGCCTCACGGGCAGCCAAAACAAAGCTTTCCGGCATGGGCTCATCGGAGATCAAGTAATCCACATCTGCAAGCTTTGCAAAAGTATAGGGCATCAAGCAGCTGAGCTTTTCCTTGGTGCACATGGCCACGCTGGTCCGGGCTTTCCCGATCACCAGCCGCTTGACCAGCATGTCGCTCTCAGTGCCGCAGGTGAAGCCTGCTTCCACAGAGCAACCGGATACACCGATGAAAGCCTGGTCAATGTTGATCTTTTCCAGCATTTCCAGAGTGTTCTGTCCGGAAAGGGCCAGGTTTTTCCGGTTGATCGTTCCGCAGCACAGGGTTACCACCGGATTGTGAAGCCTGCACAGCTCTAGCGCAATGCTGGGACCGGTGGTGAAAATATTCAGATTGATATCCGGCAGGTTACGGGCCAATGCCAGGTTGGTGGTGCTGGCATCCAAAAACACCGAGGTATGGGGCTGGATCAGCTCCAGTGCCTTCTGGGCGATCACCAGCTTGCCTGCGTTGTTCTCCCGCATGCGCACATTGAACTCCGGATCACCGTTATGACGAACCGATTTTGCGCCGCCCCGGAACTTGACTACCGAGCCTTCCTCTACCAAGGCATCCAGATCCCGGTGAATGGTCATCAGTGACACATCAGGAAAAAGGGCCTGCAGCTGCTTGATCGTCACCACATTCTTATTTTCGATAAATTCCTTGATTTTTTCTTGACGGATCCTGTTCATAGGGCACCTCCGTGTTATAAGCAATGTTATATAACACAAATATAACACCGAGTTACCAAATTTGTCAATAGGTGGTCTTGTAATTTTCTTGACTAACCTTTCGTACTCTCTTATAATAGGGACATATCAAAAAACGAGGTGACCCGGATGATCCACACTCTGAAGATTTTTGAAAGCAGCAGCTTTGACCCCTACCGCAACCTTGCAACAGAAAAACAGCTGCTGGATATGGTTACACCGGGGCTGTGCATTCTGTATCTGTGGCAGAACCAAAACACGGTCGTTATTGGACATAACCAGAATCCCTGGGTAGAGTGCCGCACTGCGTTACTGGAGGAAGAGGGCGGGCATCTGGCAAGACGGCTCTCCGGCGGCGGCGCTGTGTTCCACGATCTTGGCAATCTGAATTTTACATTCTTGATCAGCTCCGATGACTATGACGTGGACCGGCAGCTTTCTGTGATCCAGAGAGCCTGCGCGCTGGCGGGAATTGCAGCAGAAAAATCCGGGCGCAACGACTTGCTGGCAAATGGCAGCAAGTTCTCCGGCAACGCCTTCTACAAAAGCAAAGGGCACGCTTATCACCACGGCACCCTGCTGATCTCAGCAGATATGGACAAGCTCCAGCGATACTTAAGCCCCTCCAAGGCAAAATTGGCAGCCAAGGGCGTAGCCTCAGTCCGTTCCCGGGTGATCAATCTGCAGGAATTAGCCCCCGACCTAACCTGTGATGCCATGAAGCAGCATATGCGGGATGCTTTTGAAAAGGTATACGAACTGACCGCTTCACCGGCAGTGCTGACGGAAGAAGATCTGACGACCATTGAAAAAACTGCCCGGCAATATGGTTCCTGGGAATATCTCTACGGCACTCCCCTACCCTTTAGTTTTGCCTGTGAGGCTCGCTTCTCCTGGGGACAGATCCGGCTGGAGCTGCAGGCGAAAAACGGCGTGATCACTGCAGCAAAGGTCTATTCTGATGCTATGGACTGGTCCCTTCCTGCCGCCATTGAACAGGCACTGACCGGCTGTACCTTCCGGCTTGACGGTATGCAGACCGCCTTGTATAAGGCATTGGAATCGCAAATTGCAGAGGACATTTGCAGTCTGCTGGCTGAACAAAATCTATAAAAACGGGTGCAGTCAAGTGACTGCACCCATTTTTATCAATATTTGATTTGGTCGATAACGGAACGGAGCTTGGCTGCGCTTTCCTGCAGCTTGGCAACCTCTTCCTCGGTCATCTTATTGAGGATCTTACCACGAACGCCCTGTCTGTCCACAATGGTCAGCACGGACAGACACACATCGTCCACGCCGTACTCACCATGCATCAGTGTGGATACAGTCAGTGCTGTTCCGGCACCGGAGTAGATGCACTTGCAAATATGACAGACGGACATAGCCACCGCATAGAAGGTAGCACCTTTGTTCTCAATGATCTTTCCACCGGACTTCTTCACGTACTGTTCCAGTTCCTCGTAGTCCTGGTTCCAGTGGATGCGGTCCTTATCGGGAGAGCTTTCCTTGTAGGAATCGATGTGATTGTTAGCGATATGCACCAGGGACCAGGGCACAAAGGAGCTGTCGCCATGCTCACCGTACACGTGGCCGTGGACATTCTTGGGGCTGATCCAGAAACGCCGTGCCAGCTCAGACTGGAGGCGGCTGGTATCCAGGATGGTGCCGGATCCAATGATATGGCTTTCGGGCACACCGGAGACCTTATGGAACACATAGGTCAGCACATCCACCGGATTGGAGACGATCACATAAATAGCATCAGGAGCATGGGGCACTGCGTTGGCCGCCACATCCTTGAGAATGTTCACATTGATTTGAGCCAGATCCAGGCGGGTCATACCGGGCTTTCTGGGCATACCGCAGGTGATGACAACAACGTCAGAACCTTCCAGAGCAGAATAGTCGCCGGAACGAACGATGGCAGGAGAATGGAAGGGAGCACCCTGGTATATATCCATGGCCTCGCCCATAGCCTTCTTCTTATTGATGTCCACCAGAACGATCTCAGAAGCTACGCCTTGGATCATCAGGTCGTTGGCCACTGTTGCGCCCACAGCACCTGCGCCGATAACACCGATCTTGCTCATAATGAATGATCTCCTTTGTGTGTAAATTTTTCATTATTTTTCTATCGATAGCATTATATTGATTTTGTTTCCTTTTGTCAATCCCACTCCCGGGTCAGACAAAATGACCAGCAACGTGATTTTCCCAACAAATGTGCAGCAAAAGGTAATGATCGTACCCTGGAAACAGCAGATTCTGTGTTTTTACTGGCAGAATACGATCTTAAAAAATATTTTTCTTGTGACGGCCGTGGGCTCATGGTATAATAAAGTAAATCACCGGAAAGGAGCATGGCTATGGAACAGTGTGTATATGTCGTCTTTTCTTCCACCCCTTACCGAATTGGCAAATTCATCCGTCGCTATACCGGTGAAAGCTACAACCATGTAAGTATCTCCCTGGACCGGGAACTGACCCAAATGTACAGCTTTGCCCGCAGGTTTTACCGTACCCCATTCTACGGTGGCTTTGTGAAGGAGACCCGGGCCCGCTATCACCTGAACGGCACGCCCTCTCAGATCAAGATCTGCCGCTTGCCTGTGTCGGCTGCGGACTACGAAAAGCTGGCTGAACGCCTGCAGACTATGTATGATCGGCGGGAGCAGTACCTTTACAACCATCTTTCTGTGGCGACGATCCCCTTCCGACGACTGGTGCATCTGAAGGATGCTCATATCTGCTCGGAATTTGTAGCCGGACAGCTGCAGCAGCTGGGTATGCCTGTCAATCCCCGGCGGTATTACTCCGTGGGCACACTGGAAAAGCTGCTGGAGGAACATGTGATCTACACCGGCGACGCTTTACCGCCGGAAGACGATCACGATCCCTTTTTCGCCCGGCATCCGGTACCCTGCTTTACCACCATGCGCTGCTTCGGCAAGCTCCTGTGCCGAATTGGAAAATCATAACCACCGGCCGTGCCGGTGGTATGCACTAGCCCCCTTGGGGCATGCC
>CAYVCR010000133.1:0-4180 GCA_964450205.1 uncultured Oscillospiraceae bacterium | reverse complement strand
CGTGCGGTGCGTGATCGCCAAGAGCTTTGCCCGGATCCACGTAGCCAATCTCATCAATGCCGGTATCTTGCCGCTGACTTTGGCAAATGCTGTAGATTATGACGCATTGGCACAAGGTGAAAATATTACCCTTGCAAACATTCACGCAGGCATGAAAGACGGCGTTTTCACTGCTCAGGCTGACAGCAAGAAGATCATTTTGCATTGTGCATTGTCTAACCGGCAGAGAAGCATTCTCATGGCCGGCGGCCTGCTGCGCTACATTGGGGAGGGCGGACTATGACAGATATTCAAAAAGCCTGCGAAGCATTTCGTGTTTTGCTGGAAGAACAGCAGATGCGGATCGCAAACGCCAATTCGCAGAAAAAGAATTTTTCTAAAATGGATACTGTCACCATCGGTATTATCGATGGTGACGGGATCGGTCCGCTGATCGTGGCCGAAGCAGTAAAAGTTCTGAAAATGCTCCTTGCGGACGACATTGCAGCCGGTAAGGTCGTTTTGAAGAAAATCGAAGGCTTGACCATTGAGAACCGCATTGCCTTGGGCGTATCTGTTCCAGCAGATGTGTTGGCGCAGATCAAGTCCTGCGATGTGCTTCTAAAAGGTCCCACAACCACCCCTATGGGCGGAACCATGGAGAGCGCCAATGTGACCCTCCGCCGGGAACTGGACCTATATGCCAATGTGCGTCCTGTTTCCATTCCTGAGGAGGGCATCGACTGGATCTTCTATCGGGAGAATACCGAGGGAGAATACGTTTTGGGCAGCCGAGGTATCAGCTTGCCCGGCATGGCTGTAGACTTTAAGGTAACAACTGATTTTGGTACACAGCGGATCGCGAAGGCCGCATTTGACTATGCTAAACAGAACGGCAAGACCCGGGTGAGTATCGTCACCAAAGCCAACATTATGAAGAAGACCGACGGAAAATTCACAGAAATTTGCCACCGGGTGGCCGAGGACTATCCGGGAATCAATGTAGACGACTGGTATATCGATATCATGACGGCAAACCTTGTAAATCCTGCGATCCGCAGTAGTTTTCAGGTAGTGGTGCTGCCCAATCTGTACGGCGATATTATCACCGATGAAGCTGCACAGCTCCAGGGTGGTGTAGGCAGTGCCGGCAGTGCCAATATCGGTGACCGCTATGCCATGTTTGAGGCCATTCACGGCTCAGCTCCCAGGATGATCGCAGAGGGGCTGCAGGCGTATGTAAACCCCACAAGCATTCTGCGGGCTACGGTGATGCTCCTGCGGCACATCTGCCGTCAGGAAGCCGCTCTTCGGCTGGAGAAGGCACTGGATGCCTGCAAGGTCAGTATTACCGGTGATGCAAATGGTGCCACCTGCGAGGACTTTATGAAGCAACTGCTGTTGTTGATATAAAGTAATTGTATTGACATCTATGACAGAATCTTCTTATAATAAAAATATACTTAGGTTTGATTGTAACCCCTATATGGGTACAGGTTTGATGCATAAGGTGGGAATTGCTCTATCGCGGGCAATTCCGCCTTTTTATGTTTATACGGGTGCCTTGCAGCGGTTTTTCAGCTTGCAGAGCGCCTCCTGGGCAAGGCGTGTCTTGACTCCCGGGCCAATCTGTCATTGCAGTGCCATTTCTTATGGCGTGCATGTACAAAAGGCAGTCGTTGCTTTTCAAGAACAGTGAGCAGGAGCTTTGATTTTAACAGCACGATAAACCTGAATTTTGCGGAATTATGATCAGGTCCGGACAGGAAAAAATTCGACAGTTTGCGGATGGTTTTGCTTGACAAACGTGAGAAAAAATAGTACTCTCTAAGCATGGGATTTGGAAACGTTTCAAATTCTGTTGCCGGGGTGGCTGTCATCCCGGGTGCTTTTTGTTTTTCCGCGTCTGGAGGGGCAGCTTTTTGCTGCTGCGTATCCGCAGTGCCAGGCGCGACTATAATAAGGAGTAATAGCTATGCGTGAAAGCGGCATTTTGATGCATATCACGTCCCTGCCCAGTCCCTACGGCATAGGCACTATGGGTAAGCAGGCCTATGAATTTGTGGATTTTCTCAAGGCGGCAGGCCAGCGCTACTGGCAGCTACTGCCTTTGACTCCCACTGGCTACGGCAACTCTCCCTACCAGTCCTGCTCCACTTTCGCAGGCAATCACTATCTGATCGATCTGGATCTACTTGCTAAGGCAGGTCTTTTGGTAAAGGCTGATTATGAGAATATCGACTGGGGTTGTGACCCCAAGCGTGCCGACTTCGGTAAGCTCTATAACAATCGCTTGAATGTGCTGCGTAAGGCCTACAGCCGCTTCGCCGGCGGCGAGGCGTTCGACCGCTTCTGCCGGGAGAATGGCAGCTGGCTGCCGGACTTTGCTCTGTTCATGGCCATCAAGGACAGCAAGGGCGGCACGCCCTGGTATCAGTGGGAGGAAGGCCTGAAGCGCCGGGATCCGGATGCCATCTGGGCTATGCGCCACCAGCTGAAGGCGGAGATCCGCTTTTACTGCTTCGTTCAGTACCTGTTCGACAGTCAGTGGAGCGCCTTGCGTGCCTATGCCCATGCAGCAGGCATCCGCATCATCGGTGACGTACCCATTTATGTGCCCCTGGATTCTGCTGATGTTTGGAGCGATCCGGAGCTGTTTGAACTGGACGAAAACCTGGATCCCATTGCGGTGGCAGGCTGCCCTCCCGATTCCTTCAATGAGGACGGCCAGCTGTGGGGCAACCCCCTGTACCGCTGGGAGCTCCATGACCAGGACGGCTACAGCTGGTGGATCCGCCGCATGGCCGCTGCCGGCACCCGCTATGACGTGATCCGCATCGACCACTTCCGCGGCTTTGAAAGCTACTGGGCCGTACCCTACGGCGATCCCACTGCCCGGGGCGGCAAGTGGATCACCGGTCCTGGCATGCGTTTTGTACATGCTATGCGAAAGGGTCTGCCTCAGGTGAAGATGATCGCAGAGGATCTGGGCTTCATGACCCAGGAGGTCAAAGACCTGCGGGACGCCTCCGGTTACCCCGGCATGAAGGTTCTGCAGTTTGCTTTTGATTCCCGGGAGCCTTCCGACTATCTGCCCCACACCTACACTGCCAACACCGTCTGCTACACGGGCACCCATGACAACATGACCACCCGTCAGTGGTACGAGAGCCTGGAGCCTGATGCGGCTGCTTACGCCGCTGAATATATGTACCTGTCCGAGAAGGAGGGCATCGCTTGGGGCGTGATCCGCACCGCCATGGCAAGCGTCAGTGACTGGTGCGTGGTGCCCATGCAGGATCTGATGGACTTAGGCGGCGACGGCCGCATGAATTTCCCCGGCACCCAGACCGGCAGTAACTGGACCTGGCGTGCAGAGCCAGGTTACATCAGCCAGAAGCTGGCTGAAAAATATCGCAAGCTGACTGCCCTGTATGGCCGTTTGGGCGAAACTGAGATTGGAGAATAATATTATGAAATTGGATTGTCTGAATATCGTCAAGTGGACAGAGGCACAGCTGAAGTACACCTACGACGTTTCCCTGCAGGAGGCCACTCCCCAGGAGCTCCACGAGGCTTTAGGCCAGGCTGTGATGATGTCCATCGCGGACAACTGGAGCCATGCCAAGCATACCCGTGAGCACAGCCGAAAGGCATACTATATCTCTGCCGAGTATCTGATCGGCCGGCTGGTCTATTCCAACCTGTTCAACCTGGGCGTGCTGGATGAGATGAAGCATCTGTTCGCAGAGCGGGGCGTGGATCTGGCAGTGCTGGAGGACATTGAGGATGCAGCCCTGGGCAACGGCGGCCTGGGCCGTCTGGCAGCCTGCTTCCTGGACTCCGCTGCTTCCACCAATATCCCCCTGTCCGGCTACGGTCTGCGCTACAAGTTCGGCCTGTTCAAGCAGAGCTTCGACGGTCAGGGCAGCCAGAAGGAGAATGCTGACGACTGGTCCAAGTTTGGTGACCCCTGGTCTTACCGCCGCTACAACCATACGGTGAAGGTCCATTTCCCGGACCACACGGTCCTGGCTGTGCCCTACGACGTGCCTGTCATCGGCTACGGCACGCCCAACATCGGCACCCTGCGTCTGTGGCAGTGCGAGGCCGAGGAGGAGCTGGACTTCAACGCCTTCAACGATCAGGACTACCTGCGTGCTTTGACCCAGAAGAACAAGGCTGAGGACATTACCCGTGT
>CAYVCR010000132.1:0-4190 GCA_964450205.1 uncultured Oscillospiraceae bacterium | reverse complement strand
TGAACTTATCCTTGGGGGAGCGGCCGGTGTAGATACCGGTCATAACATTGACAGCACCCAGCTCGGTCAGCTGGCCCTTCTCGAAACCTTCCAGAGAAGGATCCATCTCGGCCTCGAACAGCTGCTCGTAGGAGGGGTTGTAGACAATCTCGGTGGTACCGGTAATGCCGTACTTGCTCAGATCGATCTGTGCCATAACTAAATAACCTCTTTCATTTTAAAGTAATACCTCGCCTGTTTTTCTTGCCAGGTATCCCATATTTTGCAATGTTATCATACACTATTCCACGTTAAAAATCAATATAAATTCTTCCTTTTTTCTTATCAGAAAAGCAGATAATCTGTGCAAGGAAAAAGCATAAAATGATATTTACTTTTACCGTTTCTTGTGTTATTATGTATTTGGTGAAGATTTGGATTTTCTACAGGTTTTTTCCTGTTTTTCCTGGTGTTTTAATGCTTGTTATTTTCCAAAAAATGATGAATTAAGGAAGGTACATAGTTATGGATTTCATTTTCCCGAAGGATTTCATTTGGGGTGCCGGTTCCAGTGCCTACCAGATCGAGGATGCCCGCTTTGAGAACGGCAAGGTAGCCGATGTCTATGACCACTACTCCAAGCTGATGCCTGAGAAGTATTCCTTCACCGGACCTGCCGGCAGTGCTGACTTTTACCATCACTTCCGTGAGGATATCAAGCTCATGGCTGAGCAGGGACTGAAGTCCTTCCGTTTTTCCATCTCCTGGGCACGGCTCCAGTCCGAGCTGGACGGTCCCGTCAACCAAGCCGGCATCGACTACTACAACCAGGTCATCGACTGTCTGGTGGAAAACAATATTATCCCCTTCTTTGATCTTTACCACTGTGATCTGCCCATGTTCGTGGTAGAGGCCGGTGGTCCTTCCAATCCGGAATTTGTCCGCTGGTTTACCGACTACGCCAAGATCTGCTTTGAGGCCTTTGGCGACAGAGTCCAGTACTGGAGTACCGTCAATGAGCCCTCTGTCAATGTGACCGGCGGCTACTACCGCGGCACTGCTGCTCCCTACGTGGCCGACAAGGCTACCGGCCTTTACGCCATGATGAACATGGTCCTGGCCCACTACTCCGTCATTAAGCTCTACCGCTCCATGGGACTTCCCGGCAAGATCGGCATGGTCAACTTCTGTATGCCCGCTTACCCCAAGACCCAGAGTCAGGAGGATTACGATGCCGCAGAGCGTTACTTTGCCTTCCACAATCAAATGTGGCTGGACCCCTTCCTGAAGGCTGAGTACCCCAAGGTCATCACCGACTTCCCCGAGATCGGCGACTTCATGCCCGAAAATGCCAACGAGATCCTGAAGGCCAATTTTGAGCCTATGGACTTTTTGGGTGTCAACTTCTACACTGCCGCACTGATTGAGTACAACCCCGAGTGCGACATGGACTACAAGCGTCTGAAGTATGAATCCCTGCCCAAGGACGAGTACACCTTCCGTCTGTATCCCACCGGTATGCTGGATCTGATGTTCCGGCTGAAGGATCTGTACGGTGATATTCCCATCATCATCTCCGAGAATGGCATGGGCTTGCACCATTGTGAGGATCTGGAAGAGGATGCCCACGATCCCCAGCGCATCGACTACATGCGTGAGCATATCCGCATGGTATCCCGCTGCATTCGCGCCGGTATCAACCTGCAGGGCTACTATCACTGGACCTTCCTGGATACCTACGAAGGCACCATGGGTGCCTACCGGTTCCGCTTTGCTATGGTGCAGGTAGATCCTGTGACCAAGAAGCGCCGTCCCCGCGACAGTTACTACTATTATAAGACCATCATAGCCAATAATACCGTTGACTGAGTAACCATCCCCATTGTTTTGTTGTAAGGAGGCCGTTGAATTTGAACTTTTTAACCGCCCAAACCCCTCAGGGTGACCCCTACGCCTTACTTTTGTTGGGTGTTCTGGTAATCGCTCTGGTCATCTATATGCTGGTGAAAAACAGCAAGAAGAAAAAGGCTGCCGCCGCTGTCCCCCAGAAAGTGATTCCTAAGGAAGCGCCCAAGGCTGTGGCTCCCGGCTCCGCCGGTCAGCTGAAGCTCCACAATGTTGAGCCCAAGACCGCTGCCATGCTCATGGCCATCGTGGCCGATATGCTGGATAAGCCCCTGAATGAGCTGCGTTTTATTTCCATCAGAGAGGTAGATGAAGATGAAGTATAAAGTAACACTCAACGGCCGCGTTTACGAGGTGGAAGTGGAAGCCGGTAAGGCGATGCTTTTGGACGAGTACGAGGCCATTGCTCCCGCTCCCGCAGCTGCCGCACCTGTCGCGGCTCCCGCAGCTGCTGAGGCTGCACCTGCCGCGGCTGCGCCTGTGGTCACCGGCGCAGGTGAGGCTGTCAACGCTCCCATGCCCGGCACCATTTTGAAGGTCAACGTGACCCAGGGCCAGGCTGTCAAGGCAGGCACTGTGCTGTGCGTGCTGGAGGCCATGAAGATGGAAAATGAGATCATGGCTCCCAAGGACGGCACCGTTACCCAGGTCGTCACCGCCAAGGGCGCTACCGTCAACACCGGCGATGCTCTGGTCGTCATCGGTTGATTGCCGAATAAGGAGGTAATCAACGAATATGGACATTCTTTACAGCAACTTATTGGCCTTCCAGTGGCAGGATCTGGTCATGATCCTCATTGGCTGCCTGCTGGTTTACTTAGCCATCGCAAAGGAAATGGAGCCTTCCCTGCTGCTGCCCATGGGCTTTGGCACGATCTTGGTAAACATTCCCTTTTCCGACGCACTGACAGGCCCGATCTTGGAGCTGTACAACGCCGGTATTGCCAATGAGCTGTTCCCCCTGCTGCTGTTTATCGGCATTGGTGCCATGATCGACTTTGGCCCCCTGCTGAGCAATCCCAAGCTGATGCTCTTCGGTGCAGCCGCTCAGTTTGGCATCTTCTTTACCCTGTGCATGGCGTCCATCTTCTTCCCGGAGATCGATGCTGCTTCCATCGCCATCATTGGTGCCGCTGACGGTCCCACCTCCATTGCGGTGGCCAACGCTTTAGGTTCACAATACGTAGGCCCGATCACGGTGGCAGCCTATTCCTACATGGCCCTTGTGCCGATCATACAACCGCCGGTGATCAAAGCACTGACCACCAAGAAGGAACGTATGATCCGCATGCCCTATGAGCAGAAGTCCGTCAGTAAGCGTACCCGCATCCTGTTCCCCATCATCATCACCGTGGTCGCCTCTGCTATCGTGCCTCAGGCAACCAGTCTGATCGGTTTCTTGATGTTCGGTAATCTGATCCGGGAGTGCGGTGTACTGGATTCTCTGTCCGAAACGGCACAGAAGGTGCTGGCTAACCTGATCACCATTTTCCTGGGTATCTCCGTAGCCTTTAATATGACTGCCGACCAGTTCCTGAAGCTGGATACCCTGCTGATCCTGGGTCTGGGTCTGGTAGCTTTCATTGTGGATACTGCTGGCGGTGTGCTGTTTGCCAAGTTCCTGAACCTGTTCCTGAAAAAGAAGATCAATCCCATGATCGGCGCTGCCGGTATTTCCGCTTTCCCCATGTCCGGCCGTATCGTTCATAAGATGGGTCTTGCAGAGGATCCCCAGAACCATTTGCTGATGCACTCCATCGGTGTCAATGTTTCCGGTCAGATCGCCTCTGTTATCGCAGGCGGTATCATTCTGAAGATCTTTTCTTGATAGGAGGCTGCTATGAATTATATGCATTTTTTGACTGCAGCCACCAAAGCTGCTGCAGAGGAAGCACCCCAGCTGTTTTTTAAGCCAGCCAATTTTCTCGGTATGCTGAAGTACATGGGGCTGGGTATGCTGGTCATCTTTGTGGTCATCGGCATCATTATTCTGGTCACCATGTTGATCAACAAGTTCTTCGCTGATTAATTTTGTAAACTGACACATGACGGTCTGCCGTCATGATGTAAAATAAACACAATATCCGGAGGTTATTAATCTATGGCACAGAAAGTCCAATTTGTCGAGACTGTTCTGCGTGACGCAAACCAGTCTTTGATCGCAACCCGCCTGCCCTTTGAGAAGTTCGAGCCTATGCTGGAGACCATCGACAAGGCTGGTTTCTACGCAGCTGAGTGCTGGGGCGGCGCTACCTTTGACGTCTGCCTGCGCTACCTGAACGAAGATCCCTGGGAGCGTCTGCGCA
>CAYVCR010000131.1:0-4209 GCA_964450205.1 uncultured Oscillospiraceae bacterium | reverse complement strand
CGATGTGGTTGCGACTCTGCGCCAGTGTGGCGTAGCATATTCCCGAACCACCCAATCCACGTACAATTTCAAGCTGCCGGAAGACTGGCTGCGCTGGCATCCTACCTGCCACCACCGGGAGAAAGAAATGCCTGAACTGTGCGACCGGTTTTTGGCACTGCAGATCAAAAACCGGGGACCCCAGCTGTTCTATTTGTGGGGTCACAGCTATGAATTCGACCTGCGGGACAACTGGCATGTGATCGAAGAATTCTGTGAAAGAATGGGCGGTCATGAAGCTATCTGGTACGCCACCAACATGGAGATTTACGAATACCTGACAGCGGCCCGGCAGATCATATCCTCTATCGACGGCAGGCAAATCTACAATCCCACCGCTACTACCTTGTATTTAGAAACAGAGGCGGAGAATATCATCCTGCAGCCCGGCGAAAGGAAAACTATATAAGCAAAAAAGACTTGGTCAATCGACCAAGTCTTTTTTTGTCAGTCGTTGAAAAACAGCAGAGAGTACCAGGTGATCAGATTGCCGCCGTATTGGAACTCCAGGCCGTTCTCCTCCAAGGTGGGGATCAGGTTGATGCCGTGGCTTTCCAGGCAGGGGTGCATCCGTTCTGGCTTCCGGCAGGGCTGCCCGTCCAGATACGCGCACCGGTCGCAGACAGCACAGGCCTCCGTGGAGAGGACGTAAGGCTCCACGCCCTGCTCCCGGAACAGCTGGCGGATCTGATTGGTAAGCTGTTCGTGCTCCGGGCGGGTACACAGCGTTTTTTCAATATTGGTGATATCGTCCGTTTCTGTGATCGTGCCCACCATCAGGCAGCTGTTGTAGCCAAGACACTTGGCCCGACATTCAGAAACCTCGCCTACTGCAGGAGGGCAGGCCCAGGTCTTGCCGTACATGGGGCACTCTGCCTTGCAGATGTAGCGGATACGCTCGGAAAACTCCAAGCTTTTGGGGTCGATGTATAAATATACGTATAAGGGCAGCTCCGCAAGCTGCGCCTCCAGCTTTTCTCTGTTGATCATGCAAGCTCCTCCAGAATGCGGCGGCAGCCTTCACAGATATCCGCCCAGGTCTGGGTAAAATCACCGGTGTACCAGGGATCGGCCACGTCCCTGCTCAGGAAAGGGCGAAATTTGGTTTCGCCGGGAAACAGCCGCTGCAGGTATCGGGCGTTGGAACGGTCCATGTAGTAGATATGTTCAAATTGGTCGCAGTCGGCCTGCGTGATCTGGCGGGCCCGGTGTCCGTCACAGGCGATACCGTGGCGGTTAAGCTCCCGGCGGGCGGGGGGATACACAGGGTTGCCCAGCTCTTCCCGGCTTACAGCAACAGACTCAATATGAAACCGGTCGGCAAGACCGGCTTTTTTTACCATGTCCTTCATCACAAATTCCGCCATGGGACTTCTGCAAATATTGCCGTGGCAGACAAATAACACTTTTATCATAAAATGCCCTCGCTTTCTTGGAAACATTGTACCACACACCGCCACGGATTGCAACTTGTAGGGGACGGGTTTCCCGTCCCGCAGCCCATCCCGTCGGCAAGCGTTGCGCCATTAACATAGAAGCCGAAAAGCGGCTTTTCGGTTGGCTGCCGAAAAATATTTGTTAAAAAAGCTGGAAAAAGCGCAAATAAAATTGGAATTACCTCTTTCATTTTTCGTGTGATAAGATTATAATTACTATGAGACTTTTTGTCCCCTTGCACAATCCCTGGTTCTTATAAGGAGGAAATTATGAACGAACAGAGGAAAAAATCAGGCAAGATTTTAAAGCGTGCCTTGATTGCCGTGCTGTGCTTTGTGCTGGTCACAGGCACCGCTTTGACGATCATGGCATCCAGCCTGTCCGGCGACATCAACGGCGACGGCAAGGTCACTGCTTTTGACGCCCAGATGCTGGCAGAGTACAAGGCAGGTCTGCGTGAGCTGACCCCGGAACAGCTTGCCAGAGCAGCCGGTCTGACGATCCGGAATATTATCAATACGATCCTGGGCCGCAGCCTGGAGGAAGATGATGCCGAGGATTCCACCCTTGCAGATGGCATCCAGGCTACCATCGAGGTAAAGGCAGAGGACGGTATCGTGACGGAGGCGGTGTCCTACAGCACAGGCAGTGTTTCTGTCACTGTGCCTGCCGGCGTAAAGGTGGACAGCACTACCCTGACGCTGACAGTCCAGCAGAAGGATTCCTCCGAGGGCAACGTGAGCCTGGAGGACGGCCAGGAACTGCTGCCCCTGGATATCCATATCGAGGGTGTCAGCGCGGAGAACACCACTCCCATTATCATTTGTGTGGGTGGTGCACTGGATACCGGTCTGAACCTGGGCAACGTGACGTTGTATCACGTGGAGGACGGCGTTTCCAACACGATGACCCAGGTAGAGGATGCAGCAGAGCTGACTGTACATAATACCTTCTACTATGACCCCGTCACCGGCGATGTTACCGTTGCTATGGCAACCTTCTCTGAGGTTGCTCTGGTGTCTGATACGGCCAAGGCTTGGGAGGGCGGTTTTGCTGAGTTCACCGGCAGTGGTACGGAGGAAGATCCCTATATCATTGCCAACGCTGACCAGCTGGCTTATATGAGCAAGCAGGTTTCTAACGATGCAGATTATGCCAGCGCCCACTACAAGCTGATTTCCGATATCAACCTGAACGGTGACTATGTTCGGGAAAATGATAAAAAGGAATGGGTGTTCTACCCCATCGGCTACTGGAAGCAGCAGGAAGGTACCAACAGTGCCGGTGAAATATGGTACGGCGCGGGTAACTCCTTCACCGGTACTTTCGATGGCAACGGCAACACCATCTCCAATATTTATCAGAACACATGGCTGATGGACGGTAACTATGACAACGGTTACTGGAAGACGGCTATGGGTCTGTTTGGTGCGCTTTGGGGCGCTACCATCAAAAATCTGACCATCGACAATTTCCAGTCTGACGGTGAAGTTACGCCCACCGGCTGTATTGCGGCCTATGCCGGCGGCCAGAATATGCTCTTCGAGAACATTTCTTTGACCAACTGTAACCCCCGTGTGTACAACACCGGTAACGGCGGCCTGGTGGGTCTGAACTACAACTCTACCTCCGGTACTGCAGACAATATCACCTTCCGCAATATTACTGTGGACCAGACCAACAAGATCTCTGCACTGTGGGGCAGCTATGACGTTTCCTGCGGCGGCATCTTGGGCCGCCTGCGTGAAAACAGCAAGCACGATGGCACCAACACTGACGGCCAAAAGAATACAGTTACCTTTGAAAACTGCCACGTGTCCGCAATTTTGGACGTTTATAACGATGTATGCGCCAACTACCAGTACTACCAGTACCGCTACAGCGGCATGTTTATCGGTACGGTTGACTACATCGGCGATGTTCCCGCCGTGGGACTTGAGAATGTTGTATTTGCAACTGACTGTACCGTCACCTACGGCAACTGGAATGAGTACTGGTACTGCGAGCTGGTGAAGAACTCTCTGGCCTCCTATACCCATGACCACCAATTTAGTCGCCTGACGAAGATTACTTCCGTCAGCGAAATCCAGGACGAAAGCGGAAACTGGAATACCGAGGGCAACTTTGTGTTGCCCGCCGACGATAATTCCAGCGCTGAGTGTTACCACATCTTCAAGAATGCTGAGGGTAACCTGTATCAGCACCTCCATGATGTGGCGGACGAGTCCAATCCCGCAATCTACGAGACTACGGATATCGACGGCAATGGCGAACTGGACGATCTGAAGGAAGACCGTCAGTGTTATTACATCCCCTTTGGTCAGCTGTGGACCGGTTATGGCTGGGGCTCTTCCCCTGTGTACAACGCCGATGCTTATGAGAATATTGGCATTAAGATCAAAGAAGAGGGCAGCACGGTCAAGTCTGAGCAGAAGTTTACTGCGAACGATGTTGCAACGGTTGAAGCAGATACCCCGGTCGAGCTGAGCGATCTGTTTACACTCTCTGTGGACGAGAGCAAGCTGAGTAAGTCTACTCTGGCAGTGTTCGTATCTCCTGTGGACGACAGCACCGCTGCTGCTAAGGTTAGCATTGACACCAACAACTGGGGCGAAAGCACCCTGACCTTCTCCGGTGCGGGCGCAGCCAAGATCGTCATTACCGACTACTTCTACTGCACAGAAACTGTGCTCAATGTTACTGTTGGTGCAGCTAAGCCGGTGGATAAGTTTG
>CAYVCR010000130.1:0-4210 GCA_964450205.1 uncultured Oscillospiraceae bacterium | reverse complement strand
AGCGCATCCAATTATGACCTGCACGAAAAGGCAGGTGGGTTGCCGCTCCCGGCTTTAGCTGCTCCCAACGTCCACCCAACGTCGAAGCGTGGGCGGGAGGTCTGCAATCGGGCCGGGAAGTCTAACGTCCCAAATATATGATGTGGGTCCAAAAGGACACGCTACGAACCAAGCAGGCGGTATGTCGTGATCAGTCGTCGTCCTCGTCTTCTTCGTAGAGCTGCTCCATCATAAGGGTATAGACTGCTTCATGCTCGTTTTCATCTTCGATAGCACAGAGGATCGGCTCGCCGTCCTCTTCTACAGACTTAAGGAGACCGACTTCCATGCTTTCGGATTCCTCGTCCATACCGGCAGGGGTCACTGCCAGATAGGTTTCGCCGTTATATTCGATGGTGGTCAGCACCTCAAGCTCAAATTCAGTGCCGTCCTCATCCACGATGGTCATAAAGTCTGAGCCGTAATGATCTGCCATTTGGATTTCCTCCTTGTGTTCAGCTGCTTCTATTGTAATGGCTGAGGAATAGAAAATCAAGAGTCAAGAAGTGTAGTCTTCCAAAAGTTTGTTGAGTTCTTCTGCAGAAGTAAAGGGAATGCCTTTGGCCAAGGCCTGCTGGTCTGCTTCACAGAACATTGCTGCATCGTACGGCAGTATTTGAAGCGGACAGGGATCCTGACTGCTGTAAATGGCAAGATGTCCGTTGGAAAGACCTAAATACATTGTCAGCATTAATAGCACTAACAGGTATTGCTTCAGTCTCATATGATCGGCTCCCGGTTATATTTTATATATATATTTAGTCTTCCGCAGAATTAAATATTTATTAAAAAAATAGGTCTTTCGTTTTTTGCTGGGGTATGCTATAATTATATGAACGATGGTATGCTCTCATGCTATACCCTCAGAAAGATTTTTACCATACGCGCCGGGACCCGGCCGATATTGGAGGTTATATTATGGCAAAAAACAAGAAAGATAAGCAGTCCGTGCCCCGCCAGGATTGGCAGGCACCGCTGGCACTGCGGATCCTGCATAAGATTTGGCTGGTGCTGTTCTCAATATTGAAGATCGCGGCAGGTGCTGCAGCTACAGTGCTGCTGATCGTGGTCGTCTGCGCTTTTGTGTTTGTTGGTTTGCTGGGCGATTATCTGCAGGACGATATTCTGCCTCAGTCCAACATGGATATGGAGGGATACGACCACAAGGAGAATTCCACATTGTATTATGTGGACTCTGAAGGCCAGATCCAGGTCTATCAGCAGATCTATGCAGAGACCAGCAGCGAATGGGCCTCCTATGAGGATATTCCTGTAAATCTGATCAATGCAGCCATTGCCATTGAGGACCACCGCTTCTACGAGCACCAGGGCGTGGACTGGATCACCACCGTGAAAGCGACCGCCAGAATGTTCTTTGGTGATTCTTCGGTCGGTGGCTCCAGTATCACCCAGCAGCTGATCAAGAATATTTTGCTGACGGATGATGACACAGCCGATGATGTGACTGTTCAGCGTAAGGTTATGGAGATCTTCCGTGCAGTGCAGCTGGAAAAGCGCTACAATAAAGAGACGATCATGGAGATGTACCTGAACGTTATCTATCTGGGACAGAATTGTCAGGGTGTCCGCAGCGCCGCTGCTACGTATTTCGGTAAGGAAGTGGAAAAGCTGACTCTAGCCGAATGCGCCAGCCTGATCAGCATAACCAATAACCCCTCTATGTTTGACCCCTACAGTGATAATGTGTTTGAGTACGAGGGTGAGATGCGTGACGGTATGGAACGCAACCAGTACCGTCAGAGACTGGTTCTGGGCCAGATGCTCGAATATGGTTTTATAACGCAGGAGGAATACGACGAGGCCATCGCGCAGGAACTGGTGCTCAAGGGCGGTATCGATGCAGAAGACCGCCTGTCTGAGTGCTTGAACTGCGGCTATGAAGACACTGTAAGCACCTTTAATGCTGACGGCAGCAAGTACTATTGCCCCGACTGCGGCGCTGAGGTGGCTGTGGAGAAGGACGAATCCAGCTATTATTACTCCTGGTATACAGACACGGTGCTTGAGGATGTGGCCCAGGCGCTGGCTGAGCAGGAGGGCGTTGCCTGGAATGACAACACCAAAAAGTTGTATATGCAGAAGATCCAAACCGGCGGTTACAACATTTATACCTGTATTGATATTGATGTGCAGAACCAATTGGACGAGATCTATACGAACCTGGATAATATTCCCGAAACCCGTGGCGGTCAGCAGTTACAGTCTGCTACAGTCATCATTGATAACCGTACCGGCGATATCGTTGCTATGGTTGGTGCAGTAGGGGAGAAGACGGGCTTTGACGATTGGAACATGGCTACGGATGCAGAGCGTCAGTCCGGTTCATCCATTAAGCCCATATCCATCTATGCACCGGGCTTTGAATCCGGCCTGATCACGCCCGCAACAGTCATTCCTGACCTGCCGATCAGCTATGGTGTTGTTGGTGATGGTGCATACCCCTACAACGATACCCGCACCTACTCGTATTCCCGAACGGTTTTCAGCGCTGTCACCAATTCTGTCAATGCGGTAGCGGCACGTACACTGCAGAAGATCGGCGAAAGCTATGGCTATGATTACGCCAAGGATAATTTTGGATTGTCCACACTGGTCGAAAGCTACGTGGATTCTGACGGTGATCTCCATTCTGATATCGGTATTGGCCCGTTGGCCATGGGTGCGCAGACTTGGGGCGTGACAGTCCGCGATATGTCCAGTGCCTTTGCGACCTTTGCAAATAACGGCGTGTACCGCGAGGGACGTACCTTTACTAAGGTCTATGACAATGACGGCAATCTGGTGCTGGATAACGAGCAGGAGTCCAAGCAGATCCTTAGCGAGAAGTCTGTCAATTATATGAACTACTGCCTGGTCAATGCGGTACAGGACGGCACCGGCTATGAGGCGGACATGTCCAGCTCCTGGAGCAGCGTAGGTATCACTACGGCAGGCAAGACCGGTACGACCGGTGATAATAAGGACCGCTGGTTCTGCGGCTATACTGGATATTATACTGCAGCAGTTTGGACCGGTTTCCTGACCCCTGAGGTCATCAATACCGTAAACGGCGGCAATCCGGCTGCCCAGCTGTGGAAGAAGTTTATGGAGCCGATCCACAGCGGCAAGAGCAATATTTCTCTGTATGACAAAGATGCCATGGTCAGCGTGACCGTGTGCCTGGATTCCGGAAAGCTTGCTACGGATGCCTGTAAGAATGACATCAGAAGTGACAGCTTGACCCGGCTGTATTCTGTGCGGGTGTATCCGGAGGATGCCCCCCGCGAAACGTGCGATTTGCATGTGGAGATGGAGTACTGCACGGTTGGTAAGGGTGTGGCTACCGAATACTGCAAGAATTTTGCAGAGGTGGACGAATCAGTCAAGCTGACCAAGGTTGGCCTGCTGAAGATGACGGAAGAGCAGATCGATGAGATCCTGCAGGCTTCCAAATACGGCCTGGTATCCGGTTATGTCCGCAATGATTATGTGTATTTGATCGACACGGACGGCAACGATAAGAATTTTACCGGCTTCAATGATGATGCCAATAAGAACGTAGAAGCACCCTACGTGGTGTGTACTGTGCATACAGAGAAGGCCTGGAAAGAATATGAAAGCGCTAAGACACCGGAAACAGATCCGTCTGAGGGATCTACAGAGCCTGTGGTTTCCTCACCGAGCATTGGTTAAAGCAGGTCTTGCCTAACTGCGTAACAAGGAGAAATAAATGATTTGGATTTCCGATGAATGGAAAGATTATGAGGTGCTGGATACCTCTTGTGGTGAACGGCTGGAGCGGTGGGGAAAGTATCTGCTGGTACGTCCGGATCCGCAGGTGATCTGGAACACGCCTCACGTGGATCCGGGCTGGAAGAAGTATGATGCCAGATATGTGCGCTCCAACAGTGGCGGTGGCCATTGGACTGACCATCATCTGCCGGAGCGCTGGCAGATCCGGTATAAGGATTATCTGACCTTTAACGTCAAGCCCATGAATTTTAAGCATACCGGCGTGTTCCCGGAGCAGGCTGCCAACTGGGATTTTATCCGCGATAAGGTTGCCTCTGCCGGTCGCCCGGTCAGGGTGCTGAATCTGTTTGCCTACTCCGGTGGTGCTACTTTGGCGGCTGCTGCTGGTGGTGCGGAGGTTTTCCATGTGGACGCTTCC
>CAYVCR010000129.1:0-4241 GCA_964450205.1 uncultured Oscillospiraceae bacterium | reverse complement strand
TGGACGAGGAAACTGTCCGCCTGCGCAGCCACTTGGAGCAGATGAACACCATGCTTACCACCGGCGGTGCCGTGGGCAGAAAGCTGGACTTCCTGCTCCAGGAGATGAATCGGGAGGCCAATACCATCGGTTCCAAGTGCACGGATGTGGCGCTGGCCCGGATCGTTGTGGACATCAAGGCGGAGCTGGAAAAGATCCGCGAACAGACCCAGAACATTGAGTAAGAGGTGCCTATGAAGCTGTTGAGTATCGGTTTTGGCAGCATGATCGCTGCCACCCGGATCCTTGCGATCATGGATCCGGATTCGGCACCCATCAAGCGCGTGATGCAGGAGGCCAAGGAGCGGGGCATGTTGATCGATGCCTCCTATGGCCGCAAGACCCAGTCGGTGATCCTCATGGATACAGACCATGTGATACTGTCTGCATTGACCCCTGAGACCCTGGGCGCCCGGTGGGAGGAAAAGGAGGAAGAGAAATGAGCAAGGGTAAGCTGTTTATTTTATCCGGCTGTTCCGGCGTGGGCAAGAGCACTGTGCTGACCCACGTGATGGCTGGCCGGGATGACCTGCGCTTTTCTGTGTCTGCTACTACACGTAAGCCGCGCCCCGGTGAGCGGGAGGCTGTCAATTACTACTTTGTGTCCCGCAAGACCTTTGAAAATATGATCCGCCGGGATGAGTTCCTGGAATACGATGACCATATGGGCAACCTCTATGGTACGCCGAAGGCGCAGCTGGAGGAAAAGCTCTTTGAGGCCAACGTGATCCTGGACATCGAGCCGATGGGTGCCTTTGCAGTCAAAAAGGCCCGCCCCGATGCAACACTGATCTTTATTGCGCCTCCTTCTACGGAAGAACTGGAGCGCCGCCTGCGGGGCAGGGGTGATACCTCGGACGACCAAATCGAAGACCGTCTGACCCGCGCCCGCTGGGAGATGGAACAAAGTGTCAAGTATGACCACATCGTGATCAACGACCAGGTGGAAACCTGTGCCAAGGAAATTCTTAATATTATTGCCCAAGCGGCAGAATAAATTTGGAGGAATCATATATGCTTTACCCCCCCGTAGCTGACCTTTTGAAGAATGTGGACAGCCGTTACCTGCTGGTCAACGTGGTTGCCACCCGTGCAAGACAGATCGCAGCCGAGGCAGAAGAGCTTCAGGAGGAGCTGCCTGAGAAGCCTGTGACCCTGGCCATCCAGGAAGTGGCTGACGGTAAGCTGTCCGCAAGTCTGAAGGACGAGTACAAGAACTAACAAAAAGCGTGTCACTGGTGTGGCAAACTCCTCGCTGTTCGGATGTTTATTTAGTGAACAGTGAAGAGATGCGTTGGGCGTGAAGGCCCAACACAGGAAAGGGGGTAAGTCGGATGATTGCAAAAATTGCCGTGTCCGCGGCTAATTTTGCCATCGACAAGCCCTATTCCTATTGTATTTCCCGGGAAATGTCCCTGGCACCCGGCATGCGTGTGATGGTACCCTTCGGCAGGAGCAACCGCCGTGTCGAGGGCGTGGTGTTGTCCGTAGAGCAGGGAAGCGAGGAAAAACTGAAATGCGTCGACAGAGCTCTGGATGAAGCGCCGGTACTGTCAAGCACCATGCTGCGCCTGGCTGCCTTTCTGCGGGAGCGGTACTTTTGTACCTTCTATGATGCGGCCCGGGCTATGCTGCCGGCAGGCCTTTGGTTTCAGACCAAGGAGACCTTTAGCTTGACCGAGGATCGCGGCTGGCAGGAAACGACCATCCGCCAAAAGGATGCACTGTCCCTTTTGCAGCTGCTTGACCATTGCGGCGGCAGTGCCGATGGCGAGATCCTCCGGCAAGCGATACCCGATGAGGAAGCCTTCCACAAGGCCGTAGCTTACCTGCAGCGGAAAAAATGGATCACCGCGACCCAGGACTTCTCCCGCAAGACGAGCGACCGCACAGAGAAGATCGCGACCCTGGCAGTTCCGGCGGAGCTTGCCATGGAGTATGCATCTTCCCGGTCTAAGTCAGCTGCCATGCAGCGCTCCGTGCTGGAGCTGATGTGCAGCGTAGGCAGCGCGGCGGTGAAGGAGATCTGCTATTTTACCGGCGCAAGCGCCAATACGGTCAAGCGCCTGGCGGAGCTTGGCTATTTGGAGCTTTCTGAAAAGGAAGTGTTCCGCTGCCGACAGATCCATCCTGCCCAGCTGGACGGCCCCCTGGTGCTCAATGCAGAGCAGCAGGCGGCTTTTGACGGCCTTTCCCGGCAGATGGATGGAGAAACGCCCGGCACAGCCCTGCTGTACGGCGTTACCGGCTCCGGCAAGACCTCTGTGTATATCAAGCTGATCGAACGGTGTCTGGAACAGGGCAGACAAGCTATGCTCCTGGTGCCCGAGATCGCATTGACGCCTCAGCTGCTGGGGCTGATGGCTGCTCACTTTGGCAGCCAGGTGGCGGTGCTGCACAGCAGCCTGCCCGCCGGTGAGCGGTATGACCAGTGGAAGCGTGTCCGCACAGGACAGGCCGGTGTGGTCATCGGAACCCGCTCGGCGGTGTTTGCCCCCTGTCCCAACCTGGGTCTTGTGATCCTTGATGAGGAACAGGAGCATTCTTATAAATCGGAAAATAATCCCCGGTACAACGCCAAAGAGGTGGCGCTGTGGCGGGGTCTGAAAGAAAAGGCGCTGGTACTCTTAGGCTCTGCCACTCCCTCGGTGGAGACTATGTACCATGCCAAAACAGGCAAAAGCGCCTTATATATTCTGCGTGAGCGTTACAATGGCAAACCTCTTCCCAAGGTAGAGATCGTGGACATGAAGGAGGAACTGAAGCTGGGCAACGACCTGTCGCTGAGCTATCCTCTGCAGGATGCGATCCGGGAAACGGCGGATGCAGGCAAGCAGACGATCCTGTTTCTCAACCGCCGGGGCAACAGCCGGGCCTTGGTCTGCGTGGACTGCCGGGAGGCACCCGAGTGTCCCCGCTGCAGCGCAAGGCTGACCTATCACAGCGCCAATGAACGGCTCATGTGCCACTACTGTGGCTACTCCCAAGGCGTTCCCCAGCGGTGTCCCACCTGCGGTGGCCCTCTGAAGCGTCTCGGCACTGGCACTCAAAAGGTGCAGCAGGAGATCGAGGGTATTTTCGGTGATATTGCTGTGGACCGCATGGATGCGGACACGGTGAGCGCTGCCAATCCCCACGAGAAGATCCTGGACCACTTCAAAAATGAAAAGATCCCGGTGCTTATCGGTACCCAAATGGTGGCCAAGGGCCTGAACCTGCCGGATGTAACCTTGGTAGGCGTCCTGGATGCGGACCTGAGCTTGTATACAGGCAGCTACCGGGCCGCTGAAACTACCTTCAACATGCTGACCCAGGTGGTGGGCAGAGCAGGGCGGGGCGACACGGCAGGCAGAGCCGTGATCCAGACTATGGTGCCCCAGCACCAGGTCATCACCATGGCCTCCCGGCAGGACTACGACGGCTTCTATCAGCTGGAGATCGGCCTGCGACGGGTCCAGCACTGTCCGCCCTTTGGCGACATCGCCACAGTGACCTTCACCGGCCAGGAGGAGGTGAGAGTCCTCCGGGGTGCGGTGAAATTCCGGGATAGTCTGCTTTCCTGCCTGAAGCAGCCGGATTATCTGAGCGAAATCTGCACAGCCCTGGGGCCTGCCCCTTGTCCTGTGCCAAAGATCAACTATAACTACCGCTACCGTTTGACGCTGCGTCTGGCTATGAGCCGCAAGCTGACCCTGCTTTTGGGCCACCTGCTGCGGCAGTTCAGCTTGGACAAGGAGAACCGGGGCGTGACCGCCTTTATCGACGTGAACGGATTTGACTAACGTGGCTTCCTTGTGTTGCACTTTCTTAGTGCGTCATTCTGAGCGAGCCTTTGGCGAGTCGAAGAATCTACGCATGGGTATCGCTGCATAGCAGACATTCGGTGCGAAGATCCTTCGTCACTGCGTTCCTCAGGATGACGCGGTAGTGGGATATTCACGGCGGTGGCAAGCCCCCGCCCTGCGGTACAAACAGATTTTAACCTGAAAGAGGATAAACTATGGGACTTCGGAAAATACTGACAGATAAAGAGCCGGCGCTGCATAAGGTCTGTAAGCCGGTCACTGTATTTGATACCAAGCTGCACACGCTGCTGGACGACATGCGGGAGACGCTCATCGATTCTCAGGGTGTGGGCCTTGCTGCGCCCCAGGTGGGCATCCTGCGCCGGGTGGTGCTGGTGGATACCGGCGATGAGATCC
>CAYVCR010000128.1:0-4271 GCA_964450205.1 uncultured Oscillospiraceae bacterium | reverse complement strand
AGTACTCAAGCTGGTCGAAGAGGCGTGACTCGAAATCTCGTAGGGCATGAAAGTGTCGCAAGGGTTCGAATCCCTTCTCCTCCGCCAAAAAAACGACAGGCTTTGACCTGTCGTTTTTTAGTCTCATTATATGTTGATTTAGAACTTTGATAATTAAAATATATAAATGGGGACTCATGAGATGTATTCATTGACTAATAAATTTGTAGAATATTGTAAAAACCAGCTGGATTTGAATGAAAGCGCTACATACGGATATCAATCACTTTCAGCTTGCATAATTGATTGTGTTTACTCTTTGCGTGCTAAATATTATAGTGTCACAATCCCCGTGGTAGATAGATACGCGGCCATGTTTATGAACGGTAATCGCAATGCGCCCGGAGATACAATTTCTATGATGATTGAACATATTGATGGCGTGGGCGGCCCGCGTGCTTTTGCCGATATAGTGGTAAAAAATCATCAAAAATCAGGGGGTAAAAATGCTGTTGCCAAAGAAGAAACGTGTTACCAATTAGCAAAGTATTTGCAATATCTTCGAATTGAAACTATTGAAGATTTTCGAGACTTCGAACACCAGGAACTACTTGAAATTGTTGTTCGCGCTGTGCGTGGATTGGGTGATGCAGGAGTAAATTACTTATTTATGCTTGCGGGCGATTCATCGCGGTGCAAACCGGATGTTCATATTCATCATTGCATTCGCGATGCATGTGGTTGTGATATTAGCAATGATGAATGCCAACTGTTATTTACAGAAACTGTTAGAACTCTGAATAGCCAATACCCTTACTTAACAGTGCGTGGTTTGGATGGGATCATTTGGAGGAAGTATCAGGCAAAAAAATAAAGAATTGTTAGGTTTGATGGCCATGAAAATGAAAAGAATAATTGCGCTCCTTTTATCAATTACACTGCTTTTGGGCCTTACTGCCTGCGGGAAGGAGAAGACAGAGATTCCCAAGCTGGACACGGATTTTACCGGACGGCAGATTACATACACCTTTGCGGATAACCCCGCCGAGTGGGTGAATCTTTCAGCCGACGGTGCTGCTGCGGTACTGGAAGTGGTTGCAGAGCAACAGCCGGACTATACGGATGCTGACCTTTACCAGCTCGAGGAGGTCGAAAGCCGCCTGGACTTTGACGCATCTGTGGAAACCCACCAGCACAACGCCCTTGACAGTAGCGGTCAGCTGACACCTGCCCATCTGGCAGAACTGGTAAAAACGAATAACGAAGCATTCCTTACGGACAAGCCATTCGGCTACACGGACGTGGAGGACGAGGAATACATCCTTGCCCTGTGTGAGCTGATCGTGGCAGCGGTCAAGGCTATGCAGGAGAAATATCCCAGCATAGATTGGCAGCGGGTATATTGCAATCTGGGCAATCTGAAGATCCTCTACAGCAACGGCATGCTCAGCTATGCCCAGGTCAATGACAAGCTGGTGCTGGCGATCAGTGAGCACAATACTAGCATCGTGCTGAACATGAAGGGCGAAAGCGCTTTCCGGAATGTGCTGGTCCATGAGACCATGCACCTGATCCAGATCGGCTGCACCTGCGAGCAGATCGAAAATTGCCAGCGCCGCTGTGGTATATGCATCTACTGGGAGGATTTCAAGCTCAATACCACCGACTGGGGCTGGATGTTTGAAGGCGCAGCCGAGCGGAATATGTGCAATCTCACCGGCGGCAAAGCCACCACCTACCAGTACAAAATGGACTACCTGTGCAGTTTTACCATGTCGGTGCTGTTGCGCGACGAGGTGCAGGCAGACACCATGGAGACACTGCATTTTTACGATGACCCCCAGCTTCTGTTCGACGCCTTCGGCTGTACCACAGACGCAGAGCGGGAGGAGCTGCTCTGTGCAGTGATCGCCATGAACACCTTCCAGATGCAGCCGGAGCGCTTTATGGATGCCTACGAGGAAAAGTACGGCATTGACCTGCGGGAGGATGAAGATGCGCTGAATGATTTCTGCTACCGGGTAAAAGTGCCGGTCTGCACGACCTTGGCCAGGGAGTTCTTCACCAATCTGGCAGAGTACCTGCAAACGCAGGATGTGACCACAGACGATCTGTTTTTCCTGCTGAACCTCTTTGAGGGACACTTGAATCAGCATCTGAATTTCAGCAGCGAGGAAAAGACGACCATCAATGCGCCCTTTGTAGAAAGCTACAGGGCCATGCGGCAGGCGTTGTTCGATGCTTTGGAAGCCGACCATCCGGGAATGGACATTGACGAAATGTATGCCGGGTATGAGATCCTGACCGAAGATAATAAACTCAATGCCTCGTGGGAATCGCTACCCACAAGTAAACGGCAGTTTCTGGCGGAGCGTGCCCAGTGGCAGGCGGAGCTGGGAGCATTGGGCGTGAAAATTGCATAAGAAAAATCCCACCGCTGTGCGGTGGGATTTTTAGATTTACTTGACACCCTGCCGGGTCAGAATGCGCTCGATCATCGGCTTGCTGCTCTTCATACGCACAAAATTGATCAAATAAAAGACCAAAGCGATATTGTTGAAGAAATAACCGAATACGATCAAGCCGATGCTGTTGCAGCGGGTGTTGGTTGCACGGAAGTCCTTGTACAGAGTATCTGTATATTGGGGGATCTTATTGGCAGCTGCCAGACTGACAATGCCGACGGCGATCAGTATACCGCCGAAGATAAACGCATAGATGAACATGACGGAGAAACCGACAATGCCACCCTCGTCGCCGCTTGCAGCGGCAGCGATCACACCGATCAGGAAAAACAGCACAGCAAATACGATACCCACGATCAGCGCGACCTTGCCGGAAATACTCCAGGCCCTGCGCTCCCAGCGCAACAGGCGATGGGTCTGATCCAAAAATGCGCGCTCCTCCTGAATGTCCTTGTCACTGGGGGCAGGGATCACCACGGGGGTGGATTCTTCCTTGATCGGCTCTTCAACAGCTGTTTCTGTGATTGGTGTTTCGGCAGCCGGTTCTTCCATAATGGGGGTAGCTACGGGTGTTTCGTCCGTTTCGGGAACAAATGCTTTCAGCGCTGCGCCGCAGGAGTGGCAAAAAGAAGCACCCGCGCTCAGCGCGTTACCGCAATGGGAACAATAACGCATAACTATGTACCTCCTATCTTTATTCTATTATAACCTTAGCACAACGTAAAAAAGATTGCAACACGCCAAAGAAAAAATTAACAAATAAATCACATTTTCCAGCGTCTAGGTAACAGAATCAAATTGAGATTCATACAATCTGCGGTAGGTGCCGCCCAGGGCCATCAGACCTTCGTGGGTGCCCTGTTCCACCACCTGGCCGCCGTCCAATACCAAAATATGGTCTGCCGATTCTATGGTGGACAAACGGTGGGCGATGACAAAGCAGGTCTTGTCCTTCATCAGGGCCCGCATGGCGGCCTGGATATGCTGCTCGGTACGGGTATCCACGTTGGAGGTAGCCTCATCCAGAATCAGCATGTGGGCATCCAGCAGCATGGCTCTTGCAATGGTCAGCATCTGCTTCTGCCCTTTGGAGATGGACGTGCCGTTATCAGAGAGTACTGTATGATACCCCTTGGGCAGGCGGGAGATGTAGGAATGGATATGGGCGGCCTTGGCTGCAGCCACCACCTCTTCCATGGTCGCCCCCGGCTTGCCGTAGGCGATATTGTCGAAGATGGTGCCGTGGAACAGCCAGGTATCCTGCAGCACCATGGTGAAGGCCTTGCGCAAGGAATCCCGGGTCAGGTCGCGGATGTCGTGGCCGTCCACATAGACCGCGCCGCTGTCCACATCGTAAAAACGCATAAGAAGGTTGATGATTGTGGTCTTGCCTGCACCTGTGGGACCCACGATGGCGGTGAGCGAGCCGGGCTTTGCATGGAAGCTCAGATCCTTGATGATGGGCTTGCCCGGTTCGTAGGAAAAGTCCACATGCTCCATACGCACATCGCCTGTCACATCCGTGAGCACCTGGGCATCAGCTGTATCCTCCGGCTCCGGTTCTGCGTCGATGAGCGTAAAGACCCGCTCCGCGGCGGCAAAGGCGCTTTGCAGCTCGGCGAGGATGTTGGCGATCTCGTTGATAGGGCCGGAGAATTTGCGGGAGTACTGGACAAAGCTGCTCAGATCACCCAGGCGGATCTGCCCCTTGAGGAACAGCACCGCACCGAAGACACACACCAGTGCCAGAGAGGCGTTGTTGATAAAGTTGACAGAGGGACCTGTGATCGTACCGTTGGCCTCGGCTTTGGTATAGGCATTGACAGC
>CAYVCR010000127.1:0-4325 GCA_964450205.1 uncultured Oscillospiraceae bacterium | reverse complement strand
CCTGCTCAGCCTTCTCACGGCCGGAAGCGGTGCCGACACCCATGTGGGCACGGCCTGCGTCCTTCATGACGGCGGAAACGTCAGCGAAGTCCAGGTTGATGATGACCCGCTCGGAGTAGCCAACCAGCTCGGAGATGGAGGTCACAGCCTGCTTCAGCACATCGTCAGCGATGCCGAATGCATTGGCAAAGGTGATCTTCTGGTCGGTGACGTACTTCAGACGATCGTTGGGAATGATGATCAGAGAGTCGACCTTAGCACCCAGCTCAGCGATGCCTTCCTCGGCCTGACGCATACGGTTTGCACCCTCGAACTTGAAGGGCTTGGTGACAACGCCCACGGTCAGAATGCCCTGCTCGTGAGCCAGGTCAGCCACGATGGGAGCTGCGCCGGTGCCGGTGCCGCCGCCCATACCGGCGGTAATGAAGACCATATCGGTGCCTTCCAGGATCTTAGCGATCTGGGCTCTGCTCTCTTCAGCGGACTTCTGGCCGATCTCAGGCTTGGAGCCTGCGCCCATACCGCCGGTGAGCTTCTCACCGATCTGGACCTTGTTCTTACAGACAGACTTATTCAGATCCTGCTTATCGGTATTGATGACGACAAACTCAACGCCGGCCACACCTGCAGTGATCATACGGTTGATAACATTGTTGCCGGCGCCGCCAACGCCGATCACCTTGATTTTAACTACGCGTTCCTGGTACATTTCAGCCATTGTATGGTCTCCTCCTATGTATCGTTTTGCAGAGATTCTGCTACAATTACAGTATTACCTACATATAATATCGCGAAATTCGGAATTGGTCAATAGAAATTTCGTTTTTCTTAGAAGTTTTTCTAAAATTTCCTGTTTATTCCTGGTCAAAAGAAGTATATCCCACCTGATCCGGCCAAATTGTAAAGCTGGCGTCCAGCACGCCGGTTTGGTATTCACTCATCTGGTCGATGGCCAGTTTCACAGACTTCACTTTTCGGTTCAGCTGCGTGGCATCACCCAAAAGAATTTGATAGCGGTCAGAGTACCACATTTCCATATTAGAAATGTCCGTCACATCGATGCTTGCCATTTCGCCCAGGACACCGTTATCCTCCAGATACTGCAGGATCATGACAGCGGCATCCAGCTTTTCCCTGCCCCGCACGGTAACAGGCACAGTCACTTCCTCCGTCGCACCGGATTCATCGGTTTCCAACTCAGTGGCAGGCTCCGGCTCTGTGGCAACGGCCTGCTGACCGGCCTGAGGCCCGGTCACGGTAATACCCAGCACCTGGGTATAGGCCTTTGCCTCCAACGCTGAGGTCTGCTCCAGGATCTTGCCCTGGGCATCCATCAGCCACCAGTTGTCTGCATCATCTGCGATGGCGTAGGCAACAGAAAGCTCCGTAATCTCAATATTGACAGTATTGGGCAATTTTATTCCGATCCGCACCTCGTTCACGTACGGAAGAGTCGTCTTGATCTTCCCAACAACACGGCTCTTATTCAGCGTCAGAAGATTTTCGCCATCTTGAATACCGGAGGCTTGCTTCACATCCCAGGCAGTATATTTTTCACTGCCGGCTACGTTCACAACGCCCACCTTGAAGAAGATGGACATACCCACTACCAGTGCTGCCACAATAGCTACAACTGTCAGCAGGTGGATCAAAAACGCGCTGATCACAAAGGGCTTGACCTGGGTATAGACGATCTCCGAATCAAGCGGTTTCTTCGGTCGTTTTTTGGGTGTAGCTCTGTGCTGGCGGCTTTTTTCCGCTACGCTGCGCTTTGTCTGCTTAGGGGCAGGCTTGCGCCGGCCTGTTGTTTCTTTCGTATTCATAGTTTCTCCTTATTTGGCTGCCAGCTGCTCCATAATCGTACACAGCCGCTCGGCAGAGTCCGGCACTACCATATGCTGCAGCGCCTTACACATCTGGCTGTATCGGGTCTTGTCAGCCAGCAGCTTTTGGATCTGCTCCATCAGCACCTGTGCTGTGCAATCCTGCTCCAGGACCACGATGGCTGCGCCCTCTTTTTCCAGGGCACGGGCGTTTTTCTCCTGGTGATTATCGGTCACATTGGGAGACGGGATCAAAATACAGGGCGTGCCGGAGGCTGCGATCTCATTGCAGCTGGAGGCGCCTGCCCGGCTGATAAACACATCCGCAGCCGCCATGACCGTAGGCATATTGTAGATATACTGCTGCATGGTGATCGCATCTGTTTTGGCAAGGTCCACGCCCTGCGCCCGGACATAATCGGGCATCCATTCCCAACCATAGCTGCCAACGGCATGGATATGGCGGAACGGGAAGCCTGCGTCCTGCTCCAGGCAGAAAAGCTTTGCCGTTACCTCGTTCATGGCTTTGGCCCCCTGGCTGCCAAAGGCAGTGACGATCAGCGGACGTTCATCAATGCCCAGCTCCTTGCGGGCAGCTTCTTTTTCCGTGAAAATAAACTCTCTGCGCACCGGCATACCGACCACTTCGACCTTTTTCGGATTACGGTAGTACCCAACGCTTTCCGGGAAACACACCAGCACACGGTCCACACGGTTTGCGATCAATCGTGTAGTCAGGCCCGGCATGGCATTGCTCTCATGGACACAAGTGGGCACGCCCAGCATAGAGCCTGCCAAAAGGGCAGGAAAGCTGGCATAGCCGCCGGTACCGACAATCACGTCGGGCTGAAATTCCCGGATGATCTGCTTGCACCGCTTCACCGTACGCATCACATTGCGCACGATGTGCAGATTGTGCTTGATGGCTTTTAAATCCTTACCTCTGGACAGGCCGTCAGCAGGCAGGATGACCAGCTCGTAGCCTGCTTTGGGAACAAGCTCCTCTTCCATGCCATCCTTACCGCCGATGAACAGGATCTTACTGTCCGGGTGGCGTTCTTTCCATATATTGGCCACTGCGATGGCAGGCATGATATGGCCGCCGGTGCCGCCGCAGGTAAATATCACATTCATATTACTTCCTCCTGTCGGGCTGCGCGATCCCGGTATCGGGAAATGCTCAGCACGATCCCCATCTCACCCAAATTCACCGCCAGCGCCGTTCCACCGTAGGAGAAGAACGGCAACGCAATGCCGGTAGATGGCAACAAATTGGTCACAACGCCCAGATTCAGGATCGTCTGGACGGCGATCAGGGTGATCAGTCCCGCTGCCAGGACTGTAGAAAACCTGTCCTGTGCCCGCAGGGCGATCCAATAGCCCCGAAGGATCAGCGCCGCGAACAAAGCAATGATCAGCAGCGCCCCCACAAGGCCCAATTCTTCGCAGATGACTGCGAAAATGTAGTCATTATACTGAAACGGAAGATACAGGTATTTTTGCCTGCTCTTCCCCAGCCCCAAACCAAACAGTCCACCGGAGCCAATGGCATACAGTGACTGCAGGATCTGATAGCCGGTGTCGGCAGGGTCCTGCTCCGGATGGAGCCAGGCAGTGACCCGGTCTCCGGCATAGCCCATCAGGCTGATGTAGACGACTACGAAAGCCGCCGCGGCCGCAGCGCCCACCAGCAGCCACTTGGGATGGGTGCCTGCCACGAACATCATCACTACGGCAACCATCCCCATGAGCATGATGGCCGACAGATGCTTTTCCAGGGCCAGCGGGATCAGGATCCCCAGCAAGGCACCGCCAAAGCCAAGCACGCCATGGCTGAATTTCTTCACCCGGCTGCCAAACCCACGGGTGAGCCTTGCAAACAAAAGGATCATCGTGAATTTGGCGATCTCTGAGGGCTGGAATTGGATGCCGGCAATGTTGATCCAACGGCGTGCGCCGTTGACAGACTGACCAAACAGCAGCACCATCAAAAGCAGGACAATGCTGACTGCGTACAGAGGCCAGGCCATACGATACCAGAAGTCCGCCGGGATCCGGCTCATGACCACCATGGCGATCAGACCGATCACCGCACAGATGGCCTGCTTCTGCAGATACCGGGTCGTATCGGTATAGCCGGTATCATAAGCGCTTTGGGCCGAACTTGCAGAATACAGCATGATAAGGCCCACTGTCAAAAGCAGCAGCAGGATCGTAAGAAACGGAACATCTACTCTGTCACCCGCCCGCCTTGGGAGCAGGCGGCGGTTCTCTTTGGCATACAGAAGCTTCTGTATGGCCATAAGATCTCCCTTCTATCAGTGGGTCAAATACCAAACCATGCGATCACACACATGATGGCAGATACAGCGGCAAAGACGATTACGATCTTTACTTCCTTCCAGCCGCACATTTCAAAATGATGATGAATGGGCGACATTTTGAACAGGCGCTTGCCGTGGGTCAGCTTGAAGTAGCCTACCTGCAGGATCACAGACAGGG
>CAYVCR010000126.1:0-4338 GCA_964450205.1 uncultured Oscillospiraceae bacterium | reverse complement strand
ACCTGCTTCCGGTAGCCACCGGGCGTCACGCCGTACTTCTGCCGGAAGGCCCGGATAAAATACCCCTCGTCGCTGAAGCCGCAGCTGGCAGCGATCCTGCCTACAGCCGTGTCCGTATTCTCCAGCAGCATTCTTGCCTCCTGGAGCTGGGCATGGCGGCGGAACATGTGCAGCGGCACACCGGCCACCTTTTTAAAGTCGCTCTTGAGCTTGGTCTGGCTCACATGGAACCGCTCCGCAAGACCGGCAAGGGTCAGATCCTCCTTGCTCTGCAGATCCTGCAGCAGCCGTGCCACCTCAAATATGTAGGTCAGGTTGGAGCTTGTCCGCAGGGGCGCCGCGCCGTCCTCCAGCCATTCCTTCAGCTGCTGGAACACACACAGCAGCAGATATCGCTTTTGGCCCGCAGACTTTTGGGTCATCCAGTCAAACAGCGATGCCAAAGCATCACACTGGGCCTTGGAAATAGACAGGATCATCAGATCGTTTCCGCGGCACAGTGTTTTTTCGTAGTTTTCCTGGGGCATGAGTGTGAAAAGGCCCGTATGGAAGAAGCATACGAAGCCATCCAGCAGCTGCTCATACACCTCCACAACAGCATGGAAAGCGCCCTGCCTGTTCAGGATCACAGCAGGCGTATCCACCATAAAATCCACACCGTTGCTCACGATCCGCACCCTGCCAGGGGAGGTGATGAGCACCAGCTCCTGGGCGTTGTGCATATGCATTTTGTTGGTGTTGGGACCTACCTTACGCTGGTAACGCTCACAGTGGATCTGCTCTTGTATGGGGAAATAGGCAAATTGATATTCATTCATAAGCAAACACCGCCTTCACAGCCGTAACATCTGACAATGCTTACACGCATTTTTTCGCTTTCATTATACTCCCCGACCCGGACACCGTCAATGGATAATCGTCTATAATTACACCCAAAAATCCTGTCATTTTCAGAAAACCAGCCTAATCCTGCTATCCCTCATCGACGAATTATACTATTATCAATTTGATAACAAATATTCAAAGGAGGCAACCTGAATGTACGAATTTCTATTGCCCGAGGACTTTCTGCTCGGCACCGCCAACTCCGCCTTCCAGTCTGAAGGTGCCTGGGACCGGGACGGTAAGTCCATGAGCATGATGGACCACTACTCTGTAGAATTTGCCGGCAAAATGATCCCCGGCACCGTAAACGCCAAGAAGCCCCGCTACGTATCCTACGACACCCCCGCCGACGGCTGCTTCTTCTACGACAACTACGAGGCCTACATCGAGGACATGGCCAAGACCGGCCAGAACACCTACCGCATGAGCCTTGCCTGGCCCCGGATCATCCCCACCGGCTACGGCGAAGTCAATCAGAAGGCTATCGACTACTACAACAAGGTCATCGACTGCCTGCTGGCCCACAATATCACTCCCTTCGTGGACCTGTGCCACTGGGACGTGCCCCAGTGCCTGCAGGACGAGGGCGGCGGCTTCCGTCACCCCAAGTTTGCCGAGTACTTTGAGGCCTACGCCCGGGTCTGCTTTAAGGCCTTCGGTGACCGGGTCAAGCTCTGGAGCACCTTCAACGAGCTGTGCGTGTCCATCAATTCCGGTTACATCGGCGCCGGCTTCCCACCCTATGAGCGGGATTGGAAGGGCGGCCTGCAGGCCGTTCAGAACGCAGTGATCGCCCACTTCCGCGCCGTTCGCGCCTACCGGGAAATGGGCTTTGACGGTCAGATCGGCCAGGTCATGGTCATCGTGCCCATCATCCCTGCCCGGATGGACGTGCCCGAGGATGTCGGCGCTGCTACCCGTATGTCCCTGTACCGTTTTGATCTGTACATGCGTCCCATCACAGAAGGCCGTTATCCCCAGCAGCTGCTGGACGAGTGCCCCGTTTTCCGGGAGAACTTGCCGCAAAACTACCAGGAAGAGCTGGATAAGTGGTTTGTCCCCATGGACTTCGTGGGTCTGAATTACTACCACTGCGACCGCACCCAGTACAATCCCGAAAAGCCCCTGCTGGCCAACTTCGTGGAGAACTTCTACGCCGCACCCGGTCAGAAGCACGGTGCCTATCCTGCAGGCCTGTTCGACGTGGTCTGGTACGCCTGGAACCGCTACCACCTGCCCATCTACATCTCCGAGAACGGCCTGGGCTTTGAAAACGCCGGCGACGAGGAGACCGACTGCAACGACCAGAATCGTGTGGAGTACCTGCGTGAGCACCTGCGTATGGTGGTCCGCTGCCTGCGCATGGGCATGCCGGTGAAGGGCTACTACTACTGGAACGATGCCGACTCCTTTGAGCAGCAGTCCGGCTACTCTCACCGGTTTGGCCTGACCTGGGTGGACCGGGAAACAGGCCGCCGCCGCTGGAAGGCCAGCCGCCACTACTTCGCCAAGGTCTGCCACAACCGGATGGTAGACTGATTTAATTGAAAATTATTTGCTCTTTTCGTTAAACACCATAGGGTGCGTTGCATTCATTTTGCAACGCACCCTTTCCTTTTCATACCCACATAAAACGCATGTCATTGCGAGGGCGGCTGTGCCGCCCGTGGCAATCCGTTTCCTTTTTGCAAAATCTTCGTAACGATTGACAATCTCCCGGATTTGTCGTATAACAACCCCAGGTGATCTTATGAAACTTTTCAAACCTGCTTACTATGATAAATTTACCTGCATCGCGTCCGCCTGCCCGGACAGCTGCTGTCAGGACTGGGCCGTGGACGTGGACGATACGGCCGCTGCCTACTACCGCAGCCTGCCTGGGGACTTGGGCGACCGGCTCCGGGCCGTTTTGCAGGATACGGAGGATGGCACCTGTATGACCATCGAGGATGGCCGCTGCCCCATGTGGCGCACAGACGGCCTGTGCCGCCTCCAGGCAGAGCTGGGCCACGACGCCCTGTGCCATACCTGCCGCACCTTCCCCCGGCTGCGCCACGACTACGGCGACTTTGCCGAGCTGGGATTGGAGCTGTCCTGTCCGGAGGCCGCCCGGCTGATCCTGACGACCCCAGGGGACATGGCCTGCCGGGAAGTCCCCGGCGGCGAAGAAGCGGACTACGATACGGAAGCCATGGCGATCCTGCTGTGCAGCCGCGCAGAGCTGCTGACCTTCCTGGACAGCCGCGAATACACCGTGCCCCAGGCCTTGGCCATCGCCCTGCTGTACGCCCACGAGGTGCAGGCGGAGCTGGACGGCGGCGAGAAAGCCACCCTCCGCCCTGCCGATGCTCTGGCAGAGGCCGCGCGCTATGCCACAGGCGGCGAAGCGTCCCTGCTGCTGGGCTTTTTCCGGGAGCTGGAGATCCTGACCCCCAACTGGCTGGAACGGCTGAATGCCGCCAGCGCCTGCATTTCTGCCTGTCATCGCGAGGGCGTAACGGGCCCGTGGCGATCCGTTCCCCCCGGCCCCTGGCAGCCGGCATACCGGGCCCTGGCCAAATATTTCGTGAGCCGCTACTGGCTGCAAGCCGTGTCCGACTACGATCTGGTGGGCCGGGCCAAGCTGACGGTGGCCGCCTGCCTGGTGATCCACGCTTTGGGCGGCGACCTGGTGCAGACCGCCCAGGCATTTTCCAAGGAGATCGAAAACGACCCGGATAACGTAGAGGCGATCTTGGACGGTGCTTACCGCAGCCCCGCCCTCACCGACGTGCAGCTTTTAAGCCTGCTGCTGCCAACAGACAATTAAATTCCAATTTATCGGGCTGACAGCTCAATAAATAATGCATGTGTGTCCTTTGGCCACGTATTTTAAAATAATTCAGCATTCTGCATTCAGCATTCTGCATTATTGCAGTTTATCGAGCCATCGGCTCTATAAACTGAAATTCAAAGATTCCTCTCCATATCAAAGAAGTGCCGCCGGTCTCCTTTCAAAAAAAGAACCGCCCAACCACTTACGGCCAGGCGGATCACGTCCGGAAAAACCGGAGATGGAATACCACAAATTTGTTGAAAAAGCAACTTTTTTGCCGCAAGGCCAGCGGCTTAATCGCTGCTATCTGCCTTTCATCTGAGATCATCAGCGCCATCCGCTCCGGGCATTCCACGGCACTTCTCTGACCGCTCTGCAGATGTTCTCTAAAAAAACCAAAAATACCCCAAACACCTCTTGACAAATCAGCAAACCGTTGCTATAATACACAAGCTGTCATTGTGCAGCGCAACCAAATATGGGGGTATAGCTCAGCTGGGAGAGCAAATCACCAGTAAAGCGACCCGCATGGGTGAGCACAAGTCAGAAAGCAGAAAATCCAAAAGTAGTTGCGGCGCAACGACTTTTCGGCATACGGGGGTATAGCTCAGCTGGGAGAGCGCTTGAATGGCATTCAA
>CAYVCR010000125.1:0-4397 GCA_964450205.1 uncultured Oscillospiraceae bacterium | reverse complement strand
ACTGGGCATCGGTCAGCTTAACGGAAATAATAGCAGTGATACCCTCACGGCAGTCCTCACCGGAGACCTTGTCGTCACCCTTGATGATACCGTTTTTCAGACCGTAGTTATTCAGTACGCGGGTCAGCGCGGTTTTAAAGCCTGTCTCGTGCATACCACCCTCGGGCGTGCGCACATCGTTGGCGAAGGACTGCAGGGACTCGTTATAGCCGTCATTATACTGCACAGCGATCTCGGCAGAGGCATCGCCCTTGGTACCGGACATGTAGATCACGTCTTCATGGATCACAGTCTTGTGCCGGTTGGTCCAGGTAGCAAACTCCCGGATACCGCCCTCATAGCACATGGTATCGGATACAGGCTCTTCTTCCCTGGCATCAGTGATGGTGATGGACAGACCTGCGTTTAGGAAGGCCTCCTCACGCATACGCTCGTGAAGAATATCGTAGCTGTAAACAACTTCATCAAACATCTCCGGGTCGGGCTGGAAGGTAACCTCGGTACCGGTCTTTTCGGTCTTGCCTACAATGGTCATCTCCTGGGTAATATGGCCACGGGAGAACTTCATTTCATAGATATTGCCGTTCTTGTAAACTCTGGCCTGCAGAGATTCGGACAGGGCATTCACTACAGAAGCGCCCACGCCATGCAGACCGCCGGAGACCTTGTAGCCGCCGCCGCCGAACTTACCACCGGCATGAAGCACAGTGAACACGACCTCCAGAGCGGGCTTGCCGGTCTGGGGCTGAATGTCCACGGGAATACCACGGCCGTCATCGGTGACGGTGATGGAATTACCGGGGTTAATGGTCACGGTGATATGCTTACAGTAACCGGCCAAGGCCTCGTCGATGGAGTTGTCCACGATCTCATAGACCAGATGGTGCAGGCCCGAAGAAGAGGTGGAGCCGATATACATACCGGGGCGCTTACGAACAGCCTCCAGACCTTCCAAAACCTGGATCTGTTCTGCGCCATATTCTTGTGTTACTTTCGTTTCGTCAGACATGATAGTCCTCCTTATTACAGGGCATATAACGCCCATTCACTTCTATTTTACGCTTCCCTTTTCAATTTCTATGGTCTTTCCCAGCTTGGTAAAGCGTCCGGGCTCACAGCAGGTGATAAACACCTGTCCCTCAGAAATTTGATTCAGCACAAAGTCCTGCCTACCGGGGTCCAGTTCGGAAAGAACATCGTCCAGTAAAAGTACCGGAATTTCTCCGGACTCTCTGCCCATCAGCTCCCGCTGAGCCAGCTTTAGACTGATAGCACTGGTACGCACCTGCCCCTGTGAGCCGAAGGCCTTCAAGGACATTTCTGACAGTGTCACGTCAAAATCGTCCTTGTGGGGGCCAGTCAGACATTGTGCGCTTTCCAGCTCTGCCCGCTCATGGCTTTCCAAATGTTCAAATAGCCAATCGGTCAGCTGACTGACCGGGGCAAAGGGGTCCTGCACCGTGGAAACCGTCTTGTATTCCAGACAAAAATCCTCTGCACCGCCGGAAAAATGGCTGTGATACTGGGCGGCAGCCTTGCCCAAGCCCTCATAAAACCGGGCCCGGTAAGAGATCAGCAGAGCACCCACCTGGCAAAGGCGGGTATTATACTCCGGCAGAATTTCCAAAAGAGCTGGATTTTCATACCGATCCTTTAAAATATGGCTCTTCTGCTCCAAGATCCGGTTATATTCATTTAAGGCTGCTTCGTAATTGGGTCGAAGCTGACACAGGGCATGGTCGCCCAGTCGGCGCCGGGCAGAAGCGCCGCCCTTTAGGATCATCAGATCCTCCGGACAAAACAGCACCGTCTGCAGCACACCGGAAATATCTGCAGCAGTCTTCTTTTTTACGCCGTTGCGGTACAGCTGCCGGGGCTTGGCCGCCGGAAACAGCACCCAACGCAGGCTCTGCTGTCGCTCCTGGGAATACACTTCTCCCGCAATTTCCGCAAAATCCGCCTGCAGCCGTACCAATTCCGCAGTTCTCTGAGTACGGAAAGCCTTACCGGAGCCAAGATAGGCAATGGCCTCCAAAAGGTTGGTCTTTCCCTGGGCATTGTCGCCTACGATCAGATTGACACCGGGATCAAAATCAAGCTGCAGCTGCTGATAATTGCGGAAATCCTGTAACGCAATATTATTGAGGTTCATGGATACAGATCAAATACTTGGTTCCCATAAAGGTAAAGCTGTCACCGGGAAACATTTTCTTACCCCGCATGGTGCAGACCTCGCCGTTGACCAGCACATCCCCATTTTGGATGATGGTCTTGGCCATGCCGCCGGATACGGCGTGGGCCAGCTTCATGGCTGCTTCCAGCTTAATAAATTCCGTCTGGATCACCACGGGAACAGCAGGATTGGGATCTTTCTTTTTTACAACTACTTTCATAGTAAAAAATCCTATTAATTATTCTTGATACGCACAGGCAGCACCATGTAAGCATAATCCTGCTTGTCATCTACAGGCGTCAGCACGATGGGGCTCAAGCCGTTGGTCAGCTCCAAGACCACCTCTTCACCGGGGATGGCGCGTAAAGCATCTGCCAAATACCGAACATTGAAGCCGATCTCCAGCTCCTTGCCGTCACCGGCGATGGAACAGCGGTCCTCAGCGGCACCGATGGTGGTATTGGTCCGCAGCAGCAGGACCTGGTCGGAGAAGACGCAGCGCACAGGGCTCTTGTACTTTTCGGAAACGATCAGACCCACACGCTCAATGGAAGATGCCAGTTCGCCTACGTTGGCCACCAGCTTCACAGGGCAGTTGGTGGGAACGACCCGGCGCCAATCCAGGAAGTCGCCCTCCAGCAGGCGGCAAATCAAGGTCGCACAGCCCATCTGGAACAGAATGTGCTTGGTGCCCAAAGTAAAGGCCACATCCTCATCGTTGTCGGATACGATCTTTTCCACTTCCTTCAGACCCTGTGCAGGAACGACGAAGGACAGGCTTCTGCCTGTTGGCTCTTCGGTATGATAGGTGCGGCGGGCCAGACGGAAGCCATCCACAGCAATGGCAGAAACCGTATTATCCTCCACCTCAAACTTCACGCCGGTGTGAATGGGACGGCCCTGGTTTTCGGAAACGGCAAAGATGGTGCCGGAGATCAGCTCCTTCAGCGCAGTTTGGGGAATGCGGATGCTACGGCCGCTGCCAACATCAGGCAGCTCCGGATAATCGTCAGCAGGCTCGGCAGAAATGGTAAAGGATGCATAGCCGGCGCGGATTGACACCTTATAATTATCATCCACCACTACGGTGACAGGGCCCTCAGGCAGGCGGCGGATAATATCGCCAAACAGCTTGGCAGGCAGGATGCAGGCACCGGCATCGGATACTTCTGCATCGATCTGATAGGTAATGGCGGTCTCCATGTTATAGCCGGTTAAGTTAAGACCCACACCGGCCCGGCAAAGAATACCCTCGATAGCAGACAGGGCACTTTTCTGAGCGACTGTTCTTCCGGTAATGTTCAGACCGGTTACCAGCATACTTTTTTCACAGGTAAAGCGCATAGAAAATACCTCATTTCTGAAAATATAATAAAAATATATATGAATAAATATTTTTAGGTAGTAATAATAGTCGTAGTGCAAAAATATGTGGAAAAGTGGGGAAAGTCCTACAGACAGAAGCACTTTTTATCCACAACCCAATCTGTGGATAGCTGACAGTTTTCCACAGCGCAATTTTTTGAAAATTGCAGGATTTTTTGTTAACAGGTTTTATTTCCACATTCCACAGGTCTTGTGGATAAATTACAGACAAGAATTGATATTGGCTGTAATATCCCGGATGTGGTTTTGAATATTGGCGTTGCCGCTCTTAATGGCGCTTTCCACCTTATTGATGGAGTAGAGCACTGTGGAGTGGTCCTTGTTCAGCTCCTTGCCGATGTCCGGTGTACTCAGATTGGTCAGCTTGCGGATCAGATAGATAGCTACCTGACGGGCCTCGGCGGTTCCCTTATTCTTCAGCGTACCCCGGAGCACCGATTCATCGATGGAGTAGAACTTACAGACCTGGCTGATGATCAGACTGGGCGTGGGCAGGGCGTTGCCCTCACTCTTAAACATGTCGGCAATGGCCCGGGTCACGTTCTCCAGAGTCAGCTCCATGGCATTCAGATCCACGTAAGCACGCAGCTTTTTGACCGTACCTTCGATCTGCCGGACGTTATTGGTCACGTTATTTGCAATGTAGTTGCAAACCTCATCACTCAGCTCCAGCGCCAGAGAATTGGCCTTATTCTTGATGATTGCCATACGGGTCTCGTAATCCGGCGGCTGAATGTCGGCCAGCAGACCCCACTCAAAACGGGTACGGAGACGATCCTCCAGGGTCAGCATATCGCTGGGCTTTCGGTCGGAGGTCATTACGATCTGCTTGCGGCCT
>CAYVCR010000124.1:0-4411 GCA_964450205.1 uncultured Oscillospiraceae bacterium | reverse complement strand
TCTTGGTGCTCTGCTCGCCCATGACCCACAGGATCGCATCGGAAATATTCGATTTTCCGGAGCCGTTAGGACCAACAATGGCGGTGATATCATCGCCAAAGCGGATCAAGGTCTTATCCGGGAAGGACTTAAAGCCCTGTACTTCCAAAGATTTTAAATACACAGTTCATACCTCTTGCAAGAATGTAAAAAGAAATCAGTTTATTATACTGTGAAACCACAAAAAATGCAAGTTGTTTCCTTATAAAAAAGAAAGGACCTGCCGAAGCAGGTCCTTCAGGGATATTTACTTTACGTAGTCCATGCAGATCCAGCCATTGGATACCCGGCCCCATGCGGTACCATCCACGGTCTTGGTCTCCAGGATTTCCACCTTCGTGCCGTAGTACAGGTAACCGACAACAGTATTGCTGGTACCAGCTGCCTTGCGCACATTCAGGCAGTCTGCAATGACCGTCTTGCTGGTCGTTGTGGAAGTGCCGCTGTTTGTGCTGCTACTGGTGGTGCTGCTCAGCTGCACATAATCCATGCTGACCCAACCCTTATCGGTCTTGCCCCAGGTAATGCCGCCGGCAGTCTTCTGCTCGGTGATGGTAATGGTATCGCCGGGATAGTAATAGCCTGCGATGGAGTAGCTGGTGCCTGCGCCGCTGCGGATCCGCACCCACTCGCTGCAGTTGACGATCTTGCCGGACTGGGCAGTGCTGCTGGATGTGGTGCCGGTTGTAGTGCCGGTAGTAGTACTGGTGGACGTACTGCCGGTGGAGGTGATCTTCACATAATCCATGCTGACCCAGCCCTTGGATGTCTTGGCCCATTTAATGGAGCCGACGGTCTTCTGCTCAGTGATGGTAATGGTATCGCCGGGATAGTAATAGCCTGCGATGGAGTAGCTGGTGCCCGCACCGCTGCGGATCCGCACCCACTCGCTGCAGTTAACGATCGTACCGGTTTGGGACGTTGTGCTGGAGGTGGTACCGCTGGAGGAAGTAGTTCCACTGGAGGTGGTGCTGTCCAGCTTCACGTAATCCAGGCTGATCCAGCCCTGATCAATGCGGCCCCAAACAGTAGCGCCAACAGTCTTCTTTTCCAGGATCTCCACCCGGTCATTGGGCTTCAGTCTGCCCACCTCCGCATAACCGGTACTGGGTCCCTTGCGGATCCGCAGGAATTCATTAACCGTAACGGTGCCCATGAGCTTCGCGGTTTCTGCCTTGGTATCTTCTTCATCAGACTCAGAAGGCTCGGTAGGCTGTGTGGTAGGAGGTTCCGTGGTCTCCGGTTCGGTGGTTTCCGGTTCCGTAGTCTCGGGTTCTGTGGTCTCCGGTTCTGTAGGCTCGGAGGGTGTGGTGGTACCGGCGTTCTGCTGCTCCTTCAGAGCAGTTTCATAGTTGGTGTACTGCAGGCAGATCCAGCCGCCGCCATACTCGGTAAACTTACCCCAGAGGGAAGGCGTGCCGGTCGCTGTCTCGGTGATCGTCAGCTTGTCGCCCTTCTGGGCCTGCTTGCCAATAGATGTATAGTTCGTGCCGGGGCCCTTGCGCATATTCACATCAGAGGCGGTAACAGTTACCACAACTGTCGGCTCGGTATTGTCCGTTTCGTTGCCGTCTGTATCCGTCCAGTGAGCATATAAGGTCTTGCTCTTGGTGGATGCATCCAGCTTGGTGACCTTCTCGCCGCCATTCTTGGCTGTATACCAGCCGGCGAAGGTGTAGCCTTCGTATGTAGGCACCGGGAACGGCACTGCCTCCCACTCGGTGCTGTAGCCCTGGCTGCGCGGACTGGTCGTACCGCCGTTGGCATCATACAGCACATAGCAATAATTGTCAGGCGGTGTCTGAGAATAGACACCGTTTAAGTACATATTGGCCTCGCTCAAGCGTCTTCTGAGCAAATAATCCTGGATCTCACCGCCGGCGCTGCACCACAGGGCAAAAGCACGGATCAGCTCGTTGCCGGTGGCACTCTTGGCGATCGCCTGATGGAAAGTACCGTCAGAGCTGTAGCACCAGCTGGTGCCGCAGTTATAGGAAAACAGCAGGATCGCATCAAACTGATTCTGCGTCAATGTCAGAGAATACTTGTCCGCAAAGGTATTCAGATCCTTCTCCACCTTGACCAGGTGGTTGCGCAGGAGCACCTCCGCTTCTTCCTCGGTAATACCGTTGGCGGTATAGTAGGCGCGCATATCCTCAGGGCATTGTGTGCCATAACCTACGGTATACTGAGTATAATCCCAGTAGGGCGTTTTACTGAAGCCCTCCTCCTTTTTCAGTATCTCAATACAATCGTCACTGGCCTTCAATTCCGATGCGGCAGAAACGGAAATACTGCCGACCGTAATCAGGCTGACCAAGATCGCAAGAGCCAGCAGCAGGCCGGAAAATCTCTTAATCATTGGTGTTCGCTCCTTTCCAATCAAAAGTCACATTTAGGACATTATAGCAGATGTTCCCGTTATTTGCAACCCCTTTTTCTAAAAATATTACACGTTTGTTACTATTTTTGTCTCCAAAATGTTCCATTTTGTGCGTCAGTTGTGGGTATTTTACCATATATTGGAACATTTTGTATTTCAAAGTGTTGACATAATACAATATATTCCTGCATGTCAGTCAGTAAAATCGTTGCATTTTCTCAGTCAGCATGATAAAATAACGCAAAAGATATCAGGAGGTGAGGACCTTGGAACACAAAAAAGCATTGATCGCCATGAGCGGCGGTGTGGACAGTTCCGTGGCTGCCTATCTGACACAGTGCGCCGGTTACGAATGCTTTGGTGCGACCATGCGCCTGTGCGACAACGAACTGTTGGGAGACCGGGAGTCAAGCTGTTGCTCGCTGGATGATACGGAGGATGCCCGCAGTGTGACGTACCGGCTGGGTATGCGCTTTTATGTCTTCAATTCCACCGGGGATTTCCGGGAGAAGGTGGTGGACAATTTTGTCCGCTCTTACGAGCAGGGACAGACCCCCAATCCCTGCATCGACTGTAACCGGTATCTGAAATTCGAGACATTGCTGAACAAGGCCCTGCTCCTGGGCTGCGATTATGTGGCCACCGGTCACTATGCCCGGATCGTCTTCAATGAGGCAAGCGGCAGATATTTATTGTATAAGGCTGTGGACAGTGCCAAGGATCAGACTTATTTCCTGGCCTGCTTGAACCAGCATCAGCTCTCCCACGCCCAATTCCCCCTGGGCGAACTGAAAAAAGCCCAGGTGCGGGCCATCGCAGAGGAACAGGGCTTTCTCAATGCCCGCAAGCGGGATTCCCAGGACATCTGCTTCGTGCCGGACGGAGATTACGTCAGCTTTATGCGGCGATACACCGGCAAGGATTATCCCGCCGGGGATTTTCTGGACCTGCAGGGCAACGTAGTAGGCAGGCACAGCGGTGCTGTCAGCTACACTCTGGGGCAGCGCAAGGGTCTGGGTATCGCCATGGGCGCGCCGGTGTATGTGTGCGCCAAGGATATGGAGAAAAACACCGTGACAGTCGGCCCCAATGAGGCGCTGTTTGCCACCACCCTGCGGGCCAAGGACTGGAACTGGCTGCCCTTCCCTGCCCTGACCTCACCTTTGCGCGTGACGGCCAAGGCGCGGTACAGGCACGCCGAGCAGCCAGCCACGGTCTACCCGGAAGCAGACGGCTTTGCCCGGGTGGTGTTTGACGAGCCGCAGCGGGCCATGACACCGGGCCAGGCGGTTGTGCTCTACGACGGCGACATGGTCGTCGGCAGCGGCACGATCACGGAAATACTGTAAAAAGCTCTCTATATCACGGGAAACGTGATATAGAGAGCTTTTCTCTTCACTAAGCGGCACTATCCGTTTGGTCGTTCCTTCTTGTTTTAATATTTGGTGTTGGGGAAATATTCTTCGGCAAAGTCTACCTTGTCTACCCGGAAGCTCTTGCCATTTAAGTGCTCCAGGCTACCTGCATCGGTGGTAAAGCAGAAGGTCAACTTGTAGGAATACAGGGCCTGATAGGTGCGGTCAAAGCGCTTATCCAGCTTGCCGTATTTGCCGTCGCCCAGCAGCGGATGCCCCGCGTGGGCAAACTGGGCGCGGATCTGATGGGTACGCCCGGTGATCAGTTCGCACTCCACCAGGGACAGGCCGCCTTTACTTGCCAGTACCCGGTAATTGGTCTGACAGGATTTGGCGCCGGTCTGGGGCGTATCGGTGACGAAGACCCGGTTTTTCTTGGCATCCTTAAAGAGGTAACCCTTCAGACTGCCTTTTGGGGGCTTGGGTGTGCCCTCCACCACAGCCAAATATCGTTTGTCCAGCTCCCGGTCCTTGATCTTCTGATTCATGACCCGCAGGGCCTCGGCGGTCTTGGCAGCGATGACGATGCCGCCGGTGTTCCGGTCGATCCGGTTGCACAGCGCCGGGGTAAAGG
>CAYVCR010000123.1:0-4420 GCA_964450205.1 uncultured Oscillospiraceae bacterium | reverse complement strand
GTGGCGGCTGTCAAGTATGCCAGCAAGCATACAGGCTGCGAGGTGTTCAACCTGGGTACCGGCAGCGGCTACAGCGTGCTGGATATGGTGAAGACCTTCCGGGATATCAATCAGGTTGCCCTGCCCTACGAGATCGTGGATCGCCGCCCCGGTGACATCGCCACCTGCTACGCAGACCCTGCCAAGAGTGCCCAGGTCCTGGGCTGGAAAGCAGAAAAGAGCCTGGCGGACATGTGCCGGGATTCCTGGAACTGGCAGAACAGTAATCCCATGGGATACGCAGAATAAATACACCGGCCCGCTGCATTTTGCAGCGGGCCTTAAATATTCGTTAAAACGACGGCAATTTCTTGATTTTGACAAGGCGGACGTGTATACTGAACGTACAAGGATATGCAGTGGAGGGACGTTTTATGCAGACAGAGCAGACCGTGATCGTAAGCAGCGCCCAGAAGATCCTGCAGCAGGTGCGCAAAGCCGTTGTTGGCAAGGATAAGGTGCTCATGTGGACGTTGGCGGCCATTTTGGCAGGTGGACATATTCTGTTGGAGGATATTCCCGGCGTGGGAAAGACCACCATGGCACTTGCTTTTTCCAAGACCATGAGCCTGCGTCATAATCGCGTGCAGTTTACCCCCGACGTGCTGCCTTCGGATGTGACCGGCTATTGCGTGATCAATCAGGCTACCGGTGAGTTGGTCTATAAGCCCGGCGCTGTACTGTGCAATCTGTTTTTGGCGGACGAATTGAACCGGGCCACCTCCCGTACCCAGTCTGCCCTGTTGGAGGCCATGGAGGAGGGACAGGTCACGGTGGACGGCGTCAGCCATCGGCTGCCTGCGCCCTTTGTGGTGATCGCTACCCAAAATCCCACCGGTGCAGCCGGTACGCAGCTGCTGCCGGACAGTCAGATGGATCGGTTTATGATCCGGCTCAGTCTGGGTTACCCCAGCGTCAAGGATGAGATCGCCATGGTCACCAGCCGCCAGGGAACAGACCCGCTGGAAACACTGAAGCGGGTGGTGTCTGCCCAGGAGCTGGCAGCCATGCAGCAGGTGGTGGCGCAGACTTATGTGGCCCCCGAGGTGGTGCGCTACGTGGTGGAGCTGATCGCGGCCACCCGGGAGCATGAGGCTGTGGCACGAGGTGCCAGTCCCCGTGCCACACTGGCAGTGACTGCCATGAGCAAAGCCATCGCCCAGCTGCGGGGCAGAGATTATGTGGTGCCCAAGGACGTGCAGGAGGTGTTCTCCTATACGGTGGCACATAGGCTTTTGCTGACAGCCAAGGCTGAGACGGAGGGCGTGACTGCCGCCGCGGTGCTGCAGCAGATTTTGGGCCAGGTGTCTGCCCCCAAGCTGCGCTGATATGGCACTGAGAAGACTTTTATACCTGGCTGTTCTGGAGGGCAGTCTGGTATTGTACGTATTTTACCGGGAATGGATGGCGTGGCTTTTGCTTTTGGCGGTGATCTGTTTGCCGCTGCTCAGTCTGGTTTTAAGCCTGCCGGCCATGTGCACGGTCAAAACCTCCCTGCGCTGCCCCACAGAAGCTTCTGTGGGGCAATCGGTGCGCCCGGAGGCGGAACGGCGCTGCTTTTTGCCAGCACCGCCGGTACACTGCCGATTGAAGGTGCGCCACAGCATTACCGGTGAAACCGATGTTATAAAGCTGGGGAAGGCGCTGCCCACCCGCCATTGCGGCGTGCTGCAGATCACGCCGACCCGGCTGTGGGTGTACGATTATTTGGGCTTGTGGCGGTTCCCCAGCGGCAGAAGAGCACCGATCATGCTGACGGTGTTGCCCGAACCGGTGGAGCCGGAGCAGATCCCTGATCCCCGTCAGTACACGGCCTCCAGCTGGAAACCCAAAACCGGCGGCGGTTTTTCGGAAAATCACGACCTGCGGCAGTACCGGCCCGGCGACGATCTGCGAAATATCCACTGGAAGCTATCGTCCAAGACCGGTAAGCTGGTCTACCGGGAGCCGGTGGAGCCTATGCGTAAGCGGCTGCTGGTGACCCTGGAGCTTTCCGGTGATGAGGACATGCTTGACAGCAAGCTGGGCAGGCTCCTGTGGCTGACAGAGCATTTTTTGGAAACCGGCGTGACCCATGAGGTCCGCTGTCTGACCGGCAGAGGTGTGGAAGTCTGGTGTGTCACAAACCGTGACAGCCAGCAGGCCATGCTCCGGGGTGTTCTGGCGGCACCTGCTTGTCCCGAAGGTCAGGTGCTGCCCGGCATGCCGGACGCGTTCCATATTGGAGGTGACAGCCATGAGACGTGACAAATGGCTGACCTGCCCCTTGAGCGCCGTGCTGAGCGTTTTGTTGAGCTTTGCAGGGGTCATGTGCCTGCAGAGTGCTTTCGGACTGACGGCAAATATCAAGCATGTGTTGCTGGGCTGTGCCATCAGCGCAGCGGTCTTCAGCGTGGGCTTTACCGTAAAATGGTGGTATGTACCGGTGCTGATGGCAGCACCTGTGGCAGGGTATTTGTGGTACAGCGGCAAGCTGCCCGGCAGCTTGGAATGGCTGGTGTATTATCTGAGCTGCAGCTATGACCGGGCCTACGGCACAGGCGTGCTGTACTGGAGCAGCCAGCCGCCGACGGCGGGGGATGGGACTGTGGCCCTATGTGCCATGGGGTGTGTGATCGCCTTTGTGGCTGCCTGGACGGTATGCCGCAGAAAACCGGCGGTATTTGCTGTTATATTGGCTGCGCTGCCTTTGGCAGCCTGCTTTGTGGTCACCGACCGGGTACCCGGAACAGGATACTTATATTTACTGTTGCTGGGAATGCTTGTACTGCTGCTGAGCAACCTGACCCGGAGGAAGGACCTTAAAAAAGGAAATCTGCTGACGGTACTGGTAACAGTGCCGGTGGCTATTTGCCTGCTTGTGCTGTTCTGGGCAGTGCCCCAGAGCACCTATCAAGGCCAGGACAGAGCCGATAAGATCCTGCAGACAGTGCAGCAATGGGTACAAACTACCGGGGAGCAGGTGGGGATCGGCGGCTCCGGCTTAGACCAGACCGTAGAGCTGGACACGGTGGGTCGCCTGGTGCAGACTCACACCCCGGTGATGACTGTGCAGGTGGAGCAAGGGGGCACTTTGTATTTGCGCCAGCAGGGCTTCCAGATGTATGACGGCACGTCCTGGTATAATGAGCACGGCAATGACATCTATGCGTGGACCCATTGGGATCAGCTGCAGCAAAATGGTGTAGTGGAGATCACGACGCGAACCCAGCATTTGATGAAATTTGTGCCTTACTATGCCCAAGAACAGATTCACCACCCAGAGGGCAATTTCTCATCACAGAAGGTTGCAGTCAATGCGTTGGGTATCACGGAAAATGTGCAGCAAGAATATGGCTATACATTTTATTTGTATCAGATCAAACCCGATGCACCCTCAGCAGTGGAGTATCAGACGGAAGCAGGAATTTATTTGCCGATTGGCACCTATACCCCGGATGCCATCTCTCTGCCTGCGGCTACCGTGGAATGGGCAGAGCCTTTGGCTCTGTCGCTGACAGAGGGGAAAGGAACAGTAAAAGAAAAAGCAGAAGCCATCGGCGATTACGTGCGGAATTTGGCAGATTACAGCCGCAATACAGGCAGAATGCCTGCCGGAGAAACGGACTTTGCCCAGTGGTTTGTTACAGAAGCCGAAACCGGCTATTGCGTCCACTTTGCCACCACGGCGGCGGTGCTGCTGCGAGCAGCGGGTATCCAAGCGCAATATGTGGAAGGTTACACAGTACGCTTGCAGGATGGACAGACTGTAACGGTCTATGAGGATCAGGCCCACGCTTGGGTGGAATATTACGACCCGGCGGTCGGCTGGCGGATCTTGGAGAGTACCCCGGCGGAGGGTGTGCCGACATATACCTACACACCGCAGACCGGCACCCAGAATACCACGCAGGAACAGCAAACTCCAGCACAGCCCCAACCGGAGCAGGAGCAGCCAGCTCCGGAGCAGGAAACAAAGCCTGTATGGACGGCGCTGTACTGGGTGCTTGGGGTTTTGGGCGCGGTGCTGGTGATCCTCTGTCAGTGGCAGGTGCGCCTGCGGCTGAAGGCGCGCCGCCTGAACAAGGGAAATGCCAACCAGAGGGCGGTGCAGCTGTGGCGGGAGATCGTTCGCTTGTCCCGGCTGCTGAAGCAGCGCCCGGCACAGGAGCTGCATACCCTTGCCCAAAAGGCAAAGTTCAGCCAGCATGTGTTGACGGGGGCAGAGCTGGAGCAGTTGACGGAGGCCTTAGATAGCTGCCGTAAAAGGCTGCTGCAAAAGCCCTGGTATCTACAACCCATATACACCATCCTTTTTGCAGTCTATTAAAAAACAGCCGCGTGGAGATAGCGTGATGTCCTTAACGGAGTTTTACAGAAGGTTGCATTTTTTGCAACCTTC
>CAYVCR010000122.1:0-4446 GCA_964450205.1 uncultured Oscillospiraceae bacterium | reverse complement strand
GTGTTGGAGAACAGGTAGGGACGGCTGCGCTGACGCAGCAGATCCACGATGGGCTGGCGGGCAGCGGTGTAGCCGCCGGACGCGCCGCCCAGGGCCTTGCCGAAGGTGCCGGTGATGATGTCCACACGGCCCATGACACCGCAGTACTCGTGAGTACCCTTGCCGTGCTCACCCATGAAGCCCACAGCATGGCTGTCGTCCACCATAACAAGCGCATCGAACTCGTCAGCCAGATCGCAGATGGCAGTCAGATCGGCAATGTAGCCGTCCATGGAGAACACACCGTCGGTTGCGATCAGAATCTTCTTGGCACCGGCCTGCCGGGCAGCAGTCAGCTGGGCACGTAGGTCCTCCATGTTGTTGTTCTTGTAGCGGTAACGCATGGCCTTGCACAGACGCACGCCGTCGATGATAGAGGCGTGGTTCAGTTCGTCGGAGATGATAGCATCCTCGGCGCTGAGCAGGGTCTCGAACAGGCCGCCGTTGGCATCAAAGCAGGAAGAGTAGAGAATGGTGTCGTCCATACCCAGGAAATTAGAGAGCTTCTTCTCCAGATCCTTGTGGATCTGCTGAGTACCGCAGATAAAGCGGACAGAGGACAGACCGAAGCCCCAGTTATCATAGCTTTCCTTGGCCGCCTCGATCAGCTCGGGACGGGTGGACAGGCCCAGGTAATTATTGGCGCAGAAGTTGACCACGCCGGGCTTGGCGGTAGTGTCGATACGGGAATACTGGGGGGTGGTGATGATGCGCTCCTCGCGCCAGGTGCCGGCGGCGCGGATGGCATCCAGCTCGGTGGAAATAGCAGTCAGTGCAGATTTCATGATTAAGCCTCCTTCTTGGTGGTCCAGTCCAGAATGACCTTACCGGACTTGCCGCTGTTCATGGCCTCGAAGCCCTTCTGGAAATCGGTGTAGTGGAAACGGTGGGTGATGACCTTGCTCACGTCCAGGCCGCCCTGGACCATGTAAGACATCTGGTGCCAGGTATCCATCTTACGGCCATAGATACCCTGCATCGTCAGGCCCTTGGTGATCACGGTGTTCATATCCAGGGCAACCGGCTTATTGGAGATACCCAGCAGGGAGATCTTGCCGCCGTTGCGCATGACGCTGATCATCTGCTGCAGGGCCATGCCATTGCCGGACATTTCCAGACCCACGTCAAAGCCCTCCACCAAACCCTGCTCCTTCATGATCATGGGCAGGTCCTCTTTTGCGGTATTGACAGCCGCGTCTACGCCCATCTTCCGGGCCAGCTCCAGGCGGTCATCGTTCACGTCGGTAATGACTACGCGGCGGGCACCGGCAAACTTACAGACACCGGCAGCGATGATGCCGATAGGGCCCGCGCCGGTGATCAGCACGTCCTCGCCGATCAGATCGAACATCAGTGCCGTGTGGGCGGCGTTACCGAAGGCATCGAAGAAGGCCACCACATCCTCGGGCAGGCTCTCGTCAATGATGATCACGTTCTCCTGGGGGATGCACACGTACTCAGCAAATGCGCCGTCCCGATCCACGCCCACACCCATAGTATCCTTGCACCACTGGATGTTGCCGGTGTGGCAGTTGCGGCAGTGATGGCAGGTGATGTGGCCCTCGCCGGACACACGCTGGCCCACATACAAGCCGGTAACGCCGTCACCCAGCTGGACAATTTCGCCCACGTACTCATGACCGATGGTCATTGGCGGCTTGATATGCTCGGTTGCCCAGGGATCCCAGTTGTAGATGTGGACATCGGTGCCGCAGATCGCGGTCTTGCGGATCTTGATCAGCACCTCGCCGGGGCCGGGAACAGGCACAGGCACTTTCCGCAGCTCCAGGCCCGGGCCGGCAGTGGCTTTTACGATGGCATCCATCATACGTTCAGACATGATAAGCACTTCCTTTTCCTAGTGACTCGATTTTATTTCATTTCGCATTATAGCAAAAGGTATATAAAAATACAACTGTTTGTTATATAACAATTTAATGCATGATATTTGTGCAATTTGTTCATTTCGACTTTATTTGTAGCGAAAACTGAAAGCACCGACCGGTTGGTCGGTGCTTTTTGATCAATCTTCAATGGCTGCTTTACGGGACATGACGCTATGTACCCATGCCGGATCAAACTTAGCCTCACGCTGGTAGGTGTACAGACCGTTCTGCTCCTGCTCCACATCCGTCAGCTGGGTGTAGCACAGGGCGAACATCTGGTCATTGTCCAGCAGGGCATCGGTCAGACCCTTGAAGCGGTACTTGAAGTCCTCCTCGTCCACCGGGTCCTTGCCATAGCCCCAGCTGCCGCAGCGGTTCTCGTCCAGCCGCTCCTGAGGTGCCCAGCGGATGCCGCCGTACTCACTGACCCATGCCGGTTGACCCTCGTACTTCTGGCGGAACTCGTACTTTCCATGCTTGTGGCTCTCTGGGGGATCGAAGACCTCCCACAGTTTCCCCTCGGTCATCAGCAGGTCATAATGGGCCTTGAACTCCACGGGATCCTGATTATAATCGTGGACATCGTAGATCTCCGTTTCCACATGGAAATGGCCGGAGGTGTCGATGCACAGCCGGGAGGGATCCACCGCCTTTGTGACCCGGTAAACCTGCCGGATCAGATCGTCGTACTGGGGTCGGTCGTTCTTGTTCCAGGTCTCATTGAAGGGGCACCAGCCGATGATACAAGGATGGTTCCGATCCCGGTCGATCTCCTCCAACCACTCGGGCAGAATGGCATAGATGGCATCCTCGTAGGTATGGTCCAGGCCCCAGTTGGGATACTCGCCCCAAACCAGGTAGCCGGCCTTGTCGGCGTGGTACAGCCAGCGCTCCTCAAATATCTTTTCGTGGGCACGGGCGCCGTTGAAGCCCATCTCCATGGATATCTCGATGTCGTGGATCAGGTCGGCATCAGAGGGTGCTGTCAGCACGCCATCGGGATAGAAGCCCTGGTCCAGGATCAGCCGCTGGAACACGCTGCGGCCATTGAACATGAATTTCATGCCCTCCATGCGGATAGAGCGCAGACCAAAGTAGGACTTGACTTCATCATCGCCGAAGGTCAGCTTCAGATCATACAGATTGCCCTTGCCCAGCTCCCACAGATGGGTCTCGGCCAAATCGATGGTCAGCACCGCCTCACCGGCAGCAGCCTTCATGCTGGCGCAGCCCATGGGCTTGCCCTCGAAGGAAGCCTCCAATGCCAGGTCTGCCTGACCCTCCACCCGGACAGTGGTCACCAGGATACCCTGCTCGGCGTTGGTATCGAACTTAAAATTCTTGATGTAAGCCTTGGGGGTAAACTCCAGCCACACCGTCTGCCAAATGCCGGTGGTACGGGTATAGCTGCAGCCCCGGGAATAGTAGTGGGGGCACTGCTTACCGGTGGGGATCAGACGGTTGCGGGTATCGTCCAGCGCATTGACGGTGATCACGTTCTCACCGGGCACCACCAGTGCCGTGATGTCAAACTTGAAGGAGGTGAAGCCGCCCTTGTGGCAGCCTGCCTTCTGACCGTTGACGTACACATAGCACTCATAGTCCACAGCGCCAAAGTGGATAAAGATCCGCTGGGCGCACTGGGCCTCGGTCAGATCGACCTTCCTCTGGTACCACACGCCGTACATAAAGTCCTTATGCTCCACGCCGGAGAGCTTGCTTTCCGGGCAGAAGGGCACGTTGATGGTGCCGCTTAGGACAGCATTGGGGTCGTGCAGGCCCCGGGCCTCGCCGCTGCGGCCGTTGTCGATCTCAAAGGCCCACTGGCCGTTCAAATTCATCCAGTCTGCCCGCTCAAACTGGGGCTTGGGATGTTCCTGACGGTAAATCATAATTTTCTCCTTATTCTTCCGGTACAACATGATCCATGTGGCTCATATCCATACCGATTCGATACCATTTTCTTGACGACAATTACGCATACGTACGGACATTGTACCCGCGTATCAGTCACTATTGTACTTGACAGTTTTCATTTGGGCAAGCCAAATTCTGTGAATGTCACAGGATAATATTGCGAAATTTCTGCGACATATTGTAATATCAGCAAATACAGCCGTGCCGCGGCTGCGGCACGGCTGTATAGGTTGGTAATTATTCGGCCTTCACAGCCTGATCTTCCACCAGATGGCAGGCTACCTTGTGATCGCCGCCCAGGCAGTGCACTTCGGGAACTTCCGTAGTGCAGCGCTCAGTAGCATAGGGGCAGCGGGTATGGAAACGGCAGCCGGAAGGAGGATTGACGGGGCTGGGAATATCACCCTGCAGGATGATGCGATCCCGCTCCTTCTTGCCAACCATGGGGATGGCAGACAGCAGAGCCTGGGTGTAGGGATGCTGCGGATTCTTGAAAATATCGTCCTTGGTGCCGATCTCCACGATCTTGCCCAGATACATAATGACGATACGGTCACAGATGTGCTCGATAACGGACAGGTCGTGAGAAACGAACATATAGGTC
>CAYVCR010000121.1:2471-4472 GCA_964450205.1 uncultured Oscillospiraceae bacterium | reverse complement strand
GACCATCAGCTCCGCCTCGGTCAGAATAGACTCGTGGCTCCGGGTCTGAATAATACGGCCCTGGTGGAAGGTCAGCGCGCAGAAGGAGCATGCGCCAAAGCAGCCCCGGTTGCTGACAAGGCTGAACTTGACTTCTTCAATGGCAGGCACGCCGCCGGCTTTGGCATAGCTGGGATGCCAGGTACGCATGTACGGCAGCTCGTAGACTGCATCCATTTCTTCGGTGGTCAGCGGCTTCTGTGGGGGGTTCTGCACCACAAATTCCTTGCCGTAGGGCTCCGCCAAACGTTTGGCTGTAAAGGGATCGCAGTTTCCGTACTGAAGCTTGAAGCTTTCAGCATAGCTGCGACGGTCAGCCTTTAGTTGCTCGTAGGTGGGCAGTATGATCGTCGGCAGGCTGTCATCCAGCACTTCCGTACGGAAGACCGTGCCGTCAATGTAAGTAATATCCTTTACATCCAGACCGGAGTTCAGAGCGTCAGCGATCTCCACGATGCTCTTTTCTCCCATGCCGTACATCAAAAGATCGGCCTGGGAATCCAACAGGACAGATCGCTTCAGACTTTCAGACCAGTAGTCGTAGTGGGCAAGGCGGCGAAGGCTGGCCTCGATGCCGCCGATCAGGATCGGCACGTCCTTGTAGGTCTGCCGGATCAGATTGCAGTACACCACCGTGGCGTAATCTGGGCGTTTGCCCATGACACCGCCGGGCGTGAAAGCATCGGTCTTCCGCTTGTGCTTAGTTACCGAGTAGTGGTTGACCATAGAGTCCATATTGCCGCCGGATACCAAAAAACCAAGCCGGGGACGGCCGTAAATATCGATGGAACGGGGATTTTTCCAGTCCGGCTGGGAAATAATACCAACAGTATAGCCTGCACGCTCCAGCACGCGGCTGATAATGGCATGGCCGAAGGAGGGGTGATCAACGTAGGCATCACCGATCACGTAGACAAAGTCGCACTGCTCCCAACCCCGGTCCAGCATATCCTGTTTGCAGATAGGAAGAAAGTCCATAGTGTCCTCCCAAAAGTGTTTTTGTCATTATAACACTTTTTGACGCAAAAGAAAAGCCTATATTCCTGGTAATGTAGGCCGCCGCTGCGCGGGAGAAACGCAGCGGCGGTCAGGCGGCGTGTCGCATTTGGGGAGAATGACCACCTGCTGATAGCTTAGTACACGTGCCGGGTCATTTACAAGGGGAAAACGTCGAAGGACAGTCAGAAATAGACTTGTCATTTTTGACGGACAGTGGTATAATATATGGGAAATTTTGAAACAGAAGGTGTTTACGCATGACAAAAATCGATATTTATTCTGGCTTTCTGGGGGCAGGCAAGACCACGCTGATCAAAAAGATGATCAGCGAAGCTTACGCAGGACAGAAATTGGTGCTGATCGAGAATGAATTTGGCGAGATCGGTATTGACGGCGGTTTTTTGCAGGAGGCAGGCATCAACATTACCGAAATGAACTCCGGTTGTATCTGTTGCTCTCTGGTGGGTGATTTTGGCCGTGCACTGACCCAGGTCATTGAGGAATATAGCCCTGACCGCATCGTCATCGAGCCCTCCGGTGTAGGCAAGCTGTCTGATGTGATCGCCGCTGTGGAGAAGGTCACTACCGAGGACGTGACCCTGGGCTTTACTGTTGCGGTGGTCGATGCAGGCAAGGTCAAGGTCTACATGAAGAACTTTGGCGAGTTCTATAACAACCAGATCGAAACCGCCTCCACCATCATTCTGTCCCGTACCGATGCCATTCCTCAGCAGAAGCTGGATATGGCTGTTGCCATGCTCCGGGAGCACAATCAGGTAGCCACCATCGTCACCACGCCTTGGAGCGAGCTGACCGGTGCTCAGCTGTGTGATGCCATGGAGGGCAAGGCCTCCCTGGCAGCGGAGCTGGCTGCATTGGAGCAGGAGCGGCTGGCCCACGAGGAAGAGCACCATCACCATCATCACCACCATGAAGAAGGTGAGTCCTGCTGCTGTGGCCATC
>CAYVCR010000121.1:0-2371 GCA_964450205.1 uncultured Oscillospiraceae bacterium | reverse complement strand
ACGACCACGAGCATGAGCACCACCATGAGGAAGGCCACTGCTGCCACGGTCACCACGACCACGAGCATGAGCACCACCATGAGGAAGGCCACTGCTGCCACGGTCACCATGACCACGAGCATGAGCACCACCATGAGGAAGGTCATTGCTGTTGCGGGCACGACCACCATCACCATCACGCCGATGAGGTATTCACCGCTTGGGGCGTGGAGACTGCCAAGAAGTTCACCGAGGGTGAGATCCAGACAGCTCTGCTCAGTCTGGATACCGGCCGTTTTGGCATGGTCCTGCGTGCCAAGGGCATTGTACCCTGCACGGACGGCGGCTGGATCCACTTTGACTACGTGCCCGGCGAGACCAATGTCCGTATGGGCGGTGCTGCTGTTACCGGCAAGCTGTGCGTGATCGGCGCTCAGCTGGATGAGTTTGGCATCGTCAAGCTGTTTGGAGTGTAATTATGGTACAGATCCCTGTCTATGTATTTACCGGCTTTCTGGATTCCGGTAAGACCAAGTTTATCCAGGAGACCCTGGAGGATCCCCGGTTCAATGCCGGTGAGCGTACGCTTCTGCTGGTATTTGAAGAAGGGGAGGAGGAGTATGATTTCTCTACCTATCCTTATAAGAACGTATATCTGGAAGTTCTGGACCAGCAGACCGTTACCACCAAGGAACTGCAGGCCCTGGCGAAAAAGCACAAGGCCCAGCGTGTGGTCGCGGAGCTCAACGGCATGCAGCTGGTAGGCGACCTGTACAGCCGCTTCCCAGAGGATTGGGTTGTTGCTCAGGAGGTCATGTTCGCCGATTCCACCACCTTCATGGCCTACAACGCCAACATGCGTAACCTGGTCATGGACAAGCTGGTCGGCGGTCAAATGGTAGTTTTCAACCGACTCACACCGGGGCAGGACACCATGCCCTTCCACAAGCTGGTCCGTGCCGCCAACCGCCGGATGGATATTCTCTACGATTATACTGACGGCACTACCGCCTTTGATGACATCGAGGACCCGCTGCCCTTCGATATCAATGCCCCTGTCATCGAGATCAAGGACGAGGACTACGCCCTGTGGTATCGGGATGTGACCGAGGAAGCGCAGAAGTATCACGGCAAGACAGTCTGCTTCAAGGCGCAGGTTGCTATGCTCCGCCGGGAGAAGAACGCCATGTTTGCCCCTGGCCGTTTTGTGATGACCTGCTGTGTGGACGATATCCAGTTCTGCGGTGTGCCCTGTAAATACGCTGACGCCAAGAACTTGAAGCCCCGCTCCTGGGTCATGGTCACAGCGACCATCAGTGCTGAAAAGCACCCCCTGTACCAGGGCGAGCTTGGCCCTGTACTGACAGCGATCACAGTTGAAGCAGCCGAGCCTGCTGCTCCGGATGTTGCAACCTTTTGATTCCGGTCCCCCTCAGTAGAGGGGGACCTTTGCATTTCAAACAAAAATTCGAAAATGTGAAAATAAGTAGTGCATTTTTGAAAACTCTGTGATATACTGTAGAAAAACAGGAAAGGAGCGGCCTATGTATCAGCCCTTGGCGGACCTTCTGCGTCCCACTGCCTTAGATGAAGTATACGGCCAGGAGCATATCCTGGGTGAAGGTGCCGTGCTGCGCCGCTTGATCGATTCCGGTAAGATCCCCAACATGATCTTTTATGGCCCCAGTGGCACCGGCAAGACCACCGTTGCCCAGATCATTGCCAAGCAGACCAACCGGGCCCTCTATCAGCTCAATGCCACCACCGCCTCCACAGCAGACATTAAGAATATTGTGGCCCAGCTGGATACCTTCATGGCCCCCAACGGCGTACTGCTGTACCTTGATGAGATCCAGTCCTTTAATAAAAAGCAGCAGCAGTCCCTGCTGGAGCACATCGAAAACGGCAAGATCACCCTGATCGCCTCCACCACGGAGAATCCTTATTTCTACGTGTTCAATGCGATCCTCAGCCGCTCTACGGTCTTTGAGTTTAAGCAGATATCCCCGGAAGCTGCCCTGAAAGCTGTCAAGCGTGCAGTCAGTTTCCTTGAGGAGCGTACTGCGCTCCATGCCCAGCCGGAAGAGGGCGCACTGGAATATATCGCCATGGCCTGTGGCGGCGATATCCGCAAAGCCATGAATGCGGTGGAGGTGTTGTTCTCTGCCGGTCAGCCGGAAGGGGAGGCCCTGCCTCTGACGCTGGCTGACGCCAAGGCTGTCACGCAAAAGAGCGCCATGCGTGCCGACCGGGACGGGGACAGCCATTATGATCTGCTGTCTGCTTTGCAGAAGTCCATCCGTGGCTCCGACCCGGACGCAGCCTGTCATTACCTTGCCCGGCTTCTGGAGGTAGGGCAGATGCAGTCTGCCTGCCGCCGGCTTATGGTCAT
>CAYVCR010000120.1:0-4496 GCA_964450205.1 uncultured Oscillospiraceae bacterium | reverse complement strand
CCCAGAGATTTTTATGATGCCTATATTCTTGCTACTACGCAAAAGTTTGACAAGGCATTGTTCGCCGAGGCTCTGAAGGCCACAGCTGCCCACAGAGGCACGACCGAGCAGATCGCAGACATTCCCACCATTATGAAAAACATCGAAGAGAGCCCCGAACTCCGCTCCATGTGGGACAAGTACCGCAAGCAGTTTGCTTACGCTGAAGAAATTGAATATAAGACAATCGTTAGTGTTTTGATAATATTGCTGCTATAAGCAAAAAGGCAAGAAACAAAAACATTTCTTCATAAAAGACAGAGAAGAAGCATATAATAATTATGATTGAATATGAAGTCAAAAGTATTGCAGAATACGTAAGTACAATATTTTGACGACACATCTGTTCTGCGGCAAATGCGGTGCTATGATGGTCGGTGAGATCGGCACAAGCAAAACCGCCGTCAAGTACCGTTATTACAAGTGCAATCAGGAGAAGAAACACAAGTGCAACAAAAAAGCCATCCGCAAGGAGAAGATCGAAAGCAAGGTCATCGAAAGCATTTTTGAATTTATTTCAGATGATTCGGCGATTGAAGAGCTTGGCGAGCGTGTGTATCATTTTCAGCAGATCGAAAGTACGGAATCCGTCTTACTGAAAGCGCAGCTTGAAGATGTGCAAACCAAACTGAACAATCTTGCGGAAGCAATGGCGCGGGGAATTTTTTCTGATACGACAAAGAAGTTACTTGATGATCTGGAAAAGCAGAAAAAGAACATCGAGACGGAGATCATTCAGTGCGAGATGCGTAATCCCATCATCCCCAAGGAGCAGATTTTGTTTGCACTTTACAATTTCAGAAAGCTGGATATGTCGGTGCAATCTGACAGGCCAAAGTTGATCGACAGCTTTGTAAACTCCATATATCTGTACGATGATTACTTCATCATCACATTTAACTACAAAAACAAATCGAAGTAAGTGTCTCTTAAAGAGATTAACGATTCGTCTTTAACATCAACGGGGTCACCACAAAAAACTCCCCTGCTTCGCAGGGGAGTTTTTTGTTATCTAATGCCCGTCCTGTTTGGACATTTGTTTCTCTGTGGTAGAACTTTTATGTTGCTATTTGCAAAAAGTCTGCTATACTGGTAATAACCATTTTGCTGAGGGTTACCGTGTCCCCGGCATGGGAAGGAGAGAATTTTATGAATTACGACCGTACATTTAACTTCTCCGCAGGCCCTGCCATGATGCCCGAGCCTGTGCTGGAGGAGATCCGTGATGAAATGATGAACTACCGCGGCAGTGGTATGTGCGTCATGGAGATGTCCCACCGCTCTGCTGTGTTCCAGCAAATCGTAGATGAGGCTGAGCAAGACCTGCGGGAGCTGATGCAGATCCCAGACAATTACAAGGTGCTGTTCCTCCAGGGCGGTGCAACCCTGCAGTTCTCCATGATCCCCATGAACCTGATGAAGAATGGCAAGGCCATCTACATTGAGACCGGCGCCTGGTCCAAGAAGGCTATTGCCGAGGCCAAGAAGGTTGGAGCGGTGACCGTCATCTCCTCCAAGGATAAAAATTACACCTATATCCCCGACTGCTCCGACCTGGATATTCCGGATGACACCGACTACATCTACATTTGCGAGAATGAGACCATCCACGGCGTGACCTGGGATAAATTACCCAACACCAAGGGCCATGTACTGGTATCCGACCAGTCCTCCATGTTCCTGAGCAAGCCCTGCAATGTGGCCGATTACGGCATGATCTATGGCGGTGTGCAGAAGAATATTGGCCCTGCCGGTATGGCAGTGGTCATCATCCGGGAGGATCTGATCCGAGACGATCTGGAGCAGCTGCCTGTATACCTGCAGTACAAGACCCACGCAGACAGCAATTCTCTGTACAACACCCCCAACTGCTGGGCCATCTACTGCTGTGGCAAGGTATTCAAGTACCTGAAAGCCCAGGGCGGCCTGGAGGCCATGCACGCCAAGAACATGGAGAAGGCACAGATCCTCTACGACTTCCTGGATCAGTCCCAAATGTTTAGTGGCACTGTGGAAAAGCAGGTGCGCAGCCTGATGAACGTGCCCTTCGTCACCGGCTCCAAGGAGTTGGATGCAGAGGTCATCGCCGCTACCAAGGCCGCTGGCTACGACAATCTGAAGGGTCACAAGTCCGTGGGCGGCCTGCGGGCCTCTATCTACAATGCTATGCCCAAGGAGGGCGTGGAGGCTTTGGTTGCATTCCTGAAAAAATTTGAAGCCGAGCACCAGTAAAAAATATTGCCCCGTGTTCCCAAGAACACGGGGCGCATTTTTTATGCCATATGGGTATCAGCCCGGAAGCTGTCTGGCAGCAGCTGACCCAGGGTGCGGGTCTCGTAAGCGCCGTCAGTGCCGATCAGGACAACGGTAAAATCATCGTCGCAGAATTCCCGCATCACCTGGCGGCACACGCCGCAGGGCGGGAAAAAGCCGGTGATCACGCCGTCCTTACCGCCGCAGACCGCGATGGCGGTAAAGTCCCGGTGGCCGTCGTACAGGGCCTTGAAGAAGGCCGTCCGCTCGGCGCAGATGGTGGGAGTAAAGGAGGCATTTTCAATGTTGCAGCCTTCGTAGACTGTACCGTCGGCACACAGCAGCGCTGCGCCCACCTTATAACCGGAGTAGGGCGAGTAGGAATGGCCCATGGCAGCCTTCGCCCGGTCGATCAATACTTCATAGTTCATAGAATTTCCCCCGCGAAGCTCTTGCCCGGGGTGTCCAGCTGTACGCTGAGCAGCTCCGCCACAGTGGCGGCAATGTCCGCAAAGCTGGCCCGTGTGCCCAGGTTTACAGGCTTGACCTTATTGCCCAAAACCAGCAGGGGCACATATTCCCGGGTATGGTCGGTGGTGGCGGTGTAGGCCGGGTCACAGCCGTGGTCGGCGGTGATCATCACCAGGTCCTCATCGCCCATTTTCTTCATAAACTGCCCCAGCCAGATATCGAACTCTGTCAAGGCGTTTGCGTAGCCGTCAATGTCCCGGCGGTGGCCAAACTGCATGTCAAAGTCCACCAAATTCACAAAGCACAAGCCGGTAAAATCCTTATCTGCGTAGTCCATCGCATGGTCCATGCCGTCGGCATTGGACTTATTATACACATGCTCCGTCACACCTACGCCTGCGAAAATATCGTAGATCTTACCTACGCCGATAGATGCCTTGCCGGCGGCCTTCAGTGCGTCCAGGAGGGTCGATTTGGGCGGCTCCAGAGAGAAGTCGTGGCGGTTGGAGGTACGCTTAAAAGCGCCGGGCGTGCCCACGAAGGGCCGGGCGATCACGCGGCCAACGCCGTGCTTGCCGGTCAGCAGCTTTCTTGCGATCCGGCAGTACTCGTACAGCTGCTCGGGCGGTACGATGTCCTCATGGGCAGCGATCTGGAACACGGAATCAGCAGAGGTATAGACGATCAAGTCGCCGGTTTCCATATGCTGTGCGCCGTACTCATCGATGACCGCCGTACCGGACCAGGGGGCATTGACCAGCACACCGCGGCCCGTCGCCTGCCGGAAGGGCTCCAGGAGCTCCTCCGGGAAGCCATTGGGGTACGTGGGCAGCGGATCCGGAGATACCAGACCTGCGATCTCCCAGTGGCCGATGGTAGTGTCCTTGCCCATGGAGCTTTCTGCCAACCGGGCGTGCGCACCGGCAGGCTTGTCAGCCTTAGGCAGGCATGCTACGCCGTCGATATTGCCAAGACCTGCCGCGATCATATTAGGGATCTGCAGCTTATTGGATGTGGCACAGGCGGCCAAAGTATTGACATTCACATCGCCGAATTTCTCGGAGTCGGGCATAGCACCGATGCCGAAAGAATCCAGCACGATCAAAAATACACGTTTCATACGATCACCTCGAAAGGGATTTTACTTGCCCTCCATGGCAACGGCCACATCCAAAGCCACCTTCATCATGGTGGTGAACGCGGTCTGACGCTCCTCGGAGGTGGTCTCCTCGTGCTTGAGCACGTGGTCAGAAATAGTGCAGATGCACAAAGCACGCTTGCCGTAGCGGGCAGCATTCATATACAGGGCAGCAGCCTCCATCTCCAGGGCCATGACACCCATCTTGTTCAGAGCATACACACTGTCCAGGCCCTCGGGCACACCGGCATGGTCGCCGTAGAACACGTCGGAGGAGTTGATGTTGCCCACATGGTAGGTGGCGCCGTGCGCCTTGCAGGCAGCCACAGCCTCGGTCAGCAGCTCAAAGTCCGCAATGGGGGCAAATGTGCCGGGGACATGGAACTGGTGGGCGAAGTTGGAATCGGTGCAGGCACCCTGGCCCAGCACGATGTCATACAGGTTGATATTGTCCTGGATAGAGCCGGCAGAGCCCACGCGGATGATGTTCTCCACGCCGTAGCCGTTGTACAGCTCGTGGGAGTAGATACCGATGGCGGGCATGCCCATACCGGAGGCCCTGACGGACACCTTCACACCCTTATAGGTGCCGGTG
>CAYVCR010000119.1:0-4596 GCA_964450205.1 uncultured Oscillospiraceae bacterium | reverse complement strand
AGCCCATCGTGGATCTGCTGCGTCAGCGCAGCCGTCCCTACCTGTTCTCCAACACTGTGGCACCTGCTATTTGTGCCGCTACTATCCGCACCATTGAGCTGCTGGAAGAATCCACAGCACTGCGGGATAAGGTCCACGAGAATGCCCGCTACTTCCGCACCCAGATGGAGAAGCTGGGCTTCGATCTGCTGCCCGGTGAGCACCCCATCGTGCCGGTCATGCTGTATGATCCCAGAGTTGCCCACGAGTTTGCCAAGCGCATGCTGGAAAAGGGCGTGTACGTGGTGGCCTTCTGCTATCCCGTCGTTCCTAAGGGCAAGGACCGGATCCGTACCCAGATCTCTGCCGGTCACAGCAAGGAGGACATCGATTTTGCTGTCAAGTGCTTCGGTGAAGTCAAAGAAGAGATGGGCTTGAAGTAAAAAATATCCATTCAAAAGCAGGAGAGGGAAAGTCCCTTTCCTGCTTTCTTTTTTGCTGCAAAAATGACATGATGGTATGGTACAAAAAGACAATATCTGTATGTGATTATATAGGAATATGGTTGATAAGGATAAAGAAATACTGTATACTGGTGCTAGTATGACGATTTATAGCCATTTGCGGAAATTGCAGGAAAAAGAGTGATTTTTGCTAAAGAAGATAAATCAGATAAGATCTATTTACAGACTGTCTGCCGGCATGTACCGAGCCGCGGCAGACTCTGGGAAATCAGGAGGAAATCGTATGAAGAAACGCTTGTTGGCCCTGCTTATGGTGCTGGCTCTGCTGATCACCTGCGTTCCTACCGGCGTAGTTGCCGAGGGCACGGAGGATGTTGTGATCGACAACGTTGAGCAGCTCACAGAGCAGCAGACGGAAGCTGTGACCGAGGAGGCAACACAGCAATCAGAACAGCCTGTCAAGAAGCCTGCCACCAAGGACGCTTCTGAGCCAAAGCACGATCATTCTGCGCAGCAGCATGATTGCCCTCATTGTGAAGGGGAAGTGACCTGGACAGAACTGAAGAATGGCGATGCTTTGCCTACTGCTACCGGTCACTATGTTCTAGTGGAGTCGATGGATGTCTCGGCACAGGCCAGAATCATTGGGGATGCTGAGGTCGTGATCTGTCTCAATGGCTATACGATTGATGCATCCGGCTGCTCAAGAGCTGTATTCAGAGCAGACGACACAGCAAAGCTGATCATTGACGACTGTGCAGCTGTGCTGGATGAGAATGGCATGTTCGTATCCGGCGGCAGTATTGAAAATACAGTCAATACTGTAACACCTGGCGGTGCGATCTATGCTACTGAGCAGTCTCAGGTTACTTTGCGCAATGTGAAATTCGCAAACAACGATGACCGTTCGGCCGGTGCACAGTATTACGGCGGTGGTGCAGTGCATGCCCGTCATGATGTAGTTCTGAATATCAGTGGCTGCCTGTTCCAGGAAAACAAGTCCTGTGATGGCGGCGCGATCGGTACCCGTGGTTATACCCAGGTGACGATCAACAATACGATTTTCAAGGAGAATGAAGCTACTACCAATGGCGGTGCGATCAATTTTACCAACAGAACCACTACCAGTGAGACGAATGCTTCTGTTACCAAGAACGCAGCCTCCTTATCTGTGACAAATTGTGTATTTGAGGGGAACGAGGCGACAAGTCGTGGCGGTGCGATCTATGTGGATGACACCGAGGTGCGTGTTACCGGTGGCGAGATGACTGGCAATACCGGTACGGCCGGCGGCGCGGTACACTGCTATAAGGGCAACACGACGTTAACCGGTGTATCTATTACCGGCAACAAAGCCTCCGGATCAGGCGGCAGCGCTATTTATGTAAATGGCGGTTCTGCAAAACTGAAGTTGGACGGCTGTGCGATTACCGGCAATCAGTCTCTCGGCTCTTCGGTTGATTACCGTGGCGGTGTGTTCATGACCAACAATTCAGACAAGCTGACTGTCAGCGGTGCAACTGTGGTTGACGATAACATGGTCGGCGTTGTGGACGGCGTTGCTGCGGCGGAGGTCAATATCCTGTTGCAAAACAGCGGTGCTTCCCTGAACGTGGACGGCTTAACTGCCGGTGCCAAGTTCAGCGTGCTGACCCACGCAGGGGCTGTGGAGACCCCCAGCTTCCTGGTCGATACCACCGATCCTGCCACTTGGGACAAGACCTGGGTCATCTACGAAAATAACGGCCTGGCTGTGGATTACGACAAAGAGAAGGACGAATTCTTCTTCACCTCTGCCTCTACCCATGTCCACTGTGCCTGCGGCGCCCATTTGGCAGCCGATGAGACCTGCGATCACGCGGTAGCGCCCGGCTGTGACCACACGGAGATCGTTTACGAGGCCTGGGGCGACGATGAAAGCGAAAAGGGTAAGCTGCCCAATGCTTCCGGCAATTACTATCTGGTAGATGATATTGAGGTTACCGCACAGACAGCGGTAAGCACAGGCGACGTGATCAACCTGTGTCTGAACGGCTATACCATCTCTGTGAACCATGCCACCGAAGGTATTATCAACGATCAGATCTTCTATATGACCCGGAACGCGGAACTGACCATCAGCGACTGCCAGGCTTCCTACGGAGAAGACGGCACGTATACTGCCGGTAAGCTGACCGGCGGCAGCTTCGGCGTGATCTCCATGAATACCTATAGCAGCAGACTCCCGGAAGCCAAGCTGACGATCTATGACGGCATCATCGCCGGCAACAGCAATGCGGGCTCCGGCGGCGCCATCAACATGAAGGAAGGCACCAGCGAGCTGAACATCTACGGCGGTGAAATTTCCGGTAATACGGCAAACGGTAACGGCGGTGCTGTGTACGTGGGAACGGGCAACACCTTCAACATGTATGGCGGTGAGATCTCCGGTAACACGGCTTCCGGCACCGGCGGCGCTGTGTACGCCCACGCCAATGCAGCGGCTGTTTCCATCGAGGGCGACAGCATCATCACCGATAACGTGGCAGGTGCTGCAGCCAGCAACCTGTACTTAGGCGGTGACATCACCGTTACCGTCGGCGCCATGGGCGAAAATGCCAATGTGGGCATCAGCGGTGTACTGACGAAGCTGCCCCGCCGGGTGAGCACCAATCAGGCTGCTCTGGACGGCCTTTTCAGCGACAGCAAGTATCGTCCCTTGGTTCTGATCGATGAATATGTGTATATTGGCTTTACCAATGAACATGTCCACTGTGACTGCGGCGGCGCGGATGCAAACTGTAAGCATACCGAGCAGGCGTGGGCTGCATGGGATGATCCCACCAGCCTGCCCACAGGTGACGGCTACTACTACCTGGTCACCGACGTGACCCTGACTGCAACTGCCAGCCAGACGACCGGCGATCTGCATCTGTGCCTGAACGGCCACACGGTAACTGCCAACGGTGCAGAAGGCACGAAGAATGACCGCGTTTATTCTGTCAGCGGCGATGCCAAGCTGATCATCAGTGACTGTACCGCCTCCTATGCGGAGGACGGCACCTATACTGCCGGTAAGCTGACCGGCGGCTCCAACGGTGTGATCTTCGTTCCCAACCAGACCGGTACGAACGAGGATGGCACCAACAAGGTCAATTCCTGTGTGATCAACCTGTATGACGGCATTCTGGCCGGTAACAGCGTGGAAGGTTATGGCGGTGCCATGTCTGTCCAGGACGGCGCAGTCTTCAATATGTACGGCGGCGTGATCTCCGGCAACGCAGCCAAGATCGCCACAGCAGAGGACGGCACCACCTCCGGCGGCAATGGCGGTGCTGTGTACGTGGGTACAAATGCTACCTTCAATATGTACGGCGGCACTATCGTAGGCAATGCTGCAGAGGATAGCGGTGCGGTCTACGTTGCGAATTCTACGATCAATATATATGGCGGCCAGATCAGCGGCAACACAGCTGCTAAGAACGCGGGCGGTGTGATCGTTACCGGCTCGACCACAGTCATGACTATGACCGGCGGCGAGATCTCGGACAATATCGCAGGCGGCGCGGCCGGCGGCGTGCTGGTCCAGAACAGAGCTGCCCTGGACCTGCAGGGCGGCAAGATCACCGGCAACACCACAGCCGCGGACGGCGGTGGTGTCTACGTCAGCAGCAACTCCTCCATGACCATGTCCGGCGGTGAGGTCAGCGGCAATACTGCCAATGGCTACGGTGGCGGCATCAACCTGTACGGCGCGACCTTTACCATGACCGGCGGCACAGTAAGCGGCAATACCGCTGCCAACGGCGCGGGTCTGACAGCCCGCCTGGGTCAGCGCACGGTAAACGGCGAGCGGGTGCGTGATCTGCCCAGCACGGTCACCGTGCAGGACGGCAGCATCACCGGCAATACCGCCACAGCTACCGGCGGCGGTGTATTCCTCAACGGCAACGGCGTAGTCTTCACGATGGAAGGCGGCGAGATCTCCAAGAATGCGGCTACCCATGGCGGCGGTGCCATCACCCAGTCCAGCTCCGTCTTCAACCTGGCTGGCGGTAAGCTCAGCGAAAATACCGCGGTCAAGGGCGGTGGCGGTATCTACATCAGCTACACCTCTAATGTAAATATGGAGGGCGGCGAGATCTCCAACAACAAGACCGACGGCAACGGCGGC
>CAYVCR010000118.1:0-4655 GCA_964450205.1 uncultured Oscillospiraceae bacterium | reverse complement strand
CACCTTGATGACACCGGAATCCATCTTATCGGCACCGCACAGCAGACGCATGGTCTCGGTACGGCCTGCGCCCATCAGACCGGAGAAGCCCAGGATCTCACCCTTCTTCAGCTGGAAGGATACATCCTTGACATCGACGGAATTCAGATGCTCGCACTCCAGGATCACGGGAGCATCCGCAGGAACAGCGGATTCGGTCTTGGGTTCTTCGTAAATGGTACGGCCGACCATCAGACGGACGATCTCGGGAATGTCGGTCTCAGCGGTGACCAGAGTGTCCACATACTGGCCGTCACGCATAACGGTGATCCGGTCGGTGATCCGCTGCAGCTCGTCCATTCTGTGGGATATGTAGATGATGCCCACGCCGGTAGCCTTCAGCTGACGCACGAAGGTGAACAGGTCGTCGATCTCGGTGTCTGTCAGAACAGCGGAGGGCTCATCCAGGATTAGGATCTTCGTATTATTATAGGAGAGAGCCTTGGCGATCTCCACCATCTGCTGCTTGGCTACAGACAGGGATCTGACCACAGCCTTGGGGTCGATGCTCAGGTGCAGGTTGTCCAGCAGCTCCTGCGCCATGCGGTTTTGCTCTTTCTGCTTGACAAACGGACCGCTTGTCGGCTCACGGCCGATGTAAATGTTGTCCGCAACGGTCAGATGCTGCATCAGGTTCAGCTCCTGGTGCACGATGCAGATACCGCGGTTCTGCGCATCCTTGGGTCCGTTGATCTCGATTTGTTCACCGAAGTACTCGATGGTACCGCCGTCCTTCGGGTAGATACCGGTCAGAATCTTCATCAGTGTAGACTTGCCGGCACCGTTTTCGCCGACCAGCGCCATGACCTCACCGCTGCGCACTTCAAGCTGTGCGTCATCCAGCGCGTGAACACCGGGGAAGTATTTCTGAATGCCTTGCATCTTCAGAATTGTTTCGCCCATTCCAACATCACCTTTCTCAATTCACTTCTACTGTATCCTGTCTGAAAAGGGGGCAGGGTACAGGACATTTTCATAAGGTTGCGCGGTTTGCACAAACGCGAAACGTTTCGTTTGTGTTCGTTGCACAACTAGAAAATGAATTAGGGCATAGCAACCCCATATCTGCCTATACTATAATAAATTCTACTAAAAAAATCAAGCTATTTTTTTAAAAATTGTATTGACAGCACAATTTTGTTTTTATATTATAATTAACGAAGAGATGTCCACCAAGAGGGGATAGTTGTGCATTTTGCGCGAAACGTTTCGCTTTTAGCCTTTCCGGAAGGAGTCTGCCAATGGCAACGATCAAAGATGTGGCCCGTATGGCCGGCGTATCCATGTCCACCGTTTCCAAGTATATGAACGGGGGCAATGTGCGGGAAGAGAACGTGGAATCCATCCGTAAAGCCATTGAGACCCTGGACTACCGTGTTAATCCCTTTGCCCGACGGCTGAAGACCCAGCGCAGCCGATCCATCGGGATCCTGCTGCCGGATATTACCGCGCCTTTCTTCGGCGCAGTGGTCACCGCTTTGGATAAGACATTGCGGGAATATGGGTATCACAGCCTGATGTCCTGCTACAGCGCCAACCACGGCATGGAGCGTGACAATCTTCGCTATCTGATCTCTACGGGTATTGATGGTCTTATCTACATTCCGGAGGATCTGTCCGCCGAGGAATATTATGAGCTTACAGCCAACTGTAATGTACCCATGGTACAGATGGACCGGATGATCCAGGGCGTTGAATCAGATGCGGTTTTGGTGGATAACGCGGATGCTACCTACCATGCGACTGCAGAGCTGATCCGCCGGGGGCACAGGACCATCGGCATGATGACCGGCCCTAAGTCGGTTTTTACGGCCAAGGAACGGCAGGTAGGTTACCTGCGTGCCCTTTCTGATCATGGCATTTTATTTGATGACGATTTGTTTGTCAGCAATGAAAATACGTTTGCAACCGGCTACCATGGCTTTGAGCAGCTGTGGAAGCTGTCGGAACGGCCAACAGCTGTGGTGACGACCAATTATGATATTACCCTTGGTCTTGTAACGGCAGTTCGCGAAAAGGGTCTGCGGATCCCCGAGGATATCGATATTGTGGGATTCGACTGCGTCGAGGTCTGTACCATGATGAAGCCGCCCCTGCCGGTGGTGCACCAGCCGGAGCAGCTGATCGGTCAGACGGCTGCCCAATATCTGATCCAGCGGCTGGAGGGGTATGACGCAGAACCCCGTCTCACACGGTTAAAGTGTGAGCTTGTGCTTTGATATAGGAGCGCCCCTGCGCTTTTATATAAAAAATAATGTAATCTACGTCCGCAGTTATCTGCGGCGAAAACAGGAGGAAAAACTATGGCAAAGAACAGATACATTGGCGAATATCCTGTGATCGGTATTCGTCCCACTATCGACGGCCGTCGTGGCCCGCTGAAGGTCCGTGAGTCCTTGGAGGACCAGACCATGGCTATGGCGCAGGCTGCCAAGAAGCTGTTTGAAGAGAACATTCAGTACTCCAACGGTGAGCCTGTAAAGGTCATCATCGCTGACACCACCATCGGCCGTGTTGCTGAGGCAGCTGCTTGTGCCGAGAAGTTTAAAAAGAACGGCGTGGATATCACTCTGACTGTGACTCCCTGCTGGTGCTACGGCTCCGAGACCATGGACATGGATCCCCAGACCATCAAGGGCGTTTGGGGCTTCAACGGCACCGAGCGTCCCGGCGCGGTGTATCTGGCATCCGTTCTGGCCAGCCATGCACAGAAGGGCCTGCCCGCATTCGGCATCTACGGCCATGATGTGCAGAACCTGGACGAAGTGACCAACATTCCTGCCGATGTGCAGGAGAAGCTGCTGCGCTTCGGCCGCGCCGCTGTTGCCGTTGCCTCCATGCGCGGCAAGTCCTACCTGCAGATCGGCTCCATCTGCATGGGTATCGGCGGCTCCATCATCGATCCTGCTTTCATCGAGTCCTACCTGGGCATGCGTGTTGAGTCTGTCGACGAGGTCGAGATCATACGCAGAATGTCCGAGGGCATCTACGATGCAGAAGAAGTGGCGAGAGCCAAGGCATGGATCGCTGAAAACTGCAAGGAAGGCTGGGACAAGAATCCCGACTTCGTTAAGACCTCCGACGAGAAGAAGGCCGAGCAGTGGGACTTCCTGGCCAAGATGTACTGCATCATCAAGGATATGTTCAACGGCAATCCCAACCTGCCCGCAGGCTGTGAAGAAGAGATGGTGGGCCACAACGCCATCGCCGGTGGCTTCCAGGGTCAGCGTCAGTGGACTGACTTCTACCCCAATTGTGACTTCCCCGAGGCGCTGCTGAACTCCACCTTCGACCACAACGGCGCCCGCGAGCCCTACATCCTGGCTACCGAGAACGACGTTCTGAACGGTCTGGGCATGCTGTTTATGAAGCTTCTGACCAACCGCGCCCAGATGTTCTCCGATGTGCGTACTTACTGGTCTCCCGAGGCCTGCGAGCGTGCTTCCGGCTACAAGGTCGAAGGCAAGGCTCTGGAGAACGGCGGTTTCATCCACCTGATCAACTCCGGTGCTACCGCTCTGGATGCTTGCGGCGAATGCAAGGATGAGAACGGCAATGGCATCATGAAGAAGTGGTGGGAAGTCACCGACGAGGACATCAAGAAGATGTGCGAGGCTACCACCTGGCCCGCAGCTGACAACGGCTACTTCCGTGGCGGCGGATTCTCCTCCTCCTTCACCACCCGTGCCGAGATGCCCGCTACCATGATCCGCCTGAATCTGGTCAAGGGTCTGGGCCCCGTGCTGCAGATCGCTGAGGGCTGGACTGTTCAGCTGCCCGACGACGTGACCAAGACTCTGATGATGCGTACCGACCCCACCTGGCCCTGCACTTGGTTTACTCCTCGCTGCGACGGCAAGGAAGGCTCTCCCTTCAAGACCGCTTATGACGTCATGAATAACTGGGGTGCCAACCACGGCGCGATCTCCTATGGCCACATCGGTGCTGACCTGATCACCATGTGCTCCATGCTGCGCATCCCTGTATGCCTGCATAATGTTCCCGATGCAGACATCTTCCGTCCTGCTGCATGGAACGCATTCGGTATGGACAAGGAAGGCCAGGACTACCGCGCCTGCGCTGCCTACGGCCCCATGTACAAGGCTTACTAATTCCCATCAATCAAAAAGTGGCGGTCTCCTGACCGCCACTTTTTCACAAAACCATTGAGGAGGCAACTGCTATGTTAAAGAATATTCCCCCCATTCTCTCTCCCGAGCTGCTGAAGGTCCTATCTGAAATGGGCCACTCTGACCGTATCTGCATTGGCGACGGTAACTTCCCCGGTGCCCGCATGGCCAAGGCCAAGAACGCCATTTTCATCCGTGCGGACGGCCACGGTGTTCCCGAACTGTTGGATGCCATCCTGCAGGTGATCCCTCTGGATACTTACGTGGATACTCCTGCCATGATCATGGAAGTGGGCGAGCAGGACAAGGGCCTGGAGATCCCCATCTGGGACGAGTACAAGAAGATCATCGCCAAGTATGACGACCGCGGCGCAGCTGCCGTTGGTCAGTACGAGCGTTTCCACTTCTACGATGAGGCCCAGGACTGCTACTGCATCATCCAGTCCGGCGAGACTGCCATCTATGCCAATATCATCCTGCAAAAGG
>CAYVCR010000117.1:0-4723 GCA_964450205.1 uncultured Oscillospiraceae bacterium | reverse complement strand
AGGCCCTAAGGGGGCCTGTGCATACCACCGGCACGGCCGGTGGTTATGATTTACAGAAATCTTTCAACAATACCGTGCTCGATAACGTCAACCAGCTTGTCCAGCTCTTCCTGGGTTGTATCCTTACAAATAGACACCCGGAATGAGCCGTCGATCACATCTCCCGGCAGCTTCATGGCGGTCATCACATGGCTGCGGTGACCCTTTGCGCAAGCAGATCCTGCGGACACACAGATTCCCGCATCCTGCAAAACATTAATGGAATTCTGTGTCGGCACACCTGAGATGGACAGGGAAAGAATATGAGGCGCATCATGAGCACCGTTGATCCGGACACCGTCCACAGCGGATAATTTTTCCACAAGTCTGTCAAGGAGTGCCTTTTCCCGGGCGCTGTCCTGCCGAAAGGTGGCGCCAACCGCAGCGCAGGCAGCAGCAAAACCAAAGATTGCTGGCGTGCCCTCTGTACCGCTGCGGTAACCGCTTTCCTGACCACCGCCAAAGAGCAGGGGCGGGAATGACTTGAGCCGGGGACTAATATACAATGCACCGGCACCCTTCGGTCCGTGGACCTTGTGGGCGGAAACAGAGATCAGGTCAGCACCCAAGGTCTTTGCCTGGAAGGGAATCTTCAAAAAGCCCTGCACCGCATCGGTATGGAACACTGCATCGGGGCATACCCGGTGGGTCAGCTTGGCCATCTGCTGGATGGGCATCACTGCACCGGTCTCGTTGTTGACCATCATGATGGACACCAGGATCGTATCCTTCTGCAGAGCATTCTTCAAGTCATCCAGCCGGATATTTCCCAATTCGTCTGGCTGCAGGTAGGTCACGTCAAATCCCTGTGCTTCCAGCTCCTTGGTGCAGTTTAAAATGGCATGATGCTCCACGGCCGTGGTAATAATATGCTTGCCCCGCTTGCCAAAGCGCTTAGCTGTTCCCATCAGCGCCCAGTTGTCAGCCTCTGTACCACCGGAAGTGAAGAACACCCGGTCGTGCTCTGCGCCTATGGCGGCCGCAACTTTGATCCTTGCCTCCCGCAAGGACCGGGCCGCATCAATACCAAAGTTATACAGCGCGCTGGGATTGCCCCAACCCTCGGTCAGCGCATGCATCATAGCCTCCACAGCCTCTTTGCAGGGCTTCGTGGTGGCAGAATTGTCCAAATAAATCATATCAAAATCCTATCTGTAGGGGCCGATGTCCACATCGGCCCGTAATTTATTTCCCTACACAGAATCGTTCAAAGATCCTGACAGTAATATCCTCCCTCACCGTTGCGCCGGTGACTTCGCCCATGGCCTCCATGGCCGCTTCCACATCGGTCAGCACTGCATCGGGGGTCAGTCCCAGCTTCATTCCCTGCAACGCGGAGAGCATACTCTCGTAAGCTCTGGCAATTGCATTGAATTGCCGGGGGTTGGTGAGGATTGAGCCGTCGCAGGGCGCGTTGCCGGCAAACATAAGATCCACCACGTCCGCCAGCTGATCCAAGCCTTCGCCAGTTTTCGCGCATACGGAGATCACGTTCATAAATGGCAGATCGCTGGGAAGGATAGCACTGCTTAGATCCGACTTGTTGATCAGCGCAATAGCGTTTTTGTGTTCCAGACAGACATCGATCACTGCCCGGTCATCATTCGTCAAGGGCTGTGAGCCATCGCACACAAACAGCACCAGATCGGCATTCGCCACAGCTGCTTTAGACCGCTCTACGCCCATGGCTTCGATCTTATCAGTTGTTTCCCGGATGCCGGCAGTGTCGATCAGCCGCAGACGGGTAGCGCCCAGCATCACCGTTTCCTCCACTGTGTCCCGGGTCGTACCGGCGATCTCTGTGACGATCACCCGCTCATAACCGGCCATAGCATTGAGCAGACTGGACTTACCCACATTGGGCTTACCCACGATGGCAGCGGCTACGCCCTGACGTAAAATACGGCCTTGCCCATAAGTCTGCAGCAGCGCGTACAGAGCCTTGGCGTTGGCTCGCAAAGTACCGGTGTAGCTGTCCAGGCCGAAGTCCTCGATATCCTCGTCAGGGTAATCCAGTACAGCATGGAAATGACTGCACAGATCAGTCAGATCGTTATAAATAGGTGTCAGCTTCTTCTGCAGCTTGCCGCTGACCTGACCGGCTGCGTTAGCAGCAGCGTCGGCTGTTTCTGCCTCGATCAGATCAATGACTGCTTCAGCCTGGGTCAGTGCCAGCTGTCCGTTCATAAAAGCCCGCTTGGTAAATTCACCCCGCTTGGCGGCTCTTGCTCCGGCCAAATACAGCGCCTCCAAGCCGGCAGCCAGCACGGCAGGAGAGCCGTGACACTGGATCTCCACCGTATCCTCACCGGTGTAGCTATGGGGTGCGCGGGTGTAGACAGCCATACACTGATCGATCACACGACCGTCTTTATCCTGCAGAGCGCCCAGCATGAGCTTCCTATTGGGAGATTGCGCCAGGGGCATGCCGTTATTTAATGCAAAGACCTTACCGGCTACATCCGCACAGCCATCACCGGTCAGCCGTAGGATACCGATTGCGCTGATCTGATTGCCGGTGGATACTGCCGCAATGACATCAGACATGGAATTCCCTCCCAAAATCATACAATATGTAATACTATACCACCGGTTTCAGAAAATTTCAATTCTTATCCACATATTCCCACTGCCTTAGGACAAACTATCCGGGAGGTGAGCATATGCCTAACTATCCCGGTCCTCTGACCGATGAAAACATCAGCCGCATTTTCCGCGATGCGGCAGACTTTATGCGAAGGCCATTGCGCTGCGGCATGCATACGGTGTATGCCTATGCCATTGATGGATTGATCGCATCCTCGGCTGCCTCTGACTACATTTTCAAACCCATCACCCAGCACTTGCGCGGAGACAGCATGCAGGCACTATATGATAATGCCATGGCGGGCATGATATATAATAATGTAGCGAATTCCTGCATTGACTTGGATAGTGCGGCCAAGCTGCTGGTTAACGGTTTTTGTGTTGTTTTATTTCCTGGTGTCGGTGCCATCGGCTTTGAGGTCAAGACGCCGGATAAGCGCGGTCCATCCGCACCGGAGGTAGAGAACACTGTCAAGGGTGCTAAGGATGCTTTTGTGGAAACGATCCGTTCCAATACCAGCTACATCCGACGCCACCTGCGCAGCCCTGACCTTCGTCTGTATGAAACGCAGGTCGGCAAGCGGAGCTTAACCAATGTAAGCGTGATCTGGCTGGAGGGAATTACCAATCCGGCGTGGGTTGAGCGCATGAAGGCGAGGTTGCAGGAAATCGACATAGACGGTTTTCTGTCGCCGGCCGCGGTGGAAGAGTATGTGACCGGCTCCCGCTGGACTTCATTTCCTCTGATGCAGTATACGGAGCGTACCGACCGGTTCTGTCAAGGAATATTAGATGGGCGTGTTGGCTTGCTGGTGGACGGACTGCCGCTGGGTTACCTTGCCCCTGCGGATCTGATGTATTTGATGGAAAGCCCGGAAGATCGCGGACGGGACTTTATTGGCGCTTCCGCTGTCCGGATCCTGCGTTATCTGGCGCTGTTAACTGGCTTGCTGCTGCCCGGCATCTATATTGCTTTGGCAACGTTCCATCAAGCGGTGATCCCGCTGCCGCTGCTGCGTAGCATTATTGAAAGCAAACAGTCTGTACCTTTTTCCACGGCTGCAGAGATTCTGGGCCTGCTGATCGCATTTGAGCTTTTACAGGAATCCGGCATCCATCTGCCGCAAGCAATTGGCCAGTCGGTGTCGGTGATTGGCGGTATTGTGGTTGGTACTGCAGCGGTAGAAGCTGGATTCATTTCACCTGCAGCACTGATCATAGTCAGCATCTCAGGTGTCTGCGGCTTTGTGCTGCCCAATCGGGATCTGGCCAATGCCCTGCGGGTTTGGCGGTTTGGTATTGCGGCTTTGTCGGCTGTTGGTGGAATTTACGGTACGGCAGCGGGGTTTGTAATATTGCTGATCCATCTGCTTAGTCTGCGATCCTTGGGAATCGGTTATCTGGCGCACACTAGCTCGATTCTTCGCAAGCCTCTGAATAAGACTAAATTCCGCAGCGATAAGCTGCACCCGCTGGACAGGAGGAATCAGAAATGAAAAGATTCGTGCTGTATGCACTGATTTTGGCACTGGTATGGGTGACTCCTATCGAACGCGTGGACATTGGCAAACTGCGCCCCGTGGAGGTGATTGCTGTTTATAAAAGCGGTAACACAGTGGTGCTGGCTACCGATACAGAAGATTTGGGGATCGGCCGCAATGCAGAAGAAGCTCTGGAGGATATGCGGAGCACCAGTCCTGCGGTGATCTATCTGGATACCGCCGAATATCTGTTGATCGCTGAAGATGCAGAGGAGGAGGCAGAGACGCTGCGTGATGAGCTGAAGAAATCAGTAAGGCTTTGCGGTGTCTCCGGAAAGGTCGATTTGAAGAACGCCGCAAAGTTCCTGCCTGTTCACGGTAAGCTTCCCAGCCTGCGCAACTGGAAAGCAGAAGACACTCTGCCAGTGATCCGATCCGAAGACGGCAGAATAAAAATGTCGTAAAATTAGAAAATTGATACTTGACAATGCATCAGGTATCTGCTAATATACGCCAGGCGCAAGGGTTTGCGGAACGTGTAAAAAGAAATTTGTCAAGAAACGAAAAAAGTGCTTGACAAAGGGAAAATGACGTGATATATTAAGCAAGCTAACCGC
>CAYVCR010000116.1:0-4752 GCA_964450205.1 uncultured Oscillospiraceae bacterium | reverse complement strand
ATATCGCCGACAGGCGATGCATCATTGAAATGTGTCGATTTTTGTGATATAATTACCCCTATTTTTGCTGCTTTTCGTCGCTCTTTCGCATAAAAACGCCGCATTTGTCTGAATCGACCTGAATCGACAAATGCGGTTTTTTGTTCTATCCCCTGTAGGGGAGCTTTTTATGATCCCCACAACGAAACGGGCCTGCGGCTTTCGCCGCAGGCCCGTGCTTAGGTTAATTAGGCTTCAGGTGTGTAGGTAACCTCGATCTTGTTCAAACGAATTTGTTCAGATGCAGTAAATGTGACTGCATCTACTGCGTCTGTCAACGTAACTGTTACCACACTGCCGGAAACAGTAGCAGAATAATTGGCGTTTGTCAAAGAGGTTTGCAGGGCAGTTGCATAACTAGAAGATGTACAAGTAATCACGATCTGTGTGATATTGCTTGCAGAAATCGTTACTTTACTGCTTTTATAAACTCTGTAATGGTCAGAATCACTGGTTCTGATAGCTGTGGTGCTGTCAGCCTTATCATTTGTAAAAGTAACCTCGCTAGATGTCCATGCGATAGATTTGCTGTCGCTGGCCAGAGTACCTGTATTGCCATAAATAGCCATCTCTACCGTTGTAGGCTCAGTGGTTTCACCACCAGAGGACTCCTCTGCACCACAGACGGAGCATTTGCCGTCCTCGTAGGCGTGGTCACCGGTTGCAAAAAGCTCTTCCACAACTTTATAGTCACAACGGCTACAGGTTGTAGTCTTGGAGCCAGCTTCTCCACAAGTTGCCTCTACAGTCTCAACCTGCTCATCGTGACCCAATGCTGGAATCTCCTCATGACCGCTGATGATTGCTCCACAATCAGCACACTTCTCACCGGCTGTAGAACCTGCTATGGTACAAGTTGCCTCAACTGCATTAACATTTTCGGTAGTGGTATGCTCACATTTATCGACCACAAAGGTAATGGAGTCGATCATTGCTCTATAACCGCCGCTGACAGTTGTAAAGGAAACTGTCTTTTCAGTAGAGGTATCAACCTCGATAGCGGTGTACTCACCGTTGTCGGAGGCAGTCAAAATCGTATAAGACGTGCTATTTACAGACACCTGGGTGGTGTTTGCCTTATACTGAGCAACCATGATCACAACTTTAGTAACATCATTGGGAACAGTGAAGGAGAAACTGCCTGCCTTGGAAGTAGTGCCCAGCTTGATACAACTGTTACCCTTAGCGTCACGGGCATCGGTGTAGAAGCTGCTGCCATCAGTCAAGCTTAGGGTATAACCATCGACTGTTTCGCTATAGGTCGTCTTGGTAGATCCATCACTATGGGATGCAGAACCGTCTGTGCCAAGCTCGAATGTAATCTTTGTTGTTGCTTCAGTCTCCTCGATGTCACATTTGGTACACTTGCCGTCCACAAAGTCGTGCTCCAGGGCTGCCTCTCCCTCTTCGGTGTAGCTGTCACCGCAAGCAGTACAGGTATAGGTTGTGTAACCTGCTTCGGTACAGGTAGGTTCAGTTACAACGTCCTTGTAAACATGGTCGATCATGGGGATCTCAACTTTTCCGTTGATGCCACAATCCGGGCAGTTCACAGACTGGATGCCATTTTCGGTACAGGTAGCTTCCTTGGTAACCTCAGTCTCTGCGTTGTCATGTGTACAAACAATGCTCAGTTTGTAAATAGCAATATCCGTTTGCAAGCTGGTTGTGCTATAGCAGGAGAAAAGACCATTGGTGCTATTGTATCGCATCCAGTTGTTGGTATTGGCTCCCTGTGCAACAACAGTAGCTGTTCCATCCTCAATCGTGATTGTCCAGGAGCTATTTGCATCGTTGGTGGCCTGCGTTCTCAGATAGTTAGAACTGCTAGACGCAGCATGCAGGTAACCACTACCCGTATAGAATGCCCAAGTACCGTCGACAGTGCCTTCCTTGATGGACAGAATCTGTACATCTTCACCAAAGGTAACTGTATCGTTAGCTTTCGTAACAGCAGCTCGACCGCGGTTATTATTGTTCTGGGTAGTACTCAATGCATAGTCAGCATCCGCAGCAGCAATCACGATCTTGTCGTCAACGGACAGAGTAGCCGCATCGGTAACCAGGACATAACCAAGATTACCAACAGTCACATTCAGCACAGTTTCGGTACAGTAATAGTAGTCGGAAATAACGATCTTGGCCTCGCCGGTGCCGGAGAAGGTGATCGTCAGCTTCTCCCAGTCTGTATCCGCCGAGGGAGTCGTCTTTGTGCTCTTAACGGTAGACGCTTCATTTGCGGGAGATACGAAGGCATAGACATAAGCAGACTGGATGTCTGCGCCATCAGCAGCCTGGAACAGGTCGCCCAGCGTGACAGTAGTACCGGTTTGGACATACTTTACGGTGGATACAAACTTGGTTGTAGGCTCGATCGCACCGATCACGGTTACACCATTATCCACGTGGCTGTTGCCGCCGTAGCAGCCCTGGCCGCCGCCGTAGAGCTGGTTAAAGACGATCTCCACATTGTGGCCGTCGCCGTCTACATGGCAGCCGTCATTCTCATCATGGGCTGTAACATCGAGTGTCTGCTCGCTAAAGGTGGGCACACCGTAGCGGGGGTTGGAGTAAGCACCGTTAAATTCGCTGGCCTCCACACGCACCCAGGGATAACGGGCGCTCAGGCTGGTGGTGCCGTCAAATTCACAGTAGTGATAATTGACCCAGTCGCCGTACTGGACGGTACAATCTTTGGTTTTCAGGAAGGAAGCGGTGGCCTCGGTTCTGCCGTTGACGTTCTCGCTTTCCCCTGTATAGCCGATGAGCATACCGGCGCGGCGGTAGGAGTACCACTGGTAGGCAGAGGTCACATCGTTATAAACATCCAGCTTGGCAGCCGAATCACATTTTTCCATATACACGGAAACCTGGTAACCGTCCTTACCTGCCTCAGTATCATAGCTGTGTCCCCACTTGCCGCCGATGATGCCGCCAACGGCAGCGTCAAAGTCGCCCCACAGGGTGCCCACAGTGGTGGTGGCCTCCACATCCACATTTTTCAGAATATGGTGGCCGTTGCTGACCTCGCCGATGGCGCCACCGGTGTAGCGCTGATAGTTGGCAAGGGTGGAATTTCTCACAACAATATTTTCAAAGGTACAGTCGCCCTGAGCATAGCCGACCACCGTACCCATGTCGATGCACTCCATAACGATGTAGGCATTGTCCATGGTCAGGTTTTTGATGGTGGCGCCGTAAACAGAGGCAAACAGGCCGCCGCCGGCAGTGCTGTAGCTATAACCAAGATCCCAGCCGTTCTGATAGAGGTTGTAGATCGTGTTGCCGTTGCCGTCAAAGGTGCCCTTGAAGGCTCTGCCGTTGGTCGTGTCATAAGCGTAACCATAGCCGATGGGGTCAAAGGGAATGGTTCTGTCCGCGTGGCTGCCGTCACTGAGTGTCACATCCATGCACAGCGTCACGGTTTTGCCTTTAAAGGTATGACCATCATCGACCAGCTTGCCTAAGCCTGCCAGCTGGTCAGCATTGAAGATCTCAAAAGATTCTTCATCTTCCTTATACCAAGAGCTGTCACATTCGCCTTTCCATACCTTATCGGTATCGGAGACCATGGCAACTTCGGAGAATGTTGCCATGGAAACGGTGATATCACCGTTGGCCGGATCGTAATAGAAATCGTTATGTGCGCTCAGTGCGTCCGCGCTCTCCACCTGGGTCATAGGATTGGACACACCGTTTTCCACGTGGTACAGGGTCAAGTTGCCCAGGTTCAGACCGGCATCCAGTGCACCACCCACGCAGATGATAACAGGCACAGTATTCTCCGCGCTGATACCGTCAATATGGATATCCAGGGGCAGCAGCTCCTGGCCATCCTCCAGCATCACGTTGCTTTCAGAGGCAGCCTTCTGCTGCACTGTCAGTGTCAGGGTCTCGCCGGTGACCTTCACGCCCGCAGGCACAGTGACAGAAATAATGCCCTCGCTGAAGGACACGGCTTCGGTCACAACACCATCCTCAGCGGTCACCTCGACAGTCACCTGGATGCCCTCTGCCAAGGAAGAATCGTCCTCCAGGCTCCGGCCCAAAATCATATTGATAATGTTCCGAACGGTCAATCCGGCAGCCTGCAGCAACTGCTCTGCCGTCAGTTCACGCTTGCCTGCCTGGTACTCTGCCAGCAGCTGCGCGTCAAAAGCAGTGACCTTGCCGTCGCCGTTGATGTCGCCGGACAGGTTGGCCGCCATGATCGTCAAAGCGGTGCCTGTGACCAGCACAAAGCACAGAACAACGAGCAGGGCACGCTTGAAAAACTTGCCTGTTCTTCTTTTACTCTCTCCCATAATGTAACTCCTTATGTAATTTTAGATTTTCACTGGGTATAAAATCTCGATTTTTATTATACTCCTATATTTCAAAAAATAAAGAGGTATTTGGTTTTTTTTTCCATTTTTTATAACGGCAAGCGAAAATTATGCCTATATCACGTGCCGCAAGACGCACATCATAAAAAACTCCGATGCATTTGCATCGGAGTTTTTTATGGGGTGGGTGATGGGACTCGAACCCACAACGCCTGGAACCACAATCCAGTGCTCTGCCAATTGAACTACACCCACCATGTTTGAAGTAAGAGGTAAGAGTTAATAGTGAAGAAGTAACTTATTCACTATTACTTATTACTTTCTGCCGAAGGCAGTGGCACGCCAGAAGGGACTCGAACCCCTGACCTACTGCTTAGAAGGCAGTTGC
>CAYVCR010000115.1:0-4787 GCA_964450205.1 uncultured Oscillospiraceae bacterium | reverse complement strand
CCCGATGCCCGTACCCTGGTGATCTCTCCCTGGGATACCAAGCTGCTGAAGGACATTCAGAAGGCTATCCAGACTTCCGAGCTGGGTATCAATCCCCAGAATGACGGCCGCGTGATCCGTCTGATCTTCCCCCAGCTGACGGAGGAGCGCCGTAAGGAACTGGTCAAGCAGGTCAAGAAGTATGCCGAAGAGGCTAAGGTGGCAATGCGTAATATCCGCCGTGACGGTATGGATTATATCAAGAAACTGAAGAAGAATTCCGAGATCACCGAGGACGAGCAGAAGAAGGCCGAAAAGGATCTGCAGGATCTGTTGGATAAGAACATCAAGAAGGCCGACGAAGCACTGGCTGCCAAGGAAAAGGAACTGATGGCTATCTAAAGATAGCTTGCGATTGGGGGCGCTTGCGCCCCCATTACCGCTATTTTGCTTAAATATGGAGACCCTGTATGGAAGTTTCTGAAGTAAACAAGAATACCCCGCCTGTCCCCCGGCATATTGCTATTATTATGGACGGCAACGGCCGCTGGGCCAAGAAAAGGGGATTGCCCCGTACGGCAGGTCATGCTGCCGGTGCTGAGGCTTTTCGCCGTACTGCCAATTATTGCCGCACACTGGGTGTGGAGTACCTGACTGTCTATGCTTTCTCTACCGAGAACTGGAAGCGGTCGAAGGACGAAGTGGCAGGGATCATGCGCCTGCTGGGCAAGTACCTGGAGGAAGCCCTGCGGGACATGGAAAAGAACCGCGTCCGCTTCCGCTTTTTCGGCGATCTGAGCCGTCTCTCACCGAAACTGCAGAAGCTGTGCAATGATGCACAGTCCCGTTCTGCTGACTATGATGTGCAGGTCAATTTCTGCCTGAATTACGGCGGCAGAGATGAGATCGTCAAAGCGACCCAGGCCTTTGCCCGGGACGTAGCTGACGGCAAGCGTCAGCCGGAAGAGCTGACGGAAGCATTGCTTTCTTCTTATATGTATTCAGCCGATGTACCGGATCCGGAGCTGATCATTCGGCCCTCCGGGGAAATGCGTACCAGTAATTTCCTGCTGTGGCAGTCTGCGTACTCGGAATATGTGTTTTTGAATGTTCTGTGGCCCGATTTCCAGCCGGAAGACCTGGACGAGGCCATTGCGGAATACCATCGGCGTAACCGCCGGTTTGGAGGCGTCTAACTATGAAAAAAAGAATTTTAACTGCAGTGATCCTGCTGCCTGTGATCATCGTTTTTTTGTTTGTGCTGCCTAAGATCTGCACCGCTATTTTGGCCAGCCTGCTCGCGGCAGTGGCGGCCTATGAGCTGCTGTGGGGCACCGGCCTTGTGAAGCACCTGCGCCTTATGATCTATTCGGCAGTCATGGCTGCTTTTGCGGTGCTTTGGTTCCATTTCGAATTGGGTTACGCAGTCGCACTTGTGGGTATCCTTGTATTCACAGCCCTGTTGTACATGGAAATGATGATCAGCCACGGCAAGCTGCCTTACCAAAAAATCGGCCTTTGCTATGTGGCAGGTATTATCGTGCCCTTCTTTATTGGTGCCCTGGTGCGTATTCTGGATATGGAGCTGGGCAGATATCTGATCGCTACGCCCTTTGTGGCCTGCTTTATGCCTGATGCAGGCGCTTACTTCTGCGGTCGCGCCTTCGGTAAGCATAAGATGTCCCCGGTCATCAGCCCCAATAAGACTATTGAAGGTGCCGTTGGCGGTGTTGTGATCGCCATGGCAGGCATGGTAATTTACGGCCTGGTGCTGGATCTGATCTGCGGTCTGCAGGTCAATTATTGGCTGTGCCTGCTGTACGGCCTGCTGGGTGCAGGTGCATCCATCCTGGGCGATCTGTTCTACTCCGCTGTTAAGCGTCAGACCGGCATCAAGGACTATGGCAAGATATTCCCCGGCCACGGCGGTGTCATGGACCGGTTGGATTCTCTGACACTGGTATCTCCGCTGATAGAAGCACTGCTGCTTCTGATCCCCTTCGCGGTGAAGTGATATGGTAAAGTGTGTCAGCATTCTTGGCTCCACCGGCTCCATTGGCCGCCAGAGCCTGGATATTATCGACAATCTGGGACTGCCTGTGGCGGCACTGACTGCCGGTGGGAGCGTGGAGCGCATGGCCGATCAGTGCCGCAAATACCGCCCCAAGCTGGCAGTCATGGCCACGGAAGCGGCAGCAGCAGAATTGCAGTCTGCTGTCGCCGACCTGCCTGTGCAGATCATGTGGGGCGAGGAAGGCCTGATCGCAGCGGCCACCATCCCGGAGGCTGACTGCGTTATCACTGCTGTGGTGGGCATGGTTGGTCTGAAGCCGACTTTGGCGGCCATTCGTGCCGGTAAGCGCATTGGCCTTGCCAACAAGGAGACCCTTGTCTGCGCAGGCGAATTGGTCATGGCAGAGGCACAGGCCAACAATGTGCAGATCATCCCGGTGGACTCGGAGCACTCTGCCATCTACCAGTGCCTGATGGGCGCAGGGGAGAAACGGGAGATCAAGCGAATTCTGCTCACCTGCTCCGGCGGCCCGTTCTATGGCAAGACCAAGGAAGAACTGGGGATGGTCACCAAAGCCGATGCTCTGCGCCACCCCAACTGGAAGATGGGCGCGAAAATCACCATTGACTGTGCTACTCTGATGAACAAGGGTCTGGAGGTCATCGAAGCCATGCGGCTGTACGGTCTGCCTTTGGAGCAGGTGGATGTACTGATCCACCGGCAGAGCATCGTCCATTCCATGGTAGAATTTGTAGACGGCGCGGTGATGGCTCAGCTGGGCAGTCCCGATATGCGCCTGCCCATCCAGCTGGCCATGACCTACCCGGAGCGCATGCCTTGTCCCGCCCCGGCGCTGGACTTGACTGCTTGCGGTCCGCTGACCTTTACAGCGCCGGATATGGAAGCATTCCCTTGTCTTGCGCTGGCCCGGGAATGCGCCCAAAAGGGCGGCACTGCCTGCCCGGTCATGAACGGTGCCAACGAAGAAGCCGTTGCCCTGTTTTTAAACGATGAGATCGGCTTCTATGATATTTATGATCTTGTAAAACGGGCCGTAGCTGCGGTGCCCTTTATCCAGAATCCCACGTTGGAGCAGATTTTGGAATCTGACCGCCTGGCCCGTCTGGCCGTCCGGCAGGCAAAATGATTTTTAAGCGAGGACCTTTATGAGCATTATTCTGGCCATTATCTTTGCGATCCTTATCTTCAGCTTTCTGATCTTTATCCACGAATTGGGCCACTTTATTGCGGCTAAGCTGTCCGGTGTGCAGGTCAATGAATTTTCCATGTTCATGGGCCCTGCCATTGTCAAGTGGCAAAGGGGAGAAACAAGGTATTCGATCCGCTGTATCCCAATCGGCGGTTACTGCGCCATGGAGGGAGAGGACGAGGATACGGATAATCCCCGGTCCTTCCAAAAGGCAGCCTGGTGGAAGCGGCTGATCATTTTGATCGCCGGCTCTGCCATGAACTTTATCGCAGGCTTTGTGATCTTTGCCTGCCTGTTTCTGCCCGGCGATCAGATCGTGGAGCCGCAGATCGTGGAATTTACCGACTGCTGTGTATTCGATCATGAAGAGGGCCTGCAGGTAGGGGATGTGTTCCTGGAGCTGGACGGAGAGAAAGTCTATATCAATGGCGATATCTCCGTTATTTTGAGTCTGAATGATACGGTCGAGCACGACGTGACGGTCCTGCGCAACGGTAAAAAGCTGACCCTTGAGAACCTGACCATGGCCCATACCCATACGGACGAAAATGGGGAAGAATATCTGCACTATGGCTTCAGCTACGGACAGGTAACACAAGCTGGCTTCCTGGATAAGCTGGAGTATGTGTGGAAGGTGACTGTAGACAATGTACGCAATGTTCGCCTGAGTCTGCAAATGCTCCTTACCGGCAAGGCCGGTGTGAAAGATGTGGCTGGCCCTGTGGGCATCGTCAATATGATGACAGAGGTAGCCACAGAATCGGATACCACCGGTATCGCACTGTTGAATCTTTTGTCCTTTGGCGGCATGATCGCAGTGAATTTGGCAGTCATGAATCTGTTGCCCATTCCGGCACTGGATGGCGGACGTGTGGTTGGCCTGCTGCTGACCACAGTGATCGAAGCCATCACCAAAAAGAAACTCGATCCCAAGTATGAGGGTTATATCCATGCGGCCGGCATGGTGATCCTGCTGATCCTCATGGGTCTGATCCTGTTTAAGGATATCTTTGCCATCTTCAAGAGGTAATCATTTATGACAAGACAGATAAATGTGGGCGGCGTGCTCATCGGCGGCGGTGCGCCGGTGGTGATCCAGTCCATGCTCAATACCAAGACCACCGATGTGGAGGGGTCTCTGACGCAGATCCGTCAGCTGGCCTCCGCCGGCTGTCAGCTCGCAAGACTGGCTGTTCCCAATATGGATGCTGCCAAGACCTTTGCGGAGATCTGTAAGGAGTCGCCCCTGCCCCTGGTGGCAGATATTCACTTTGATTATAAACTGGCCATTGCAGCTGCCGAGGGCGGTGCGGCCAAGATCCGCATCAATCCGGGCAATATTGGTGGAGAGGACCGGGTCAAGGCTGTTGTTGACGTGTGTAAGGAGCGGAAGATCCCTATCCGCATCGGTGTCAACGGCGGCAGCCTGGATAAGAAACTACTGGAGAAATACGGCCATCCCACAGCCGAAGCATTGGTAGAAAGTGCTTTCCAGCACTTGGCGCTGTTGGAGAAGTACGGCTTCTACGATACCTGTGTATCCATGAAGTCTTCCACTGTACCTACCATGGTGGCAGCAGCCCG
>CAYVCR010000114.1:0-4827 GCA_964450205.1 uncultured Oscillospiraceae bacterium | reverse complement strand
TGGCGGTATCATGAACGGCACCTGCAACTATATTCTTGACTCCATGACCCGGTTGGGTCTTAACTATGCCGACGCTTTGGCACAGGCCCAGAAGCTGGGCTACGCCGAGGCCAACCCCACCACTGACGTGGAGGGCATCGACACCTGGCACAAGGTGATCCTGTCTTCCAACATCGCCTTTGGTATCAGCCTGGACCCTGCCACCGTTCCCGTGGCCGGCATCAGCAAGGTCCGGGATGCGGACGTGCTCAACTTCAACGCCCACCGGCTGGTGTGTAAGCTGATCTCCACCGGCAAGCGAACAGAAAACGGCTTCAGCGCCTATGTGCAGCCCACGCTGGTGCCTGCCGGTGCTCCCGAGGCAGCCGTACCTGCCAACTATAATCTGATCACCCTGGTCGGCAGTGCCTCCGGCCGTATGAGCTTCTACGGTCAGGGCGCAGGCCGTTACCCCACCGCATACAATGTAGTGCAGGACTGTGCTGACCTGCTGGCCGGCAAGGGCTTTTACTCTCCCTACGGCGAAAAGCTGGCTGCCGCCAACACCGATCAGCTGTGTTACTATGTCAGCTGTGCAAGCGACAGCTGGCTGGAAGAGAACACACAGGAGCGTTGGGGCGATGCCATCGTGACAAAGCCTGTTTCCGTGGAAGCCATGCACGCCTGGCGTAAGGAGCATCCCGATGCTTTCATCGCCGCATTGGCCGAATAATTTTCCCATTCCCTTTTGAAAGAAGGTTAAAAATATGCTGAAAGTCTGTAAATTCGGCGGCTCCTCCATGGCAGACGCCGGTCAATACCGGAAGGTACGCGATATCGTGCTGGCAGACCCCCACCGCCGTGTGATCATCGTGTCTGCCGCCGGCAAGCGTAACAGTCAGGATCACAAGATCACCGACCTGCTGTATCTGTGCCATGCCCATGTGCAGTACGGTGTTTCCTGTGATGCGGTTTTCCAGATGATCACCTCCCGGTATTTGGAGATCCGGGACGAATTGGGTCTGCAGCTGGATCTGGAAACAGAATTTGCCGAGCTGAAAAAGCAGCTGGATAAAAAGAAGATCTCCCAGGATTTTCTGGTCAGCCGGGGCGAGTATTTCTCCGCCAAGCTGATGGCTGCCTTCCTGGGCTTCCAGTTTGTGGACGCAGCCGACTGGATCCAGTTTGGCATGGACGGCACTGTGGATAAGAAGGCCTCCTACGCCGCCCTGCAGACTATGGTCAAGGGCGAGGGCATCGTGATCCCCGGCTTCTACGGCGTGATGCCCAACGGTGCTGTGCGCACCTTCACCCGTGGCGGCAGTGACATCACCGGCTCTCTGGCCGCTGCTGCTCTGAATGCCGATGTGTACGAAAACTGGACTGATGTGTCCGGCATTCTCATGGCCGATCCCCGGATCGTGGAAAATCCTCAGCCCATCTCCGAGGTCACCTATGACGAGCTACGGGAGCTGAGCTACGCAGGTGCCCAGGTGCTCCACGAGGGCACCATTTTCCCCGTCCGTGAGAAGAACATCCCCCTGAACATCCGCAACACCAACGAGCCGGAGCACCCCGGCACCATTATCAAGGAACGCTTTGATACCGAGGCCGATCCCCACCGGGTCATCACCGGCATTACAGGCAAGAAGGATTTCTCCATCATCACCATGTTCAAGCGGGGCATGACCAGCCAGGACGGCGTGCTGCGTAAGGTGCTGACCGTTCTGGAGCGCCACGGCATTTCTGTGGACTTTGTGCCCAACGGCATCGACAACGTGTCCCTGGTGGTACCCACCGAGACTCTGGCCCCCCACCTGTACAGCATTCTGGCCCAGATCCAGCAGGATGTGAAGCCCGATAAGCTGAACGTGATGGAGAACGTGGCCATCGTAGCCGCTGTGGGTCACCGGATGGCTGCCCGCCCCGGTGTATCCGGTCAGATCTTTGCCGCCCTGGGCAAGGCCGGCATCAATATCCGCATGATCAACCAGGGTCCCGACGAGCTGAATATCATCTTCGGCGTGGATAACAAGGACTTCAACGAAGCCATCCGCGTTCTGTACAGCAGCTTTATTAAGTGAGGAGGCAATGCTATGAGTAAACTCTATACCGTTGCTGTCCTGGGTGCCACCGGCGCTGTGGGACAGGAAATGATCAAAATTTTGGAAGAGCGCAGCTTCCCCGTGGGTAAGCTGATCCCCCTGGCCAGCGCCCGCAGCGCAGGCAAGACCCTGAAATTCAAGGGTGAGGATGTAACCATCGGCCTGGCCTGCGATGAGGCTTTCACCGGCGTGGACATCGTCCTGGGTGCAGCCGAGAACGACATCGCCAAGCGCTTCGCCCCTGCCATCGTGGCCGCCGGCGCTGTGTTTGTGGATAACTCCTCCGCCTTCCGTATGGATCCCAAGGTGCCCCTGGTGGTGCCCGAGGTCAATCCCGAGGATGTGAAGTGGCACAATGGCATCATCTCCAATCCCAACTGCTCCACCATCATCACGGTTACCGCAGTCAATGCGCTGAACGCCCTGTCCCCCATTCGCACCATGACCGCCTCTACCTATCAGGCCGTGTCCGGTGCCGGTGCCGAGGGCCCCGTGGAGCTGATGAACGAGGTGGAAGCCCTCAGCAAGGGTGAAAGCTACGCGCCCAAGGTGTTCCCCTACCAGATCGCCTACAACCTGATCCCCCAGATCGGCGGTGAGCAGTTTGAGGGCTACACCAGCGAGGAAATGAAGATGCAGAACGAGGGCAGAAAGATCATGCACCTGCCCGAGCTGAAGGTCACCTGCACCTGCATCCGCGTGCCCGTGGTCCGCAGCCACTCCATCTCCGTCAGCTGTCATTTTGACAGACACGTGACCGTCGAGGAAGTCCGCGAGGCCATTGCCAAGGCCCCCGGCTGCAAGCTCATGGACGATCTTAACAACAAGATCTACCCCATGCCTCTGGAGACCACCGACCAGGATATCGTGTTCGTGGGCCGTATCCGTCCCGACCTGACCGATGAGTGCGGTATCAGCCTGTGGTGCTGCGGCGACCAGGTCCGTAAGGGCGCTGCCACCAACTGTATCCAGATCGCAGAGCTGCTGGTCAAGTAAATAAAAAGCCGACGGGCACAGCATACCGCTGTGCCCGTTGTTGCGTAATATTCCAAATTGTGATACAGTATCACCAGTTAGATAAACTTGAATTTGGCGGAGGCTATATCATGGTAGGCAGTATTGTTACATGTCTCGTAGGGGTTGTGTGTATTGTTCTTGGAGTTTCAAATATGCGAGGAAATATATCCTCGCTTCACTCGTATCACAGACATCGTGTATCGGAGGAAGATAGGATACCGTTTGGAAAACAAGTAGGCTTAGGTACTATTATTGTTGGCGTCGGTATAATCATATTCAGTGTTCTGTCTGCTGTAACCCTATATGCCGAAAACAACGTCTTCATTTTAGTCGGAACTGCCTTTTTGATTATTAGCATTATTCTTGGACTTGTTGTGAGTTTTCGTGCTATGATCAAATATAACAAAGGCATCTTTTAATTTGGAAAATTCCAATTTGTCTAGCAGCTTTGCACCGCACTAAAACCTCCCTCATTCTTCCGAATACAGCTTATCCAGTTCCCATTGTTTGGGGTTATTGGTAATGTATTCAGCAATTTCGTCGTAATCGGCCTGCCCACGGATCACATGCTCATAAAATGATGTCTGAAACATTTTGTCTATGGGATGCGCCTTTTTGCATTCTCTTGTGGTCAGCGATTTATATGCGCAGATAATATCCGTGATCGTAGGGCGGGGGCTTGCTCCCGCCGCGTCTTCTAATACAAGAATTGCATGAATGTGATTGGGCATGATCACATATTGATCTATTTTTAATGTGGGGTATCTTTTCTCTAATAAAAGCAATTGTTCCTTTGCTATATTTCCATATGCAGTGTAAACCGTTTCGGCGGGAGCGAGCCCCCGCCCTACGATTTGTGATAGCAAGCAGCGCCGGTTTTGCGTGCAGATGGTAATATAGTAGGCACCGGCGGTAGAGTAATCATAGTCAGCTAACCGAGGGTGTTTTCTTTGAGGTAAGCAATTCTCCATATTTCATCACCATTTTCATTGTATGGTAAAATCCGCAGACAGGCAAGGCCGTCTGCGGATTATCGTTTAGGGAGATAACGGCGGGAGCGAGCCCCCGCCCTGCGTTCTATAACTTCAGCAAAAGCTTTGCGAACAGGAAGTACACCAGCAGGGACAGGGCGTCCACGATGGTGGTGATGAAAGGACTGGCCATCACCGCAGGATCCACCTTAATGGCTTTTGCCACCATAGGCAGGATCGAGCCCACCAGTTTGGCGACCAGCACCGTCACCGCCATAGCAAGGCAGATCACCGCGTTGATCATCAGGTCGATGCCGTCGTTACCCAAAAGCAGCTTGTCGATCAGCCAAACCTTGGCAAAGCACACCACACTCAGCACCACGCCGCACAGCACTGCCGTGCGGATCTCCTTCCAGATGACCCGGGGCAGGTCGGAAAATTCCAGCTCTCCCAGGCTCAGGGCACGAATGATCGTAACGGAGGACTGGGAGCCGGAGTTACCGCCGGTACCCATCAGCATGGGGATAAAGGCCACCAGCGTCGGCGTCAGGGCACTTTCAAAGCCGTTGATGATCATGCCCGTAAAGGTAGCGCCCACCATCAGCAGCAGCAGCCAGGGGATGCGGTTTTTGAACAGCTCCCACACAGAGCTTTTCAGGTAGGTCTTTTCCGAGGGCAGCATACCGCCCATGATCTCCATATCCTCGGTGGCCTCGTCTTCCATGACGTCCATGGCGTCGTCAAAGGTGACGATG
>CAYVCR010000113.1:0-4840 GCA_964450205.1 uncultured Oscillospiraceae bacterium | reverse complement strand
GCAAAATTGCATCGGCAAGCACCTGATCGTCACTGACGGCACGACCCTGCTGGGCGCAGACGATAAAGCGGGCGTGGCCGAGATCATGACAGCTGCCCAGATCCTCCTGCACAGCGATCTGCCCCACGCAACTTTGAAGATCGGCTTCACCCCCGATGAGGAGATCGGCAGAGGGGCAGACCTGTTCGATGTGGAGAAATTCGGTGCTGACTATGCCTATACGGTCGACGGCGGCACAGTCGGTGAGATCGAGTATGAGAATTTCAACGCAGCCGGTGCCCGCGTAGAGTTTAAGGGACTGAATATCCACCCGGGCGCAGCCAAGGATAAAATGGTCAACTCCCAGTATATCGCTATGGAGTTCCAGAGCCTGCTGCCTGCCCACCAAAAGCCGGAATCCACCGAAGGCTATGAGGGCTTCATCCACCTGACAGATATGGAAGGCTGCGTGGAGCACACCACCTTGCGTTATATTATCCGTGACCACGATATGGACCTATTCAACCAGAAAAAGCAGGTCATGGAGGCGGCGGCCAAGTTCCTGAATGACAAGTACGGCTGGGGCACAGTGGAGCTGCACCTGCGAGACAGCTACTTCAACATGAAAGAGAAGATCGAACCCTGCATGTATATCGTGGAGCGGGCTTTGCAGGCCATGCAGGATGTGGGCATGGAGCCGCTGGTGGTACCCATTCGCGGTGGTACCGACGGTGCCCGGCTGTCCTTTATGGGTCTGCCCTGTCCCAACCTGTGCACCGGCGGTCAGAATTTCCACGGCAAGTTCGAGTATATCGCCATCGAAGACATGGAAGCCTGCACCGCCCTGTTGGTGCAGATTCTCACAAACGCAAAATAAATCAGTGTAGGGCGGGGGCTTGCTCCCGCCGTCTGCCGATAAAACAACCGCAGCACCAATCACCGGTGCTGCGGTTGATCATTTGACGAATTAGAAATTAGTGCTCAGCATTGCCGCTGAGTTTGCCGTTGATCCATACCTTGTCATCGCTCTCAATCATTTTACCCATCTGGACTTCAAGAAACAGATGCCACTGTGCCAAATCCTCTGTTGTTGTTTCGGGGACAATGCGGTTGATAGTTATATCCCAGCCTATTGGAGCGCCATTTTCGTTGTAGGCATGTCGTACATCCGTGATTTCGTGTCGAACAGAGCCGCTTCCTTCCTCAAGAACAATCAGTACCAAGTTTTGCCGCTCAAAATAGGCATCGTCATATTTGTCACAGGCATCCAAAAAACCAATTGAGGTTTCTGAGTGGACCACTTCTCTGCGCTCTAAATCGAAACGTCCTTTGTTGGCTTCATAGTAGGCTTCCAGTTCCTTTTTCGAGTCGATTACCACATGATACGGGTAGTTTTGGTCCTCGGAATAACCTGTGCGGATGTACTGGGCCTCAAATGCATAGGACTGCGGTCCCGGGTCGTTGTAACATCGCCAATAATCACTACATCCAACGAATGTGATCAGAAAAATAAAGGCAATCATTATTGCAGAAATCCGTTTCATATTCACGCTCCTCATCTCTTTCAAGTTTCGCGGCATGTTTTACAATAGTGCAATTCACCAATCCATATAATCATAAAAATGAGAAGGAATCCATATAAACAGTAGCGGCGGGAGCAAGCCCCCGCCCTACAAGTTTTTATTTTGCAAAATCCAGCAGCTTGGCTGCATCCAGCTTGTCGCAGCCGGCGATAAAGCCAGCCAATTCCTTGGCGATCTTCTTTGCGCCGCCTGCTTCATTGCTTTCGATGTTCAGCGGCAGCAGGGGATCGTGGAGGCTCAGGCGGAGCAGGAACCAGCCGTTACCGTGGTTTTCGTCCAGATTGACCCGGACACCCTCGTAGTTGCTGGGCGCCAAAGACCAGCCCTCCTGCTTACCTACGTAAGCATTCAGCGCGTCAATGACCTGCTGACCGTAAGCCTTGAAGTCCTCCTGCAGGATGTTCATGCGGAACTCCACACTCTCGGCAGGCTCTTCCAAAGAGGCGATCATAGACTCTAGAGTGTAGCCTTCCTTCTTGCCCCTAGCCAGCTCGATGAGCAGCTTCGTGACAATATAAGCACCGTCGTCCAGGAAGTAGTTTTCCTTGAATGCGCCGTGACCGGAGGTCTCGATAGCCAGCTGGCTGTCCTGGCCCAGGTTGTTCAGCCGGATGGACTCGTTGATCACGTTCCGGTAGCCCCGCTTGAAGCGGTGGTGCACGCCGCCCTTTTCCTGGATAAATTTGGCAAGGCCGGTGGAGGTGATGGAGTCAGTGACGATGGTAGTGCCGGGATGCTCCCGCAGCAAAATGGCGGCGAGCATGGCGATGATCCGGTTCCGGTTCAGCTCGCTGCCGTCAGCAAGCACAGCGCCTGCCCGGTCCACGTCGGTGTCGAAGATAATACCCAAATCGGCATTTGTTTCCCGGACAGCCTCCATGATGCTCTCCATGGCGGCCTTATCCTCGGGGTTGGGAATATGGTTGGGGAAGCTGCCGTCGGGGTCTAAGTAGCGGCTGCCTCGGGTATCAGCACCCAAAGGCTGCAGGACCTTATCCACATAGAAGCCGCCTGCACCGTTGCCTGCATCCACAACGATCCGGAAACCTTCCAGAGGCTTCTCTTCTCCGGTAGCAGCGCGGATCTTGTCAGCCAGGATCTTGGCATAGGCATCCATAAACTGGCCCTGCACCAGCGCGCCTGCTGCCAGACCGGTAGTCTCGTCACCGCCTGCGTATGCCAGGATCTGGGCGATGTCAGCCTTCTCCAGACCACCTTGGGGGGTGAAGAACTTAAAGCCGTTGCGGTTAAAGGGCAGATGGCTGGCAGTGATCATCACAGAGCCGTCGAAGGCATAGCCCTCTGTTACAGTGGACATGAACATGGCGGGGGTGCTGGCCATACCAAAATTGGTCACCTGCAGACCCTGCTGCACCATAGCTTCGCAGATCCAGCCGCACAGAGTTTCACCGGACAGACGGGAATCCCGGCCCACGGCCACCCGGAGCAGATCCTTGCCGTACTTGTCCTTCAGCCACAGGGCAAAACCACGGCCGATGTCCCGGCAGGCGGCTTCCGTCAGATTGACATGCTGACCCGCAATGCCCTCCAGGGCCACACCGCGGATGTCGCTGCCGTTTTGGAGCTTCTTGTAATCCATAGAAAAGTCCTCCTTATGTTGTGCCATATTTTTCTAAAATGATTGTAGCATAAAAATTTTTATTTATCAATAAAAGAGTTGCCTTTTGCATTCGGGATATTGTACTATAATAGAAAACCGTGAAAACAGGAGAAAACCTATGGAATACAGAGTTTTAGGAAAGACCGGCCTTACCATTTCCCGGCTGGGCTTTGGCGGTATTCCCATCCGGCAGATGCTGAAGCAGGCGGCAGAGGTTTTTTGGGAAGTAAGGATATGAAGCTAAGCTATGATTTTTACCGCAGGCCCTGCCTGGAGGTTGCCAAAGACCTGGTGGGCAAGGTGATCGTATTCGGCGGTCAGCGGCTGCGCATTTCAGAAACGGAGGCCTACTGCGGCGAAGCCGACACCGCCTGCCATGCCCACAAGGGCAGGACCAAGCGCACGGAAACCATGTACCGGGAGGCAGGAACACTGTATATCTACCTGTGCTATGGCATGCACTGGCTCATGAATATCGTCACCGGCGAAGAGAACCAGCCGGAGGCGGTACTGATCCGTGCCTGCTGCGAAGCCCCCGGTCCTGGCAGGCTGACAAAAGCCATGGGTATCACCGGAGCGCTGAACGGCCAAAGCGCCTGCAGCAATAGCATTTGGCTGGAAGATGACGGCTTTATTTGCACGGTGACTACGGACAAGCGGGTGGGCATTGGCTATGCTTCCCAAGAGGACCAAGACCGCCCCTGGCGCTTTATTATGGAATGATCATTACAACTTCCACCCTGAAATATCAGGGTGGAAGTTGCTATTATAGGCCTTTGTGCGACAAATATTACCTTGACACACTAGTACGATAGAGTTATAATTTATATGATGCGCTCATGGATAATAGTATCGCATGTAAGGGAGGATGGCATGGACGCACACGTAATTCTCATTTTGCTGGCTTGTCTGCTTGCGATACTCCTGTTGGCAAGATTGATTTTTAACTTTCGGGATTTCAAGTATCGGCTGGATTACTTAAATCAGGAGATCAAGCGCAGCTCTCCCCGGGGGAAGAAGTATTGGAAGAAAAAGCGCCGCAGATTATGGCTGCGTTTTCTGTTACATCCGTTTTAATGATGAAAGCCCTGCTCTTTCGAGCAGGGCTTTTTGTATTATTCGATCTCCAGTTCCATCCGGGAGATGACCGCAGCGCAGCGGGGGCAGAGGCCCTCGGTGTTGGCGGAAGTAGAGTGCATCCAGCAGCGGGGGCACTTCTCGCCCCGGGCCTCGGTGACACCCACGGTCAGACCGGGCAGGTTGGTGCCGGTGCCGACGGTAGCACCCTCGGCAGGCGCTTCCCAATCACAGGAGGACACGATGCAGATCTCTGCCAGGTTGAGACCCTCGCAGGCACTCTTTACGGCAGCATCGTCGCACTGCAGGCTTACGTGTGCCTCCAAAGCCTTGCCGATGCGCTTGTCGGCGCGGGCGATCTCCAGCACACCGTTCACATCCTGACGCAGTTTCATGACCAACGCCCACTTCTCCATAGCAGCATCGTCCAGACAGTAGGCTGCAAAGCTCTCGGGCATCTGATTGAGCAGGATGTTGCGCTTGTCATCATTGCTGCGGTGGGGCATGGCCTGCCAGATCTCATCACAGGTGAAGGCCAGGATGGGAGCAAACAGCTTTGCCATGGCATCCAGGATCAGAT